>JBIIYN010000118.1:0-10807 GCA_044346795.1 Pirellulales bacterium
GGCTTCGCTCATCCGTGCCGCCACGATCTTCCTGCCGGACCGCAGGAGCATCTCGCCCCCCTCCTCCGTCCGCCGGGTCTCCACGAGCCTGGCCGGAAACCGCACGAGGCAGCCGATGAAGTCGCCTCCTTCGAGCATCATGCCCGCCTTCCAGGCCTCGATGTTGGCCTGCTCGATCGCTTCCGGCGCAATCCCGAGCGGCTCGGGGGGCATGCCCGCACCGCGTTTCTCCACGAACGCATTCTTGAGCCCGACGACGGGGCCACTCGGGTCGGGAAATCCCGCCACCGCCACCCGGTCGCCGGGCGCGAACGGCTCGGCCGAGTCGCACTTCACCGTGATGCCGCTGCGGCCATCCTGCAGGTAGATCGCCGCCCCCGGGATGGCATGGATCAGCGTGCCCTCGGTCTGGATGATGCGGCCCGGCCGCCGCAGCGTGGCGTATCGCGCGAGCGCGTCGATGCCTACTCGCGGCGAATCGAACGGCCGGGCCGGCGGCTTCTCGACGAGTTCGAACCAGTCGGGCATCGAGGAAACGATGAAGAATTCGGTGCTCTCGCCGCGGGTGTTGAACCGGGGAAAGGCGACGCCGACGACCGTCGTAACGGCATCGACCAGGTCGGCGGGATGGCCCGGCAACTCGGGATCGGTGAATTGGACGGTGAACCCCCTGCCCTGCGTCTCCATGAGCAGCCTCGTGTCTCCACCCTCGCGCTTCGATCCGAGCACCACGCCGGTGAGCCGCACCAGTTCCGTGTCGTGGGCGCCTTCGCTGGCCTTCACGATGTCGACGTCGCGGGGCTCGGGGAGCGTGCCCGGCCCGATCACCCGCACGCTCTCCACCCGCAGCCGTGGCCCGAATCCGCCGCGCTCGCCGATCCCGATGACCTCGACCTCCATGCCCCGCTCCACTGGCAGGTCGGGCGGGGCCGGCTCGTCGATGGAAGGCTTGCGGTAGCAGAACATCGCGGTCGTCTCGTCCTGCACCACCATCCGCACGTCTTCATGCCACGTGACGACTCCACGGATCTGAAAGCGCGGAGAGGAGGACAGTTCCCGCGGGGTCCGCCGTTTCACGGCGGCGATCGGCGTCGGGCCCTCCGGCGGAACGGTGGCCCACGCCGCGCCCGCCCCGAGGATTTCCGCCACGAGCACGGCCGCCACGATCGCGACACCGCTCGACGCCCGGCGGCCGGCCGATCGGCCGGCTTGAAACCCGGCGCGGCACGAAGCTACCACCGGGAGCAGCTTGCGGTTGCCGCGGGTGCCTACCATGTCCCATGCAAGCCCGAAGCGCGAGCGTAGGAATCCGGTGCGGAGAACGCATTGTCCCTCGCTCGCGCTTCGGGCTTGCATGGGAAGAGACATTGAAACACGGCGTGACTGTCAACGGGTGGATGCTTCCGGTAGTATCGTCGCAGCAGGTGCAAGCGGGCTCATGGTCTCACGGAGCAGCACTGGGCGGAGTAAGGATGAAGGCGACGATCCGGATCCTGATTGTGGACGACCACCCCGTCTTTCGCGAGGGGCTGGCGAGCCTCCTGGCCTCGCAGCCCGATCTCACGATCGTGGGCCATATGTCGAGCGGCGAGGCGGCGATCGAGGAGGTTCCGCGATCACGGCCCGGCGTCGTGCTGCTCGACCTGCGGCTGCCGGGCATGAGCGGGCTGGAGACCCTCTTGTGGCTGCGGAGCCATGTGCCGGCGACACGGGTGATCGTGCTCACGTCGTCGGACTCGGCCCACGAGGCGGCCACCGTGCTCAGGGCGGGCGCGAGCGGCTACCTCACGAAGCAGGTCGACGCCGGCGAGATCGTGGCCGCCATCCGCGACGCCCATGCGGGGAAGGGCTCGGGCGCGAAGGGGGTGCGGGCCGCGCCCATCCGGCACCAGGCGACGCCGGCCGGACTGACGGCCCGCGAGGTCGAGGTGCTCGCGCTCGTGCGGCAGGGCTATGGCAACGAGGAGATCGGCCAGAAACTCGGCATCTCGATGCGAACGGCCAAGGGACACGTGGCGATGATCCTCGAAAAACTCGGGGCGACCGACAGGGCCGAGGCCGTTTCCCGGGGGTTCGAACTGGGCATCTTCTCGGCCCCGCCGCCACCCGGCCGACGCCCGGGCCGGATCGGGCCATTCGGCCGATGAGCACCCGGAAAATCCACGATACGGGCCGAATGGCCGGTATGGCCGGGCCGCTGCCGAGCCTATTGTTATAGATGGTACTTTCCATGCGCTCACGGTGATCCACCTGCGTCTCGCCCCGGAGCTTTCTTCGTCATGGCTGCCGACCGATTCATTTTCCGACGCCTTCCCGTGGTGCTGCTCGCGATCGGGGCCTCGGGCTCGCTCGCGACCGCTGAGGCCGCCGCTACCGCCGTGCCCGCGAACGTCGCCAAGGTGATCGAGGCCCGCTGTGCCGGCTGTCACGGCGGCAACACGCCCGAGGCCGGCGTGCGGCTCGACGGCGAGTGGACGGCGGAACGCCTCGTGTCGGTGGAGGGCAACACGTGGTTCCGGGCCCTCCACGAGATCGAGTCGAAGCGGATGCCACCCGAGGAGGAAGAGCAGCCCACCGACGCCGAACGGGCCACGGTCGCCGGCTGGATCCGCGGCGACCTGGCGAAGCTGCAGCGGGAGCAGCAGGTCGCGCTCGGCCGCGCCCAGTTGCGGCGGCTCTCCCGCGAGGAATATTCCAACACGATCTACGATCTCTTCGGGTTCCGGCCGCCGGTGACGGTGCTGCTGCCGGAGGACGGCCGGGTGGACGGTTACCAGAAGGTGGCCCAGGCGCTGCCGCTTTCCGCCGCGAGCGTCGATGGCGCCATGCGGCTCGCCGACCGGATCGTCGAGCGGCTGCTTGCCCCATCGCCTGCGGTGCAGACGGGCTTCAAGCGGTATCGGGCCCTGCCGAGCGCGCAGTCGGGCGGCCATCTGCTCGTGCTCGATACCGAGACGGTGGTCTCCTTCAACTCCGATGCCAATTCGGGCAACCTCGAAACCCCGAACATCCCGGCCCCCGGCCTCTACAAGATCCGCCTCAGTGTCTACGGCTACCAGACCGACAAGCCGCTCCCCTTCGGCATCTACGCGGGAGCCACCGGTGCCTACCCCCAAAACATCTCGCTGCTCGACGTGCTCGACGCCCCGCCCGGCAAGCCCGCCGTGCTCGAAACCGAAATCTACCTCGGCAGCGGCGACATGAACGAGAAGTGGGAGAACGGTAGCGGCGACTCGATCCGGGTCGTGCCCTTCGGCCTCGGCGTGCCGGTGCCGAAGAACACGCTGGCGAGCGACGCGGCGAAGCAGGGCAAGCCGGGCCTGGCCGTGCAGTGGATCGAGCTTGCGCCCGCCCACTCGCCGTCGCTCGCCGAGCGGTTCGTGGCGGCCGATTTTCCGCCGGAGGTTTTCAACGAACTGCGGGGGTTCAAGGCCTCGTCACGGCACTATCCCCCCGGGACGCCGTGGCCGGTGTCGAAGCTCAAGTCGGTGAAGCCCGACGAGTTCGTCGCGATCATGGAGAAGACGATCCGCCGGGTCGCGCCGCGGCTGTTTCGCCGCGATCTCACCGAGGACGAGGTCGCGGCCATGACGGCCTCGGTCAAGTCCGACGTCGACGCCGGCCGCAACGCGTTCGACATCGTGGCCGCCCAATTCCGCAACCTGCTCATGGATCCCGACTTCTTCTGCATCGTCGAGGAGCCGGGGCCGCTCACCGATTTCGCCCTCGCCTCGCGGCTCTCGTATCTCCTCTGGAACTCGACGCCCGACGAGCAGCTGCTCGAACTGGCCCGCCGGGGAAAGCTCCGTGATCCGGTCGCGCTCCGCGAGCAGACCGACCGGATGCTCGCCGATCCCAAGGGCAAGCGGTTCTACAAGGGCTTCGCGTCCCAGTGGCTCAGGCTCGCGGCGATCGACGACACCACGCCCGACCCCAAGCTCTTCCCGGAATACCACCGGCCGGAGAACGACCTGCTCAAGTGGTCGAGCGTGGCCGAGACCGAGTCCTTTCTCGAACTGCTCGTCAAGGAGAATGCGAGCGTGCGGGAGCTCGTCGATTCGCGGCGGGTGCTCGCCAACGCGGTGCTCGCCCGGCACTACGGCCTGCCCGAGGTCTTCGGCAGCGGCCTCCGCGAGATCAGTCTGCCCGAGGGTTCCCCCTTCGGCGGTCTCTGGACCCAGCCGGCCGTGATGAAGGTGACGGCCAATGGCACGAACACGTCGCCCGTGAAGCGGGGCGTGTTCGTGGCCGAGCGGCTCTTGGGCGTGCACATCCCGCCGCCGCCGCCGAACATCGAGCCGATCTCCTCCGACACCAGTTCCGCGACCACGCTCAAGGAGAAGCTCGCCCTGCACTCAGGCAAGGGCTCCTGCGCCGCCTGCCACGCCAAGTTCGACGGCTACGGCTTCGCGCTCGAGAGCTTCGATCCTGTCGGCACGTTCCGGGAGTTCTACCGCGCCGCCGCGGAGACCACGGTCGCCTGGAAGGGGGGCGGCCCTGAAGCCGGCCAGTGGGGAGAGAAGAGCGGTGCGGCCAGCCACGTCTGGACGGGCGGCAGCGTGCCGGCCCCGAACGATCACGTGGTGATCTCGGGGACGACGTCGGGCTCGATCACGTACGACAAGCCGCTCTACGGCGACGCCGGCTCCGCGGTCTTCGCGATCGCCCTGGGCAACCAGACGCCGGGTGAAGCCACGCAGCTGGTCACGTCGGCCGATCTCACGGCCAAGCGGGTGTTCTTCGGCCCCGGCGGCCGCTGGCTGCACCGCGCAGGCACCGGCACGATCACCGACGGCGCCGCCATCGACGGCGGTGAAGTCGAGGTGGCCGGCGGCGACTTTGTCGTAGGCCGGTGGCCGGTCTGGAGGCGGCTCGAGATCTCTCGGGGCGGGCGGGTGGCCGTCACGGCCGGCAGCTTCGGCGTCATGGATCTCGCCCTGCCGAACTCGACCCTGACCAGGCACGTGATCGGGAGCGTGGGCGAAGGGGCGCTCGCGGTGAGCGGATCGAGCCGGCTCGAACTCCGCGGGGTCGCGCAGGTCGGCAACGGGCCCAACGGCCGCGGCGAGGTCGTCCTCGACACGTCGGAGCCGATCCGCTCGGCGGGCCAGTGGGACGTGCAGCATGGCCGGCTCGTGATCGGCAAGAACTCCGGGCCCGTCTCCTGCGAGCGGGGCACGCCGCCCAAGCAGGGCTGCTATCGCGTCGGCATGTCCGGGGCACCCGCCGTACTCGACAAACTCGGCGAGTCCGAACTCGCGCGTGGCTGGAGCCAGGACGAACCCCTCGTCCTCGAAGTCGGCCCCGCAGGCACCGTCAACTGGCACGGCGGCGGGATGCGTGCCAACCCGCAGGGGACGGTCATCAACGCCGGCGTCTTCAACTACCTCGACGCCACCGGCACCAACGCCTTCAATCTCCACGGTCCGGTCGTGAACGCCGCCGGCGGCCGCTTCCACTGGCAGGGAGCCGCGGGCATGAGCATGTACAAGGCACCGCTGCGGAACGAGGGCCTTCTCACCACGGGACACGACGGGCCGGTGACGCTCCTGGCCGACCTCGTGCTCGAAAAGAGCGGCACGTTTCAAGTGGGGCTCGGCAAGGAGGAGAAGACCGGGATCGTCGTGGGCAACCGGGAAGGCGGCGGCATCAAGCTCGACGGGCGGCTCGAGATCGCGCCGCTGGCCGGGGCCGACGCGGCGGAACGGAAGCTCGGCGGCCGCACGTTCACGATCCTCGCCCGCGGGAAAGACGCTCCCGCGATCACCGGAAAATTCTCGAGCACGAGCGACGACATCGCCAAGGTCGACTATTCCGACGAGGCCGTGACGATCACGCTCGTGGAGAATCCGGCCGCCAAGCCCGCTGAAGAGCCCGCGGCCGCGGCTGCTCCGATCACGTTCGCCGCCGCCGACCGTCTCGATGCCGCGGGCCTGGCCGCGGCCCAGCGAAAGACGCCCGGCTGGAACGACGACCGCCCCGCCTGGCGCGATCATCTGGCCGTGGAGTCGGCCGGCGCATTGCCCGATGGCCGGCCGTTCGCCGACATCAAGGCGTTGCGGAAGATGCTCTCCGAGCGGCCCGACCAGCTCGCCCGCGGCGTGGCCTCCCATCTGCTCACCTACGGCACCGGCACCCGTCCGCTCGGCGTCGACGCCGTGGCGATCGAACAGATCACGGCGCAGGCCAAGCCCGAAGGCTACGGCTTCCGCTCGCTCGTCCACGCCGTCATCCAAAGCGACCTGTTCCGAAACAAGTAACAAGTGACAAATGGTGCCAGCCACCACATTCGTCCCGTTCATGCAAGCCCGAAGCGCAAGCGAGGGACGGCGTGATCCAAGACCCGGATTTCCCGCGCTTGCGCCCCGGGCTTGAATGGGAAGTTTGTGGCCGTCAGCTTTCCCCTGGAGGATCGAACCCATGATTTTGTCGCCGTCCATCCACACGCCGTCCCGTCGGCAGTTCCTGCGCGCGGGCTCGAGCCTGCTCGCGCTGCCATGGCTCGAGAGCCTCGCCGGGGCGGCCGCCGCGACCGCGGCCCCGCGGCGGATGGTGATGATCTGCAACAACTTCAGCTTCTACGGGCCGTCGTTCTTCCCGGCCGAGGCCGGCGAGAACTACACGCCGAGCGAATACCTCGCCATCCTCGGCGACCTGCGGAAGAAGTTCACGGTCTTCTCCGGCATCTCGCACCCCGACATCGGCGGCGATCATGCCTCCGAGAGCTGCTTTCTCACGAGCGCCAAGCGGCCGACGGCGCCGGGCTTCCGCAACAGCGTGTCGCTCGACTTCCTCGCCTCGCGGCACGTGGGCGGCGCGACCCGCTTCCCCCTCATGAGCCTCTCGACCCTCGAGGGGGGCGGCCTCACCTACACGTCCACCGGTGCCGGAGTGCCGGCGCTCGGCAGGCCGTCGGAGGTGTTCAAGAAGATGTTCCTGGCCGGCTCGCCGCAGGAAGTGAAGGCCGAGATCGATCGGCTCACGCGGGGCAAGAGCCTGCTCGACCGGCTGGAGGGCCGGTTCGGCGATCTGGGCCGGAAGCTCTCGGCCCGCGACCGCCAGCAGGTGGACGACTACACCGAGGCCGTCCGCGAACTGGAGAAGCAGATCGCGTCGGACGTGGAATGGGCCGGCCGTCCGAAGCCGGCGACCGACGAGAAGCCGCCGGCCGACCCCACCGACCGCGGCGACGTCGTCGGCCGTTCGCGGCTGATGTACAAGATCGTGAAGCTGGCCCTGCAGTCCGACTCCACCCGCGTGATCTCGCTGGCGATCAAGGGCCAGGACATCCGCCCGCCGATCGAGGGCGTCACGGAAGATCACCACAACTGCAGCCACCATGGCAACGATCCCAAGAAGATCGAGCAGCTGAAGATCATCGAGCGGGAGGAGATGAAGGCGGTCAAGGACTTCCTCGCCGATCTCGACGGGGTCCGCGAGGGCGACGGCAGCCTGCTCGATTCCACGCAGGTGCTCATCGGCAGCAACCTCGGCAGTGCCGCCTGGCACGATACCAACAACCTGCCCATTCTTCTCGCCGGCGGCGGCTGGAAGCACGGCCGCCACGTGGCCGGCGACGTGAAGAACAATACCCCGCTCGGCAAGCTCTTCGTGTCGATGCTGCGTCGATTCGGCATCGAGACCGACGCCTTCGGCTCGGCGAAAGGCCCGATCGACGGCCTCGTGTGAATCCAAGCCCGAAGCGCCAGCGAGGGAACCCGGACCGGGGGTCCGGGTCGACCCGCTGCCCCGGCTGGAAAAAAACCATGATCTATTCACAGGCTGATTCTGGACGCTGCCGCTGGCCCGTCGCGGCGGCCCTCGCCGTCTTCATGACTGCAGCAGGCCCCGCCACCGCGGCCGCCGTACCTCGGCCCAACGAGGCCGCCATCCCCGTCGTCGATACCGCGGCCGCCGCGCAGGCGGCGCTCGATCAGGCCCGTCAGGCGGGCACGGCGCTCGTGGGGGATCTCACGCTCGGCCACGAGGGGCAGCTCGTCCGGGCGAAGACGGCCCGATCATTGTCGCCAGGCCGCTACCGGCTGCACGCGCTCGTGGCCCGCTCGCCGCACGATTCCCTTCTCGCCGAGGCCGTGGCGCTCAAGCTCACCGCCGGCCCGGCCACCAACGTCTTCGATCCACCGCGGTGGTTCGCGGCGGCGGGCGAACTGTCGCCGATCAAGCTGGACCTGGTCGTGGAGAAACCCGGCGGCGTGGCGATCGCGGCCGACTGGATCGTGGGCGACATGAAGCTTGACCGCCAGAAATACCGGGAATTGGCGGAGGCCCGCCGCGCCTATCTCGCGCAGCGGCAAAACGCCATCAACCAGCTGAAGCTGAAGACCGGTGCGGATCCGGGCCTGCAGGGTTCGACGCCCGACGACGACTCGCTTGACGACGAGGTCGATGAACTGGTCGCCGAAGACCTGCCGCGGCTCGCCCTGCGGCCGCTCGCCGGGGCCGGCCTGCCCCCGTATCGGCTCGTGCTCACGGGCCTCGTGCTGGAGCGGCTTTCACCGGTGGCGGTCGTCACGGTCACGACCGACGCGGCCGCCTACGAGCCCGGCGCCACGGGCAAGGTCACCGTCGACCTGCACAATCTGGCCGCCGAGCCGGCGACGGCAAAAATGCTCTGGACGGTCGAAGACGATTCGCGGCCGGGCGAGACCGTGTCACGGCACGAGGAGACCGTGACGCTCGCCGCAGGAGAGCAACGCAGCCATGCCCTCGCCGAGCCGCTCGCCACCGCGGGGATCGCGAGGCTCGGCCGCGTGCGGGTGGTGGCCCAGGTGGGCGACCTGCGGGCCGACGCCTGCCGCATGCCGTTCGTCGTCCTGCCCCCGAAGCCCGCCCGTCCGCCGGAGCGGCCGAAGAAGGTCTTCGCCCACTACATGGGCTGCTTTCCGATCGGCACGTTCACGCACTTCATGCAGACGACGGCGGGCGAAAACATGCACCACGACCGGGGCGACGACGCCAGCCGCTTCGGCGGCGGCGTCCGCAACCTCCCGCTCCTGCCGCAAAATCCAAAACTCACGCCCGAGGAGAGCGCCGATCTCGAGATCCGCCGCGCGATGCGGATCGGGATCGACGGCTTCGCCATCGACGCCTGGGCGGGCGGCGACGGCGCGAAGCAGGTGTTCGACACGCTCATCAAGGTCGCCGCGGCAAAGAACTATCCCTTCGAGATCACGGTCTGCCTCGATCCCGCCTGCGGCGCCGATTCCGTCCACACAGTGAAGGAAGTCCTCGACAAATACGGCGACCACCCCAAGCTTGCCCGGCGCGACGGCAAACCGCTGATCTTCACCTACTTTTCCTACGGCCTGGCCATGGGGACGTTGTACGCCGGGATCGACGAGCGCATCCCCGACGTCGAGCGTTTGGCGACCGTGAACCGGTTACGGGCGACCGAGTTGGGCTGGCACCTGATCGGGCAGACCTTCCGCAAGGCCGAGGAGCAGGTCGGCCAGCCGATCTATTTCACGTACGACCTCGTCTATTTCTTCCACGATGTGCCGAAGGAACTCGTCACCCCCGACATGCCCGCCCGCGCGGCCGCGGCCATCGCCCGGCACGTGCCGGCACTGACCAGCTTCGGCGCTTACGGATTCGCCGGCAACCATGCGGAGGTCGGCAAGGCCGTCCGCGAGGCCGGCGGCGAGTGGGGCTGGGCGGGCGGCATGCACCAGAAGGAGAGCTTCCTCGAGGTCTTCACTCCCAAGGCCACCGACTGGCTGCGGGGCACCTGGGCCGACACGATCGACGACGAGGCCACGCTCGTGCAGATCATCACCTGGAACGACTTGAACGAAAACACCGGCATCGCCCCCGCCATCAACTCCCGCTACACGATCTACGACCTCACGGGCTTTTTCATCGAGCAGTGGAAGACGGGCAAGCCGCCGGCCGTCGACCGCGACCGTGTCTACCTGACCTACGCCAAGTATCCAAACGACGCGAAGGCCTGGCCCTTCAGGATCCGCGACCGCCGCGAGCGGGCGCTCGAGGTGCTGACGATCCTCACCGCCCCGGCGACGGTGCGGCTGCCGGGCCGCGACATCGAGTACGAGGCGCCGGCCGGACTGCACGTGCGGCAGTTCCCGATCGCGCCCGGCCCCGTGATCGCGGAGGTGGTCCGCGGCGGCGCGGTGGCGGTGCGGCTCGAAAGCCCGGAGCCGATCACCGACCGCCCCTTCCGGCAGGACGTCGGCCTCGTCTGCTGGTCCACGGAGGAGGAGCGGCACTGGAAGGCCGACTTCGGCGACAAGCCGATGCTCCGCTACAGCGAATACGGCGATGCCGACGGCGACGGACTGCCCAACTGGTTCGAGATGTACTGGTTCACGAAGGACCGCGGGTTCAAGCCGGTGGTCTCCGACGATCCGGAGGAGTTTCTCGACGGCCCGAAGCAGCACCCCGTCACCCGGTGGCTCAGCCTCTCCACGCAGACGCTCGTCGACCCCAAGGCCGATCCCGACGCCGACGGCCGGTCGAATCTCGAGGAATACCGCGCCGGCACCGATCCGACCGTGCCGGAGCGGGGGGCGGCACCGGAACCGAGGCTGTAGCGGCGTTCAGACGCGGATACGCCCCGTGGCCGCGGCCATTCGGCCGGGCAAAAGCCCGAAAAAATCGGTCGATACCGGCCGAATGGCCGGTATCGCCGGACGGGATTCCAGCGCAGACTGGATGCAATCGATTGTTTTTATGTCTTTTGGTTTGTCCGGCCGTCTTTCGCGGCCCGACTCACAGCCTAAATCGCCGGGGGGCTTTCCATGAAACTTCAATAGCTTCACTTCGAACC
>JBIIYN010000408.1:0-3067 GCA_044346795.1 Pirellulales bacterium
TGTCGCTCGCCCACCGCTCCGGCTACACCTCGATCGCCAGCCACCGCAGCGGCGAGACGGAAGACGCCACGATCGCCGACCTCGCCGTCGGCCTCTCCACGGGCCAGATCAAGACTGGGTCGGCCTCCCGCAGCGACCGGATCGCGAAATACAACCAGCTGCTGCGGATCCAGGAGTCGCTCGGCGACGGTGCGATCTACGCCGGCCGCGACGTGCAGGCCCGTTGGCCCGGCATCGCCTGAGGCAGGCGGCGTAAACGTATGTCCGATTCCCCGGGCCCCCCGCTCGCCAGAAAGCTCGCCGCCGAGTGCTTCGGCACGTTCTGTCTCGTCCTGGTGGGCACTGGGGCGATCGTCGTCGATGACGTGTCGGGCGGCGGTGTGACGCCCGTGGGCATCGCACTCTGCTTTGGGTTCGTCGTGCTGGCCATGATCCTGGCGTTGGGCGACGTGTCGGGGGCGCACATCAATCCGGCGGTGACCTGCGGCCTCTGCGCGGCGGGACGGTTTCCCGCGGGGCAGGTAATCCCCTACGTCGTCAGCCAGTGTGCCGGGGCGATCGCGGCAAGCGGTCTGCTTCGGCTGTTCTTTCAACAGCACGCCACACTTGGCGGCACGCTGCCAGCAGGATCGGAGACGCAGGCGTTCTGTTTCGAACTGGTGCTGACGGCAATCCTGATGTTCACGATCCTGAATGTGTCGGCCCGGCCGCAGGTCCGCCTGATCACCGTCGCCACCGCCGTGGCCGCGGTGATCGCCATGTCAGCACTCTGGGCTGGGCCTGTCTGCGGCGCGTCGCTGAATCCCGCCCGTTCCCTGGCTCCCGCCCTGCTCACGGGCACCTACACTTCCCTGTGGCTCTACCTCGTCGCGCCGGTGTGTGGCGCCTTGGTTGGCGTCGGCGCATGGCGGGCCGTTCGCGGCTGAGCCGGCCCGAACAGGTGTTTCCGAGAGCAGGCGTTTCCCAGAGCAAACGTTTCATGGAAACCTCTCCCCGCCAGCCCTTTCGCCTCACCGACAGCCCATGGTTCTGGGGACTCGCGTTTTCGTTGATGGCGCTGGTCGGCATCGGGCTGATCGCCCGGAAGTTCGACGTGCGGCAGCGGCAGATCGAAGGCCGGTTCCTGGGGAGGCAGCAGGCGGCGATCGAGCGATCGCGGCGGGCCGCCGGCCTGCCGCCGGTCGATCTGGCCGAGGAGGCCCACGACAGGGAGATCGCGCAGCCCGGCCGCATCGTGCCGCTCTGGACGCTCGCGACCGCCGCCGGCCTGGCGGCGCTGGGCTCGGGCTTCATGCTCCATCGCGAATGGCGGTCTACCCGATGATGCTGCGGCGGCGGGAGACGTAGTCCCACACAACGAAGCGGTCGAGTTCCTTGCCGGCCGTAAAAAAAACGCGACCCTTGGCCGTCTCCGCAAGCTTGTAGGCGAACTGGATGTCCTCCCGCGACTGCGACCAGCCCGAAAGCAGGAAGACGTTCACGGTGATCCCGTCGCGACGGCAGGCCTGGGCCTCGCGGAGCGTCGCCTCCTCCGTCCGCCGGTGCGGCGGATAGAGAAGGAAGAGCTGGCTCCCCTCGAAGTGCGCCGTCGGCAGACCGTCGGTGATGATGATCACCTGCTTGTTCGGCGTGTCCTGCCGCGCCAGGTGCTGTCGCGAGAGCTGCAGCGCGTGCTGGATGTTGGTGAAGTGGGGCGGGATGTCGGTCTCCGCGATGTTTGGATCGCTCATGTCGGCCCGCAGCCGGACCACCGAGTCGAAGATCGTGACCGGCTTCGGCATCAGCTTCACGATCTCGCCCGCGGGCCGCGGCTTCGCGAAGGAAAACATCTCGATGAACTGCAGGAAATCGCCCGGATACTCCTTCTGTACGAGCCCCTGCAGGGCCAGCGCCATCCGCTTCACGCTCACGTGCAGCCCGCCGTAGCGCATCGAGCCGCTCATATCGAGCACGACCGTGGTGGCGCACTTGGGCGAGTTGCGGGTGCGGTGCACCTCGATGTCGCGGGGGGTGAGCCTCAGGCCGCCGCCGCTGGCCGCGGGAGTCTCTCCAGCCTGCCGGAGCATCGCGTTGACGAGCGAACCTGGGATGTCCATGTGGGCCACGGAGTCGCCGAATTCGTAGGGCCGCGTCGGCACCAGTTCCACGGCCCCGTCGCCGACGATCGCGCCCTGATGCCGTCCGGTCCGCGACGGATCGAGTGCAGAGAAGATCTGCTCGAGCAGCTTGCCCTGAAATGTCCGCAGCGCCTTCGGTGTGAGTTCGTAGCCGCGCTTCGTCCGTTCGAGCCCCTGCTGGGCCGCCGCCTGCTCCACCAGTTCCTGCACCTGCCGGCGGAGCATGTCGAGTTCATCGAGCTGGCCCTGTTCGAGAAACCGGCCCAACGCCTCCATGTCGATCAGGCCGACACGGGCGTTTTTCTTCGCCTCATCGAGCTGCCGCAGCAGTTCGTCGATCGTCTCGAGTTCTTCCTTCACCTCGAGCGCCTCGGGCACCGAGAGCTTCTCCCTCCCGGTGAAAGTCCACTTCGCCGACAACTCATCGACCTGGTAGGCCTCACCGAGGCGGTCGATCAGGCCGACGAGCTGCATGCCGAACCGGCTCTGGTCGTCGTCCTGCGCATACCAGAGCCGCTCGATCTGCCTGATCTGTTCCTCACGCACCGCGCGATTGAAGGCGTCGCGATGTTTGGCCGGCGGCTGCACCTGCTGGGCGGCGGCATGAAACGCCTTTCGCGCCTTCTTGCGAACCGTGTCGGCCTCGAACCGCTCCAGAATCTTCCGCTTGCGGGCCTCGAGCTCCTCGATCAAGCGGGCGAGCGAGGGACCGAGCCCCTTGATCTGCTCCGGGTCGAGCATCACGGCCTGGGCCAGCTGCTCCTCGGTGAGCTCCTCCAGGTCGCCGAACTCGAGCATGTGCTCCATCGCGGGCGTGACCAGGTCCACCTGCGGCGGCCGCGGCGGCGGAATCCGCGCCGGGTCGTAGCGCTGGTAGCTGTGGACGATCCCGCCGAGCGTGTCACGGTTGGGCATGGAAAAAAGCTTTGAGTCGGGGACTACGGGGCTAC
>JBIIYN010000409.1:0-3061 GCA_044346795.1 Pirellulales bacterium
GGCCGTGTTGTTGTGGGCCACCATCACGCCGAGGTAGGCGGCTCCATGCCCCTCCACAAACACCTTCCGACTGCCAATCTTGATCCGGCAGGGGCCGGCCACCGATCCCGACACCACACCACCGCCGGTGCCCGCCTCGTTGCCGGTGCTCATCCAGATTTCGGTGTTGGTCGTGGCCCCGTGCTTTCCGACGATGAACACCTTCTGGGCGAGCGTCGGCAGCGTCGCCTGCTGGAGCGCAGCAACGTTCGTATAGGCGACGGGCACCTCCGTCTCGTCCTCCGGCGCGATGCCCGCTGTGGCATCCGTGGGTGTCTTGCAGACGTCGTTGTGGGCCACGCAGATGCCGGCGGGGCCGTTGCTCGAGGCGGGGAAAGACATGGCTCTTACCTCTGCTGCGGAGAGTCGGCGGCAGCCGGGTGTCGGCTAGGCACCGCAATCGCTTGAGAATATCCGCTCAGGCCTTTCGGAGCAAAGAACGCCCCGGAAAGCCAGCATGACCCAGGCAGCACAGCTTCACAGGGAATCTGGCGTGTTGGGGCGATCGCTGCCGGATATCGCGAAAGGAGGGTGCTGCCCGCCGTCTGCCAGCCGAATTCTCTCTCGACAGCCCGCGTCGTCCGAGGATCGCCGTGCGCACCCGCATGCCCGCAGAGCATGTTCGCAACAGGCTGGCCGCCACGGCCGCTGTGCTCGTCGCTGCGCTCGCCTTTCTCGGCGGCCCTGAGGCGGCACGAGCCGAAGACGCCGGCGCCGGTGATCTCGGCACCGATCGCGACGCCTTCACCCCCAACACCCACACCATCAAGCCCGGCACGGTCCTCTGGGAAGGCTCCTACGTCTTCATCGACAACCAGACCGGTCTACCCACGAACAACTATCCCGAGCTGCTGCTCCGCGTGGGCGGCACTGATTGGTTCGAATGGCGGTTCGGCGTCAACTACGGCGTCGGCTCCCAGGGGAGCGTGGTGACAAGCGTTGAAGTCGGCGAGGGGTCGCTTTCCGGAGGCACGCTCTACGAATCGAGCGTTCTCTATGGCTTCAAGGTCGACGTCTCCGACCAGCAAGGCTGGCTGCCGGAGAGCTGTTTCATCATGGAGGCGTCCACCCCCACCTACGGCGACCTCTTTGGCTCGGTGCCTGTGGCCACCGGTGTCTGGGGGTGGGAACTCCCCGGACGCTGCCGACTCGACGCCGCGGTCCGCTACGCCTATTCGGAGGGCCTGTTGACCTGGTTCAACCGCTGGAGCCCCTCGGTGGTGCTCCGCATCCCGTTCACGGAACGCTGGGAGACGCACGTCGAGTATTTCGGCAACTTCACGCAAGGAAACGTCGTCGACACCAATCCGCAGTTCTTCAGCCCAGGCACGCACTTTCTGCTGACAAAACGATTCGAAATCGGCCTCCGCGTCGGCTGGGGCATGAACGACGCCGCTGCCCCGTTCTTTTCAGACGCCGGTTTTGGCTGGCGGTGGTGACGGATTGGCCAGCCGCGGACTGCAGCCGCCCGATGCGGCGACGAAATGCAGGTGCGCAGATCGCATATGAGGCGGCGAAAGCAAAAGCCGGCCCAGGCCATGGATTCAGCGCTGGAGAGGCGATAGACTGCCGTCCTCACCGGTTCACCTCTGGCTCACCACGCACCCCAAAGGCTCTGCCATCATGGCCGGACTTGATCTCAAGGGTCTCATCGGCAAGCTCAACCCGTCCTGCCAGCGTGCCCTGGAGGGGGCGGCGGGCCTCTGCCTTTCCAAGACCAACTACAACGTCGAGATCGAGCACTGGCTGGTGAAGCTGCTCGAGCAGCCGGGCAACGACATCTGCCTGTTGCTGAAACTCTTTGACGTCGATCAGGCCAAACTGCTCGGCGACCTCGCCAAGGCGATCGACAGGTTCAAGACGGGCAACTCGCGGCCGCCGCTCCTCTCCCCCGAGGTGTGCGTGCTGGCACGGCAGGCATGGCTCGTGGCCAGCGTCGATCATTCCGAAACCAAGGTCCGCGGCGCCTGGATTCTCCAGGCCCTGCTCTCCGAGGAATCGATCGCCCCCCGGGCGTTGGCCGCCTCCGACGAACTGCGGAAGATCGCCCCAGACGTGCTGGCCCGCGAGGCCACCCGCGTGTTCCAGCGATCGATCGAGTCGGACCTTCCGGGCTCGGATGCCGCCGCCGGAGATGACGGCGGAACAACGGGCCCCGATGGGAAGCCCAAGGGGCCGACCACCACTCCCAACCTCGACCAATACACCGTCGACCTCACCGCGCGTGCGAAGGCGGGCAAGATCGACCCCGTGCTCGGCCGCGAGGCGGAGGTGCGGCAGATCGTCGACATCCTCATGCGTCGGCGTCAGAACAACCCGATCCTCACCGGCGAGGCGGGCGTGGGAAAGACGGCCGTCGTCGAGGGTTTTGCCCAGCGGATCGCCGCTGGCGATGTCCCTGAGCCTCTCCAGAAGGTGTCGCTCCGCTCGCTCGATCTCAGCCTGTTGCAGGCGGGCGCAGGCGTGAAAGGGGAATTCGAGAACCGTCTCAAGGGCGTGATCGACGAGGTGAAGAAATCGCCCGTACCCATCATCCTCTTTATCGACGAGGCTCACACGCTCATCGGTGCCGGTGGCCAGGCCGGACAGGGCGACGCGGCCAACATGCTCAAGCCAGCCCTCGCCCGCGGTGAACTCCGCACCATCGCGGCCACCACCTGGGCCGAATACAAGAAGTATTTCGAGAAGGATGCGGCGCTCGCCCGGCGATTTCAGGTTGTCAAAATCGAGGAGCCCTCCGACGAGATGGCGATCCGCATGATTCGCGGCATCGTCGACACGCTGGAGAAATATCACCACGTGTCGATCCTCGACGACGCGGTGGTGGAGAGCGTGAAGCTTTCGCGCCGCTATCTCTCCGGCCGACAGCTCCCCGACAAAGCCGTCAGCCTCATCGACACCGCCTGCGCCCGCGTGGCGATCGGACAGTCTGCCGTGCCGCCGCCGATCGAAGACGCCCGCCGGCAGATCGACGCCATGACCACGGCCATCGAAATCCTCGTGCGTGAGCAGGAAGTCGGTG
>JBIIYN010000119.1:0-10740 GCA_044346795.1 Pirellulales bacterium
CCGGCGGCGGAATCACGACGATCGGAGCGGGATTCGCGAAGTAGCCGCTGCCGCCGGAGAGCGACGTGAAGCCCGAGAGGCTCGTGCCCGAGCGGGTGGCCACGAACCGCGCCCCCGTGCCGGCCGACGTGTTGGTGCTGCCGACGGTGAGCGACGGATCGAAGAAGTAATACTTTCCGGGATTCGCCAGCGTCAGGCCGGTCACCGCCCCGCTCGCGACCTTCGCGACGGCGGTCGCCAGGTTCGCTTGGGCGTTGATCTCGCCCTCGCCGGTGGCCGAGCCGTCGCCCGTCACGCGGATCTTGATGTCGCCGCTGTTGGTCGTGTCGATCGCATATCGGATCTGGAACCCGTGGGAGGTCGTGATGCCGACCGTGTCGGCGACGATCCGCGCGTTCTGCACCATGCGGCTGGCGTTCACCGTGAGCGTGTCGAAGAGCGCGACGTCGTTGTCGAGCGTGAACACGCCCTCGGGCAGGTTGACGGCGACCGAATCCACCTCGCTGGTGTCGGACTGCCGGCCGTACGCGCCCTGCGGGCCCACGCCGACGAATCGGACCTTCTTGGAGTCGACGTTGATCGTGTACGTCGCGGCGTAGAGACCCTCGCGGGAGAGCGACGCGGCCGGCCGGACCGACGAGAACACGAGCTTGTCGGCGAAACTCCCCGGCGTGACGAGCATGACCTTGGGATCCGTGTAGCCGCGGCCCTCTTCGATCACCTGGATCGACACGACCTTGCCCGTCTCGTCGATCGTGGCCGTCGCCTTCGCACCGAAGCCGGTGGGGTCGACGATCTTCACCTCGGGGGCAACCGTGTAGCCCGATCCGCCGGACGCCAACGCGATCTTCTCGATCGACTTGCACTTGCCGCAGATGGTGACGGCGCCCGCGGTGGCGGCGGTGACCGGCCGCACGTCGTCGACCAGGATGCCATCGCCGTCGATCTGCGACGCGTCGTCGATCGTGAAGTCGTAGATGTCGTCGCCGAGCCCGCCACGCAGCAGGAGACCCTTTCCGCCGTTGGCGTTGCGGGTCTTGGGATTCACCAGCTTGAACGTGTCGGCGTCGGTCGAGCCGCGGGCCTCGGTGAGGCCGACGACGTTGAACGTCGCCCGGTTTTCGGTACCGGCCGTGGCGCTGCCGAGGTTCCCCGACAAGAGGAACTCGACCGCCGAGGGCACGCCGCTCATGTCGAGCAGGTTCTGGAGGGCGTCGGCCGCGAACGTGACGCTGTCGAAGCCGAACTGGCTGCCGAACACGACCGTCGAGGTCGAGCCGGCGGCCGTCCAGACGGAGTCGGTGCCGCCGCCGGCGTCGATGACCACCGTCCCGACGCCGCCGTTGATCGTGTCGTTGCCAAGCCCGCCGAAGATCGCGACGAGCCCACCGCCGGTGACGGTGATCGTGTCGTTGCCATCGCCGCCATCGAGCGTCGTGACCGTCGAGCCGTCGCCGGAGCCGAGGATGACCGTGTCGTTGCCGTCGCCCCCGCGGAACTCGAGCGGGATGCCGTTCAGGCCGCTGGCGTCGAGGTAATCGTTTCCGATGCCGCCATCGAACACGATCCGCTTCACGCCGGAATAAGTCCGGACCTTCGACTCACCGACCTTGTCGGAGTAGTCGAGGTAATTGACGAAGACGGTCGATCCAGAGGTCCAGATCTTGAAGCGCTCGGCGCCGTCCTTCGCCTTGAGGGGATCCTGGTTGCTCACCCGCTTGGGCGCGTTCTCACCGACGTTGAGCAGCAGCGTGCCCGGATAGTTGGTGCCGCTCTCCTTGTCCTCGTAGTTGATCACGCTGCCGTAGAGCGGCGTGCCGTCGCTGCCGTCGTGCTGCAGTTTGAAGAGTTCGAATCTCGCGAAGTCCTGGCGGCCCGAGGCGAGGCCGAGCACGTCATAGTAGTAGCTCGCATAGGCCTCGCCGCGGAGGCTCAAGTCGAAGAGGTCGAGAGCGTTGCCGGTGTCCTCCACGAGGCCGATCGCCTCCGTGAGCCGGAGCTTGCCGTCGTCGTTGGGATCGTTGAGGTCGACCTCGGCGATGACCCGCACGCCCCCCTCGATGCCCGCCTTCACGACGAAGCCGTCGACGCCGCCACGGAGGGCCAGCCCGGCGACGGCACTGAATTCCGGTATGTCCGCGCCGGTGCCGTCGGCGTTCGCCCGGTCGGAGACGTAGAAGCCCTGCGTGACGTCGAACACGTTGCCCGAGGCCTCGTAGAGCTGGAAACCGTAGGTGTCGAACCCGAACATCAGCTTCGCATCGAGCTCGAAGCTGAGCCGTGCGCTCACCTCGAAAAAGGCGAGGCGGAACAGCGGGATCGTCTTGTCGAGCTGCAAGGCGACGGAGGGCAGCTGGTAGGTGAACAGGGGCACCGGCTGTCCCATCATCATTTGGAACGCCGTGAGCGGATTGTCGAGGATGGGGATCCGGATGCCCCCCTTCTTGATCGAATCCTTGATGCTGGCGTTCTTGCCGGACATCTCCGGGGAATCCGGGTTCGCGGCCTTCAGTGCCGTGAGCGCGTCGAGTGCCGCGGCTGCGTCCGCGTTCGTTCGGTCGATGCCGACGCCGAGGGCGACGTTGTCGTAGCGGAAAGCGGTGTATTCGTACGACTTCGTCGCGTCGTTCATCTTCTTCGGGAACCAGATCCGGCCGAGCGGCAGCTGCACGTTGACGCCGGTCGGTAGCGACGCGATGCGGGCGACGAGGTTGTCGACCGCCTTGACCACGTCGACGACCGCCCGCAGCCCCTTGCCCTTTTCGCCCCCGAACTTCTCGATCAGGTCGATGACCATGATCTTCGTGCCCGCGATGTCCGACACGACAGGCACCGTCGACGTCAGGAAGTCGAGGATCGGGCGGATCTTGTCGATGTATGGATCGGCCCGCTTCAGATTGGGCTGCAGGAAGTCGGAGAGGAATTCGCCGAGGTCGAGGCGGATGTTCGAGATCCCGACCTCGGGCCGCAGGTCGTACTTCGTGACGAGCTTCGACGAGGGGTCGAGCCCCTTGTCGCCTCCGGTCGTCGAGGCTTTTTCCGCCTCCTTGGCGAGGAGCTTCTGCTGGCTGTCGCCGCCGTCCTGCGTGCCCGCGTCCTTGGCGTCCTGCGCCTTCTGCACCTCCTGCTCGACCGAGTACCGGGCGTAGGCCGTGCTCCAGTCCATGTTCAGGTCGGCATAGAGCCGCGGCACGTTGGCGAACATCGAATCGGGCTTGTCGCCCATCGACATGAAGAGTTCGAGCTGCAGGTTGACCACGGCCGTCGCAGAGAGGTCGAGCTTGAAGATGCCCAGGCCGCCGAGCCGCATCTCGGTGTAGGTGAGCCGGTCCTTGCTCGCATCCTCGTCGATGGCGAATGCCCGGCCGCCGATCAACCGCGGCCGCCACCGGTCGGACCCGATCACGAACGTGCCCGTCTGGGGATTCTTCTCGCGGCCGTTCGCGTCGAGCTCGGCCTGGTCGACGACGTAGAACTTCGGCTTCGGCTTGCCGATGGACTTGATCGAAAACGCGAAGCCGTCCGCGACCAGGTTCCGGCGGTTGGCTGGGGCCCGCTCGTCACCGTCGATCTTGCCGTTGTCGTTCTCGTCCTTGACGGCGGTTCGCAGGGCGAACGTCAGCTGCACCGCCCGGTTGGCCGCCCCGACCGACGACGTGGCCGGCAGCTCCACGAGATAGTTGGCGTTGTCGTAGAAGATGTTGACGAGGATCGGCTGCGACGTCGCGGAATCGACCACCGACTTGGGGAGCAGCACCGTGGTGAACGGCACGTAGGGCACCGTCTGCGCGAACCCCAACCCGCCGGCCTGGATCGACTTGACCCGCGTGAAGACGATCGGCGTCTGGCCGAGGGTGATCGAGCCGACCCGGTCGTCCACCGCCCAGCCGGTGTTCTTGTTGGTCCGGCCCTCCGTGATCAGCACGAAGAGCGGCTTTCCGTCGTTCCATTCGTCGTTTGTGTCGGCGTCGAAGGCCCGCTCCCAGCGGCCGGACGACACGCGGTAGATGCCGTTCTCCTCGGCGATCGTCTGGTCCTTGACGAGCACGCGGTCGCCCGCCATGAGCTGCACGCCGTCCACCATCCGCACGCCCTGCAGATCGATATTCGCCGCCGTGGCCACCCGCACCGGAAACTCGATCGGGCGGTAGTCGGGCCCCGGCCCCTGCTTGAGCGTGAACTGGTAATACTCACGCAGGGGCGTGTAGCTGTTGCCCGTGAAGATCGGGTTGCCCTTCTCGTCGGCGAGCTTGTAGTCGTCGGGATCGAC
The DNA here is from genome assembly GCA_044346795.1 of Pirellulales bacterium. Lineage (GTDB taxonomy): Bacteria > Planctomycetota > Planctomycetia > Pirellulales > UBA1268 > CAMCQY01. The sequence continues at coordinate 4,271 of JBIIYN010000119.1, forward strand.
CGTGTTGTCCTTGACCGCCGTGTAGGCGGTCTTCGTCGAGCTCGGATCCTGGATGTTGACGCCGATCACGCCAGTGAACATCGTGGGCAGATCGTTGTTGCGGTTGACGCCCTTGTCTTTGTGGTCGCGATCCTTCGCTTCGACCTGCGGGCCCTCGCTCGTGTCGAAGTTGTAGAAGGCGTCGAAGTCGGAGTAGTTCGAGAGCCCGCGGCGGACCATGTCGCTCGCCGCGAGCTTGAGGAAGGACAGGCCGCCGACGAGCCGGGCGGGGGCCATGTTCTTGACCTCGATCATCGTGTGGACGAACGGTGAATCCTGCGGCACATACTGCCGCATGTCGTTGAACTCGGCCGGCTTCCAGTCGCCGGAGGGCGTCTGCGCCGCGACGACCCACCAGATCGGCGCGCCCCCGCTCGTCTTCTTTGGCGAGTCACCGCAGTCGCACTCGTCCGTCGCGGCAGCCGGGTTCAGCGACACCCGCGAGCCGGCGGCGTAGGTCCGCGACGCATCACCGCTTTTGTAGGCGACCCCGGTGAGCGTGCCCGTGCCGGTGACGTTGCCGGTATAGGTGAGCACCGTCGAGTTCGTGCCGTCGGTGATGGTGATCGCGCCGCTCGTGGGGTACGACGACGTGTCGCCGAGCGCGAGGCTGCCCCCCAGGGCCCCGACGTTGCGGGACGACTGGAGCACCACGACGCGCGGCACCGTGGCGGTGACGTCGGCGCCGTACTTGTCGACGGCGATGGCGCGGTAGGGGGCGTTCGTGTCGGGATTGACGATGGGCTGCCCGTTGCCGTCGACGATCTTCCAATACTGGCCCGTCGCATCCCACGACTGCGTGTATTTCGCCGATGCACCCGTGAGGGTGGCGTCGAACCGCAATTGCAGTTCGGGATTGTCGGGATCGAGCTTGATGTAGGGGCCGAGGTAACGATCGACGCCGAAGCCGATCGACAGATCCCAGCCCAGTCCGAGCCGCAGGCCGCCGTCGAGCTGGAGCCTGAGGAATGGCTCGAGCTGGTCGAGCTTGAAGCCGAGGTCGATGCCGGTGTCGAACAGCTTCTGGCCGAGCCGGACGTTGAACTCGAACGACGTCGCATTGCGGACGTTCGTCTTCAGCTCGTTGCCGAACTCGTCGAAGAAGGTGAGGCCGACGTCGCTCGGCCGCTGGGCGGCGACCATGCCCTCGACGGAGCGGATGGCATTGAGGCCGTTGTATTGCAGGAGGATGCCGGCGCCCTTCGGCCCGAGCAGGTCGAAGATCCCCTGGCGGGCGACATCGAAGAAGCTCTGGCCTGCGCCGCGGAGCTGCCGCCGCATGTCGAGGAGGAAGCCGCGACGGAAGCCGAGCGTGCCGTTCACGGCGCCGCCGAGGCTGTTGCCGATGAGAGGCAGGTCGAGATTGTTGACGGAGCGCAGGCTGTTTTCGAAGAGCCGCAGCACGGTGTCGAGCGTGTCGAGGACGATCGCGGGATCGCGGACCAGGTCGAAGATGCTGTTGTCGGCCCCCAGGACGGAGTTCGCATTGTCGAGATCCGGGGCGAAGACCCGCAGCGCGTCGGGCAGGTCGGCGGCGGCGAGGCTGAGCCGCTGCTGCCACTGCTCCACCGTCACCCCGTTCGAGTCGACGCCCTGATTGGCCTGCCGGAGCGCGGCGAGTGCCGCCTGCGCCGTGTCGAGTTCGTCGACGAGGCGGAGGTAGTTCCCGAGGTCGGAAATGCCGAGGTAGAAGCTCGCCGGGTGCTTCTTGATGTTGTCGTAGTCGGTCTTCAGGTAGGCCTGAGCGTCCTTGATGCTCTGCTGGGTCGTCGTCGCGGGCGCGAACTCGTCCCAGATCGGCATGTTGGCCGACACCTTGCCCGTGACCTGCACCGAGTAGTTGGCGATGGCGAGGGCTGACAACTGGCCGGCGTCGGGCCGCACGAAGTACTGCGACGACGGGGCGGTGCCGGTCGGGCCGTCGAGTTTGACGATCAGGGCGCCGTCCTTGATCGACGCCTTGCCGTCCTTCACGAACATGCCGAACTCGGCCGGGAACTCGAGCTTCGTGCCGTTGACGGCGACGTCGATGCGGAACGACGTGCCGTCGCCGATGGCCGCCGTCTGGCCGCCGTCGTGGCCGTAGAGGAACGTCTTCATCGACGTCAGGTCGATGCCCACGCTGAACACGCTCGTGGCCGAGAGCACGAGGTCGAGCGGCGTCTTGGCGTCGCCGTCGATGAGCTGGTCGATGCCCTTGGGCGGCAGGCGGCCGAGTTCCAGATAGTAGGGAAGCAGGTCGGCCTCGAACTCGATCTTCTTGGCCACGCTCGTCCGGTAGGCCATGTCGATCCGGTAAGCGAGCCGGTCGCGGTCGAAGGAGATCGCCAGGTCGCTCGTCGGCAGCGACATCGCCCGCTCGATCGCCCGCTCCAGTTCCGCCGGGGAGCCCGCCGTGAGCGTGGACAGCGTCGCCAGCCGGGATGCGAGGCCCGTATCGAACGAGATGTATTCCGCGAGCGGCCCGGCGAGCAGCGGCCAGGTCACGTCGGCGTAATACCGCAGATCGGTGGCGAACGTGGAGTAGACCGAGGTCGCCTGCTTGAGCGCGTCGGCCACCGCCGCCACGGTCAGCTTCGCCTGGTAGCCGGCCTCGCCAAGGCTCGAGGCCACCGGCATGCCCACCTTGGCGTATTCGGGATTGGGCAGCTGGGCGGCGACCTGCGGCTGCACGCTCGCGCCGGTATCGGCCGTGAATTGCACCGTGGACGTGGCGTCGAAGGTCTCGGGATCCCCCGAGCCGATCTGCCGCGTCGCCGTGACTCTGGCCGCGTTGATGTCGGCCACCAGGTCGGCGAACGACGTGTTGTCGGTGGTCGCCGACTTCGCCACTGTAACGGTGTAGGTGGTCGACCCGTCGACGAAGTACACCGCCGTGTCCGAGCCGAGCCGCCCGGTCGTCGCGCCGCCCGCGGCGAGGTTCGGCACGAGCTTGCCCGACAGCACGATCGTCGACGGCGTATCCGACGTGCAGAGCACCGTGATCCTGCCGCCGCTGCCGGTGAGCGAAAGGTCGGCCGTCAGATTCACCGGCGAGCCCCCGGCGACGCCGCTCGTCACAACCCGGGCGGATTGGAGCGCGAGGCTGAAATCGTCGAGGAGGTCCGCGAACGACGCGTTGTCGAGCGAAGCGGTCTTCGTGACCGCGATCTCGTAGGTCGTTCCCGCCCAGGTGAACTGGATGGCGGCGTCGGCCGACAGCCTGCCGGTCGTCCGCCCGTCGGCCTCGAGACCGATCACCGGCAGCGGCACGCCGACCGACTGAAATCCATCGACCGTCTCGGCCGTAAAGTCGTCCACCTGGATGCTGATCGAGGCGGACGGCGAGACGTCGTTCGTCGCCCCCACGCGGGACAGGCCAGAGAGCAGGATGCGGGCCGAGTCTACGAGGCTGGTCGAAAGGAGCGATGGATCCGACGAAAACTCCTCCGCTGATCCACCGGCCGTCGGCAGGGCGATCGACACGCTCGCGGCCACGGTGCCGGAGGTGCCGGTGAACTCCAGCGTGTTGAGTCCATAGGTGACGGCGCCCTTGAGGCCGCCGAGCGGCATGGTCATCGCCGCGGTCGCGAACGGCAGGGTCGCGTGCGGCACGAGCGTCGCCGATGAACCGGCCGCCCGGGCGAAACTGGTGATCGGCGACGAGTTCGTGGAGGGCAGGCCGTCATCGAAGCCGAGATCGATGGCACCGCTCGACCGACCGGCCTCCAGCGTGATCGCCGTCGGCATGCTCGCGTCCACGGCCGGCGTGTAAAACTCGAGGCCGACGCCAAACTCGCTGCGCCGCGCCTGCAAGAGCGTACCCGACAGGGCCGCGTTGACGTCGGCGAGCAGGTCGTCCACCGAGTTGTTGCCGTCGGTGTCCGACTTGCGGATGGTGACCGTGGTGGCGGTGCCGAGCGCCGGCTTGATCGTCAGCGACACGTCGCTCGACAGCCGGCCCGATTCCACCGGAGCCCTCGATGCCCCCAGCGCGATCGGCGACGTCGGGCCGACCGCGAATTTCAGGCCGAACCCGAGTCCGACGGGAACGCTGACGGTTTGTACGGCGGGATTGACGAACTCCAGCGTGCCCAGCGGCTTGATTCCGAACTGCACGGCCGGCGTCGCGGCGATCGATTCGGTCCGCGTCGCGGTCACCTGCACCGAGACGGTGCCGGCAGCGGCGTCGTAGACCGGCTGGAAGCCCAACCCCGGGAACTTCGTCGCGAAGTCCCCGAAGGTCTGCATGTCGGCCGGCCTGCCCGTCACGCTGCTTCCGTTGACGGTCGTCGTGGCGGTGACGTCGACCACGTCGCCGATCTTGTCCTCGAAGACCTTGTCGAACGGCATGAAGGAGGCAAGCGTCTTGTTCTGGACGAACGGCACGCCAAACGCGAGCGGCCCGCTGGACGATGCGACGCTGCCATAGACTTCTCCCGCAGCCAGCACGGCCGCGACGATGTCTTCGGAGGTGACGCCGCCGAACCACTGCAGCCGCTGGAAGCCGGAGAGCGCCACCGCCGGGGGCGAGGCGCCGGCCCAGTCGCCCGTCACCGTGACCTTGCTCGCCGAGGACGTCACGGCCGTGCCGCCCAGGCTCGCCACGACCGGCATGTCGATCGTCAGCGTCGGCGTGGGGAGCGCCGAGGCCGAGGCCCCGACCGATTCCCAGTTCGCCACCGTCCGGTCCGCTCCGCCGCTGAACGAGATGCTCGTGAGGAGCGCGGGCGTGGAAGTCGCCGACAGCGTGGCATCGAGCGCCCCAAACCGCACGGCGGTCGCCGCATGCCCGAAGAAGCCGCCGGTGAGATCGAGCGTCGGGATCGCGATCGAGGCGACGGGGGTCGAGGAATCGGACAGGTCGATCGTCACCGTGAAGGCGCCGGAGAACGTCGTGCCACTTTCGAGCGCAGGAGTCTGGCGAAGCACAAGGCTCACCGCGGAGTTCAGATCCTGATAGAGGCGTCCCCAGGTCGTGGGGGCGGCGTCGGGGCCGGGGTCGAGCGGCTGCGTGGTGGTGCCGGTCGCGGCGATCGTCACGGCCAGCTCGATCTTCGTCACGTTGTCGCTGGGGTCGGACACGATCGTCGGCGTCACGGTGACGGTCGCGGCCCCGGAGCCGGCCGATGCGACGATCGTGTCGAGCCGCGTCTCGAGCGCCGCCGCGAGGCCCGCGAGGGTCGGGGAAGCGCCGCCGAGATACGTGGTCGCGGCCGTGGACAACGACAGCATCGAGGCGACGTCCGTGGGGCTGACCGACGTGCCAGCCGTGAACAGGTCGGCGATCGTCCGCTGGGAATAGGCGTCGAGCGACTGACCGCTCACGCGGGCGGCGAGGGCCGTGCCGACGGCCGGGGCGATGTCGGTCTCGAGCCGCGTGAACGCGGACTGGAGGGCCGTGCGCACCTTGGACGAAGCCAGCGCGTAGTCGGTCGGGGCCGCGAGCGTCGTCTCCCAGAGCACGTCGACCCCGGTGACCAGCGTCGGGGCGGCCACATCGCCGGCGACGTACTCGAGATCGAAGTCGCCGCCGAGAGCAGCCGGGCCGGTGACGTCGGTCGACGCGGCCACGTCGAATCCCGAGAGCGTGTGGATCGTGTCGACAAGCGAGGACCCGTCGCCGCCGGCGATGTCGCAGCCCCAGAGGTAGAGGTCGGCCCCCGAGGCCGCGAGCCTGTTCCAGGCCACGAGGCCACCGGCCAGTTCGTCGACCGAGGAGGTGTCGAACGTCGTGTTGCCAAGCGGGAACCGGCCCGGCGTACCGTGGCTCACCAAGTGGATCGACGACACGCCGGGGTCGGCTGCCAGTGCCGCCGAGACGTCGGCGAACAGGTCGGTGGCGGCCGACTGGTAGAGGAGCCGCGCGCCGGTGCCGAAGGAGGCGGCGATGCCGCGGTCGGATGCAAGCGACGCATCGATCACGACCAGCTGGCTACCGGAGAAGGGCAGCAGGGAAACCTGTTCATCCCCCCCTGCGACCACGGCGAGCAGCTGCCGCTGTTCGAGCGGTTCGGGAGCGGTCATCGGCAGGCCGCCGGTCCGCCGCCGGCGGCGCGGGGCTGCGGCCGGCTTCTTGTCCTGCCGCCTCGTCCGCCGTGCCGCGAAGCAGTCGCGGAGGAAGTTGCCGTCGTCGCCCGGTCGCTGTGGTGGGGTGGGGGGCGTCATGGGTCCGTCTCGTGGCGCTGAGGTGGGACCGCGAAAATGGTCGGTCAAACCACCGCGGCCGGGAAACGCCCACTCTACCGTTGCGACCCGCGAGGAGCGAGAAAACGGCACTGTTTCTCGACGATACGACGCAAACGGCCGTTTGGTTCGCGTGGAGGGGCCGGAAATCAGCCTCTGCAGGCCCGCGGAGAGCGTTTTGCCGGCATAATCGGCGGGACCGTAGGGGAGACCCCGGCGAGCGGCGTCCGCGAGCCGCTCAGGGAACGGGAGCGGCGGGGGGCGGA
>JBIIYN010000120.1:0-10730 GCA_044346795.1 Pirellulales bacterium
ATGGATAGATCGTCTTGTGGGCCTCGCTCGCCGGCTCGAAGTCGTTGAGTGACTGCGAGAGGGCCAGCGCCGTGCGGCGGGCGTCCACGTTCATCCGCGCCCGCTCCATGGAGGGCCACTCGAGGTTCACGACCTGTTCGGCGTAGGTGCGGCACAGATCCCTGATCCGCGAATGCTGCGGCTCCGGCAGCCGCTCCGCCAGGAGGAAGACGTCGGCCAGGCAGTTGGATTCCAGCTGCACCACCTCCATGGCCTTCTCGAACCGGGCCATGGCTTCGACGACCACGAGCCCGAGCAGCACGGCGTAGAGCGTGCCGACGATGGCCAGCAGGTTGCCGGTGGCATCGTGTCCCTGCCGCAGCGCCTCGGGCGTGAACAGCCGCCGCGCGATCGCCACGACGACCAGCGCCACCACGACGCCCGTGCCGACGATGCCGATTCCGTTCCAACAGCCGGAGTATTCCATGCCGCCGAGGCTAGCAAAAGTCGGACAGGCCTGTCAGCCCGCCGGCGTGTCGTGCTGGTCTCCGGCGGCCGCGACGCCGACCGGTTCGGCCGTCACGAGCCCCTTGAACGAGAGCTGCTTCTTGCCGGCGACCTCGATGCAGTCGACCTGGATGGTGTCCTTGCCCTCGAACTCGCCCTTGAGCAGCTCCTCCGAGACGGGATCCTCGATGAAGTTCTCGAGTGCCCTCCGCAGCGGACGGGCGCCGAAGTCGGTGTCGGAACCCTTGCGGATGAGGAACTTCTTCGCCTCTTCGGTCAGCTCCAGCTTGAGACCCCGCTCGCCGAGCCGCTCGCGGACCTTCGCCAGCTCGATGTCGATCACCTGCTTGAGGTCGTCGACGGTGAGATGGTGGAACACGATCACGTCGTCGAGGCGGTTCAGGAACTCGGGGCGGAAGACCCGTTCGATCCGCTCGTTCACACGGCCCTTCATGCCGTCGTAGCTGGCGTCGTCGTCGGGCTTCTGGAAGCCGAACGCCGCCTCGTTCTTGATCGCCTCGGCCCCCGCGTTGGTCGTCATGATGAGGATCGTGTTGCGGAAGTCGACGTTGCGGCCGAACGAGTCGGTGAGCCGCCCCTCCTCCATCACCTGCAGGAGCATGTTGAACACGTCGGGGTGCGCCTTCTCGATCTCGTCGAGCAGCACCACGGCGTAGGGACGCCGGCGGATCTTCTCGGTGAGCTGGCCCCCCTCCTCGAAGCCGACGTAGCCCGGCGGCGCGCCGATCAGGCGGCTGACGTTGTGCTTCTCCATGTATTCGCTCATGTCGATCTGGATGAGCGCCTCGGCGTCGCCGAACATGAACTGCGCGAGGGCCTTGGCCAGGAGCGTCTTGCCCACGCCCGTCGGCCCGGCGAAGACGAACGAGCCGATCGGCCGCTTCGGATCCTTGAGGCCGGACCGGCTGCGGCGGACCGCCTTCGACACGCTCTTGATCGCGGCCTCCTGGCCGATGACCTTCTTGTGGAGCTCCGCCTCCATGCCCATGAGCCGGGCCTGGTCCTCGGTTGACATCCGCGTGAGCGGGATGCCGGTCATCTTGGAGACGACCTCCGCCACGACCTCCTCGTCGACCACGCCGTCGGCCTCGCGCGACTTGTCCCGCCAGTCGCGGGTCATCGACTGCTTCTTCTTCTTGAGCTTGTCGGCCTGGTCGCGGAGCGCCGCCGCCTTCTCGAAATCCTGGTTGGCGACCGCCTCCTCCTTCTCCTTGTTGAGCTTCTCGACCTCCTCGTCGATCTCCTTCAGATCCGGCGGCTTCGTCATCGCCTTGAGCCGCACGCGGGCACCCGCCTCGTCGATCACGTCGATCGCCTTGTCGGGCAGGCAGCGGCCGGTGATGTAGCGGCTGGAGAGATCGACGGCCGCCTCGAGCGCGGCGTCGGAGATGCTCACGCGGTGGTGAGACTCGTAGCGGTCGCGGAGGCCTTTCAGGATCTCCACGGCCTCCGTCTTGCTGGCGGGCTCCACCATCACGATCTGGAACCGGCGGTCGAGCGCCGAGTCCTTCTCGATGTACTTGCGGTACTCGTCGAGCGTGGTCGCGCCGATGCACTGGATCTCGCCGCGGGCGAGGGCCGGCTTGAGCACGTTGGAGGCGTCGATCGCGCCCTCCGCGCCGCCCGCGCCGACGAGCGTGTGCAGCTCGTCGATGAAGAGGATCGTGTTCTTCGCGCGGCGGACCTCGTTCATCACCGCCTTGATGCGTTCCTCGAACTGGCCGCGGTACTTCGTGCCGGCCACCATCATGGCGAGGTCGAGCACCACGATCCGCCGGTCGGCGAGGAGCTCCGGCACGTTGCCGTCGACCACCCGCTGGGCGAAGCCCTCGACGATCGCCGTCTTGCCCACGCCGGCCTCGCCGAGGAGCACAGGGTTGTTCTTCGTGCGGCGGCAGAGGATCTGGATGGCCCGCTCGATCTCCTTCTCCCGGCCGATCACCGGATCGAGCTTGCCCTGCCGGGCGAGTTCCGTGAGGTCGCGGCCGAAGCTGTCGAGGGCCGGGGTCTTGCTCTTGCCCCCCTTGGTCGAGGTCTCGCCGCCGCCGCCGCCCGCTCCGGCGGGCTGCCTTCCGCCGCCCATGCCGGCCCGTTCGCCCCCCTCCTCCATGCCGTGGCCGAGCAGGTTGAGCACCTCCTCGCGGACGTCCTCCAGCTTGAGCCCGAGGTTCATCAGCACCTGGGCCGCCACCCCCTCCTGCTCCCGCAACAGGCCCAGCAGGATGTGCTCGGTGCCGACGTAGTTGTGGTTGAGGTTGCGGGCCTCCTCCATCGAATACTCGATCACCTTCTTGGCCCGGGGGGTCTGCGGGAGCTTGCCCATCGTGACCATGTCCGGGCCGCTCTGCACGAGCTTCTCCACCTCCATGCGGATCTTCCGCAGGTCGATGTCGAGATTTTTGAGCACGTTCGCCGCGACACCGCTCCCCTCCTTGATGAGGCCGAGGAGGACGTGCTCGGTGCCGATGTATTCGTGATTGAACCGCTGGGCCTCCTGGTTGGCCAGCTGCATCACTTTGCGAGCACGGTCGGTGAAACGCTCGTACATGGAAAGGTCCCTTCGTGAATGGTCCGGGAGCGAGGGAATGCCATTGCGGCAGTCACCCACGGCCTGCTTGCCTACCCTCTCGAGATCATGCAAACCTTACGCCAAACGGTGCCGCTTTTTCCAGCACGGGCGGTGACGCGGGAAAAAACCGGCGTTTGGCAGCCGCTTCAGGCGGCCCTGTCCCGGGCGGGCGTGATCTGGGACAGGTCTTCCGCGGGATGCACGATAGGCAGCGTGGTCGGGTCGGCCACGTCTGCCGGCCTGCGGGCGGCGGTGATGCGTTCCAGTTCGCGGGCGACGGGCGAACGCCACGGGGCTCCCGTGTCGCTGCGGGAGAGCGTTTCCAGGGCGGCGGCCGCCTCGTCGAGCCGGCCGACCCGCCGCAGGAGCGTGCCGAGCAGGAGCTGCCCCTCGCCATCGGTGGGAGCCAGATCGAGCAGGGCGCGAAGCTTGGTCTCGGCAGCGAGCCAGTCGCGGGCGAGGTAGGCGTCGCGGGCCTTCACGAAGAGGGCATCGGCGGCGGCGTCGCGGCCCCGTGGTATCGGCGGCGGGAAACTCGTGATGGCGGACGCCGTGCTCGCCAGCCAGACCACGGCCGTGGCCGTCCAGAGCGCCAGCGTGAGCCGGAAATCGACCAGCTCCGACCAGATCCAGGTGGTCACCACGGCCACGTCGACCGCCAGCGCGAAGGCGACCGCCAGCACGAGCCCGGCGAGGCTGCCCCGCAGCCACAGCCATGGCATGCCCGGCCAGACGAGCGTCAGGTAGCGTGCGACTCCCATGGCGGATAGATAGCGATGCCCCGCGATTTCTCCAAGGCATCCGCGGGGGTACAACAGACTCCATGAACCGGACGAACCAGATCGGCATCGGCCTGACGAACCAGGGCGTGAACAGCGTTGACTTCCAGTCCGCCGCGGCCACGGCGGCCGTCTGGCGGGCGATCGACGCCTCTGCCAACCGGGCCGGAGAGGCCCTCCGGGTGGTCGAGGACGTGGTGCGGTTCGTTCTCGACGATGCCCAGTTGACCCTGCTTGCCAAGGATCTGCGGCACACGCTGGCCACGCTGCTCGCCCAGGGAGCCCTGCCGCATCGGGTGGCCCTGCGGGACGTGACCGGAGACGTGGGGATCGGCGCGGAGCCGCCGGTCTCGCTCGGCCGTTCGAGCCCGGCCGATCTGATCGCGGCCAACGCGGCCCGGGCCGCGCAGGCGCTCCGCAGCCTGGCGGAGTGCGCGGCCATGGTCGCCCCCGAGGCCGCCCCGGGCTTCGAGCAGATCCGCTACCGTCTTTACGCGCTCGAGCGGACGGCGTTGGCCGCGGCTCGGTCGCGGGATCGGCTGGCGGGGGTGAGCCTCTGCGTGCTCGTCGACGGGCGGGCCGACCTGGCCGCATTCGATCGGCTCGTGACGACGCTCGTGGAGGCGGGCGTGCGGATGCTGCAGATCCGCGACAAGACGCTGGCCACGCCGGCGCTGGTCGAGCGGGTAGAGCGTGCGGTGGCGATCGCCAGGCGGCACGCCCCGGTCGAGCCCGCGCTCGTGATCGTGAACGACCGGGTCGACGTGGCGGCGGCCGTGGGGGCCGCCGGGGCCCACGTCGGCGCCGACGACCTGCCCACGCCGCTCGTGCGCCGGGTGCTCGGGCCACAGCCGCTCGTGGGTCGCACCGCCCACTCCGTGCCGGAGGCGCGGGCCGCCGTCGCCGCCGGCGCCGACTACCTCGGCATCGGCCCCTGCTTTCCGTCGTCCACCAAGTCGTTCGGCGGGTTTGCCCCGCAGGAATTCCTGCGGACGGTGGCCGGTGAGATCAGCCTGCCCAGCTTCGCCATCGGCGGCATCACGCTCGGGCGGCTTGACGAATTGGGGGCGCTCGGCATCACGCGGGTGGCGGTGGCCTCGGCCGTGACCGGGGCTCCCGATCCCGCCGCCGCCGCCGCCGCGTTCATCGCCCGGCTGGCGGAGCTTTAGGTTTCTGATCCGTCACGTACGCGTCAGTCTAAGCGTCTTTCGGAGGGTTGCAGCCGTGTTCGTTCCGCACCGCTGGCCGGGGGCACGTGCTCGCCGCCGGCGGACTTGAGTTCTCCGACCCGCCTTCGTCGTGACATCGCATTCTCGATAGAAATGGCGAGCGCACTCTTCCAGTCAAGGTTCACCGGCGGCTGCGCGCGACCCCCGACCAGCTCCGCTCATTGGTTCTCGCTCACAGCCTTCGCTTCCTTGAGCAGGTCGACGATCGCGCGGGCGATGTCGGCCTCGTCGCGGCTGCGGTAGCCCACCCAGACCTGGCGGATCGTGGCGTCGGGGCCGATCAGGTAGGTGGTGGGAAAGGCCTCGAAGCCGAACGACGCGGCGAAGATCATCCGCACGCGGCCATCGGGATCGGCCCACGGCTCGATCGCCGAGCGTTGCGGCTGGCTCAAGGCCTCGTCCAGGAAGGCGGTCGTCGAGGTGGCCAGCGCGGGCATGTCTTCGGGGGGCCGTCCGCCGCAGGAGACCGCCACGAGCTGGAAGGCCGGTTCGCCCCGCAGCCGGTCGGCCAGCCGCACGAGCCCCGGCAGTTCGCGGCGGCACGGCGGGCACCAGGTGCCCCAGAAGTTCAGCAGCGTCACCCGGCCCGTGAAGGTCGGCGGCGGCCGGTCCGGGGCGACGAGCGACTCGAGCGGCAGGTTGCCCACGGTTCTGCCGACGGCCGGATGCTCGCGCGCGGGGTCGCCGCAGCCGGCCAGGCAGGCGAGCCACGCGGCCAGAAGCAGGTGCTTGAGCAGCGGGTGGAGGCGGACGTTCGCGGCCCGACTCGCTGTCGAACCGTCACGTGAACGAGATGTCATCGCAGCGTCTCCGCCTGCCAGTGTGGCTGCCGATAGTACTCTACACGCCTGCAAGTGAGCGGGGTGAAGATTGGTGCTCCCGCGAGCATCCAAGAGTTGACACTTGAACCTCAGGACCATGACCCGTTCCCATGCAGGCCCGAAGCGCCAGCGAGGGAGCCCGGACCGGAGGTCCGGGCAAAAAGGGGACCGATTCCCTCCGCTCTGCCACGGTCCCTCGCTCGCGCTTCGGGCTTGGATGAAACAATGTGGTCACCCAAGTCAACGACAGGATGCTCCCGGTAGTAATCTGCAGGATCAAGCGTCGCGTGCCACGTCGCCAAGGAGTCCACGTCGCCAAGGAGTATGGAGTGTACGAGGTCGAGATCAAGTTTCCCGCGGCCGACGCCGCAGCCATCGAGCGGCGGCTGGCCGATCTCGCGGCGGTGTGGCTGGAGGCGGTCGAGCAGATCGACCTGTATTTCGCCCACCCCTGCCGCGATTTCGCCCGCACCGACGAGGCCCTGCGGCTCCGCCGCGACGGCGATGCCGTGGTGATCACGTGGAAGGGGCCGCGGATCGACGCCGCCACCAAGACCCGCCGCGAGATCGAACTGCCGCTCTCCGATGCCTTGCCGCAGCGGGGCGACACGTTCCACCCCGCGGAGTTCTCGGTCGAGCGGTGGACGGAGCTGCTCGAGGCGCTCGGCTTCCGGCCGGTGGCGACGGTCGCCAAGCGGCGGCGGCCGGCGCGTGTGTTCTGGCAGGGGGCGGATGTCGAGGTCGTCCTCGACTGCGTGACGGGGCTTGGCGACTTCGTGGAACTCGAACTGCAGGCCGCCGAGGCCGACGTGCCGCGGGCGCGGGCCTGCCTGGAATCCCTGGCCCGGGAAATCGGCTGCGGGGCGGCCGAGCGCCGCAGCTACCTGGAACTGCTGCTCGAGTCGCAGGCCACCCGGTGAAGCGAACCGCCAGGCCGGGCGGCTGCCTGTCATCAGGCAGCCCTCGCTCGGCCAGCGAACCGCCATCCAAGCCCGACGCGCCAGCGAGGGAACCCGGACCGTAGGTCCGGGTCCTCATCAACACGCAGGCCACAAGGCCTACCGAATGACCTGGTTGCGGCCGTCGAGGAGGATCACGGCCGGCTTGTGGGTGGCGACCTCCTTCGTGTCGAGCCAGGCGTACGACATGATCGTGAGCCGGTCGCCGGGCGCGCCCAGGTGCGCGGTCGCGCCGTTGAGTTCGATCACGCCCGATCCGGCCTTGCCGTAGATCACGTAGGTCTCGAACCGTTCGCCGTTGGCCAGGTTGCCCACGAGGATTTTTTCATAGGGCAGCAGTCCGACCCGTTCGGCAAGATCGGCCGCGATGGTGAGGCTCCCCTCGTAGTCCACCGAGGCACCGGTGACCGTCGCGCGGTGGATCTTCGACTTCAGCAGGCAGATCGTCATCGGTGCTCGGCGGCTGGGGCGGAAACGGATACACGTGGACGAAGCCACGGCTCGGCCTGGCCGCCGGAGCGGCGACCGTCTTCGTGGCAGCAGGCCATGGATGGCTGGTGCCACGACCCGGTAAGATCGTACCCCCATGACCGACCGACGCAACGACCGGGATTCGCGACCGCCGCCGGCCGCCCTGGACGTCGGCCGTGAGGCTCGCAACACGCTCTGGCTCGAACTCTACCAGGTGGTGGTCCGCGTCGGCTGGATCTTCAAGACCGAGACGATCATCATGCCCGCCGTGCTCGACGCGGTGGTCGATTCGGGGCTGCTCCGCGGCCTGCTGCCGGTGCTCAACCGGGGCGGGCAGAGCGTGCCGCCGCTCCTGGCCGCGGGGAGCCTCGCCCGGATGCCCCGCAAGAAATGGCCGCTCGTGCTCACGAGCCTGGCGATGGCGGCCTGCTTCGGAGGGCTGGCCGTGGCCTGGCCCGCGCTCGCGGCCACGAGGCCCGACCTGCTGGTGGCGGTGTTCCTCGTGCTCTACGCCCTCTTCTCGGCGACGAACGGCTTGAATCAGCTCGTGCTGGCGGCGCTGCAGGGGAAGCTCGTCTCGCCCGGCCACCGCGGTCGGGCGCTGGTGGTGGGCGTGGCCGTGGGCAGCGTGCTGGCCATCGTGGCCGCGCTCACACTCCTGGGCCCGTGGCTGGCCGAGCCCGACGGCTTCCCCAGGATCTTCGCCGCGACCGCCGCGTTCTTCGCGCTGGCCGCGGTGGCACCGGTGTTTCTCGACGAGCCTGCGGAGGCCGCCTGCCTCGCGGCGGAGAGCCCGGGGCAATCGCCGTGCGGCATCTTCGGCTTCGTCGGCGGGCTCGTGCGGCACGCCGCCGCCGGCATCGAGGCCTGGCGGCGGACCCTGCGCGAGGATCGGTCGCTCGTGCGGCTCTGCGCCGTCGCCGCCTGCTTCTCGGCGGTGATCATGCTCTTCCCCCACTACCAGGCCTTCGCGCGGGACCGGCTCGGCAGCCGCACGGCCAGCCTGCTGACGTGGGTCGTCGTGCAGAACGCCGCCACCGGCATCGTGAGCCTCGTGGCGGGTCCGTTCTCCGACCGCCGCGGCACGCGGATCGTGCTCATCTGGCTCGTGGCGCTCTCCTCGCTCACGCCGCTCGTCGTGACGATGCTCTCGCTTCTGCCGCGCGAGCAGGCGGTGGAATGGTTCTGGATCGTCTACGTGCCGCTCGGCCTCAATCCGATCTCGCTGAAGATCTTCACCAACTACGCCCTCGAACTGGCTCCCGCCGCGGCCGACCATCCGCGGTACGTGAGCATCGTGGGGGCGGCGCTCGCCCTGCCGTTCGTGGTCTCGCCGCTGGTGGGGCTGGGGGTCGACACCCTCGGCTTCCGGCCCGTCTTCGTGGCGGGGGCCGGGGCGATCGCCGCCGGCGCGGTCGTCGCCCTCGGCCTGCCGGAACCAAGGCACCGCTAGGGACTGGCTCCGGCTGCGCAGCAGTCGGTGCCTGTCCCTTTTGGTGGAGCCCCGGCTTCGGGGCGGCAACAGTCTCGTCGCGTGGGCCGGGGCGGCCCTGGCTTTGTCCGCCGCTCCGACGGCGGAAGGTAATGCTCCTCGAGCTGCCGCCGACCCCTGCGCCTCCGTCCTTTTGGCGGCATGAAATGCCGTGCCCCTTTTCGATTGCCCCGGGGGGAGCCCGGCCCTATGCTGATGGTGCCGCACGGGTGTCCGCTGCGGGATCTCGAACTTGCTTGGAGGCATGTGCCATGAAGTCTTTCCGGATGATGGGTTTGATGGCTCTGGTCGTGGCGGTGTGTTGCTCGGCCGCCGTCGTGTCGGCTGCCCCGAAGGAGCCGAAGGATGCGAAGTGCCCGGTGTCGGGCAAGGGCTGCAACCCCGAGAAGAGCGCCGACTTCGCCGGCGGCAAGGTCTACCTCTGCTGCGGCAACTGCGAGAACGCCTTCAAGGGCGACTCCGCCAAGTTCGCCGCCAAGGCCCATCAGCAGATGGTCTCGACCGGCCAGCTCGTGCAGAAGGGTTGCCCCTTCAGCGGCGGCGCAGTCAAGGCGGGCACGCAGCTCGACATCGGCGGCGCGGAGGTCGGCTTCTGCTGCAACAACTGCAAGGGCAAGGTCGAGAAGGCTTCTCCCGAGGAGCAGGTGACGATGGTCTTCGGCAACGTCGAGAAGGGCTTCGCCGCCAAGGCCAAGTAAGGCCGCCGCAGAACGTTGAAAGCAGCACGGCGAAACTGGCCTAGGTCGGTCGCCGTCAGCATGGAATACTCCGCACGGGAGCCCGGTTCCCGTGCGGAGTTTTTCTTTCCATGCGCGTGTTTCTCTCGGCGGGTGAACCCTCCGGCGACCACCATGCCGCCGCGCTCGTGCGGAGCCTGAGAAGCCGGCGGCCCGACGTGGAGTGTGTCGGGCTCGGTGGGCCGTGCATGGCGGCGGAGGGATGCCGGCTCGTCGCCGACCTCACGCGGTTGGCGGTGATGTGGTTTCTCCGCGTGATCCTCAACATCCATCGGTTCGTCGATCTCGCCCGCCGCGCCGAGCGGAGCTTTCTCGACGCCCGCCCCGACGTGTGCGTGCTCGTCGATTTCCCCGGCTTCCACTGGTGGCTCGCCTGGCGGGCGAAGCGGCACGGCATCCCGGTGATCTTCTACTGCCCGCCGCAGATCTGGGCGTGGGCCAGCTGGCGGATCGGCAAGATGCGGCGGCTCGTCGACCACGTGCTCTCCGCGCTGCCCTTCGAGCACGACTGGTTCGTGGCACAGGGCATGGCGAGCACGCTCGTCGGCCATCCCTTCTTCGACGATCTGCAGGCCGGCCATGGCCATCAGGCCGCCGCGACCGACGCCGGCGGCCCGCCGGTCGATCGCTCCCGCCCGCCGCTGGTGCTGCTCCTGCCCGGTTCCCGCGGCCAGGAGATCGAGGCGAACCTCGACACGATCCTGCGGGCGGCCGCGGCCGCCGCCCGGCAGGTGCCCGAGGCCCGCTTCGCGGTCGGCTCGCTCCACGAGCGGCATGCCGCGAAGGTCCGGGAGACGATTCGATCGCTCGGTCCCGCGCTTGCCGGCCTCGATCTCCGCGTGGAGACCGGCCGCACGCGAGTCCTGATGGGCGAGGCCGCCTGCGCGATCGCCGTGAGCGGGTCGGTGTCGCTCGAACTGCTCGCCGCGCGGGTGCCGACGGTGATCGTCTACCGGATCAGCGGCTTCGCCCACGTCGTGCAGAGCTGGTTGCGGCATGTCCGGTTCATCACGCTGGTCAACCTGCTGGCCGCCCGGGATCCGGTCGGGCCCACGCGGCCCGAGTGGCGGCCGCCGCGGGAGGTCGCCCCCGCCGATCCCGAGGCGATCTATCCTGAATATCTCGCCGTGCAGGATCCGGCGGCCCACGTCGCGGGGCACGTCGTG
>JBIIYN010000121.1:0-10714 GCA_044346795.1 Pirellulales bacterium
CGGTGGGCCCGAAGAGCGCCACCACCGGCACGCCGTGCGATGCGGCGAGGTGCGGCAGCCCGCTATCCACGCCGACGCATAGATCCATCCGTGCAAGCAGCGCGCCGACCTGCCGCAGCCGCACGGCGGCCGAATGGTCGTGAACGTGCCGGGCCACGGCCGGGTCGAGCCGCTCCACGATCTCCGCATGCATGATGACGTCGGCCGGCCCGCCGCAGAAGAAGACCTCGCCGTCCCGGGCGGTGACCAGCCACTCGACGACGGCCGCCCATCGGTCGAGCGGCCAGTGTTTGCCCGCGTTCGTCGACCGCACGGCTATGAAGACCTTGGGCCGACCGGACGGCACATCGGCCAGCAGGGCGGCGATCGAGGCGCGATCGGGCTCGGACACCCAGTTCTCGTTGTGCCCGTCGTCGGTCTCGATCCCATCGATCCGCAACAGGTCGATAAAGGTCTCCACCTGGTGCCGGCCCCGGCGGATGCCCACCGCCCGCGACAACAGCCAGCCACGGCCCTCCGCCGCATGGCCGACCCGCCACGGGATGCCGGCCAGCCGCACGAGCAAGGCACTCGAGAACGACCGCTTGAAGAGATACGCCCGCGCGTACCCGCGCGACCGCAGCCACGCGGCCTTGCCGACGAGCGCCGACAGGGCCGTGGGCAAGAGCCGCTGGGACCGGGGCGGCCGCGGCCAGGAGAGGATTTCGTCATGATAGGGGCAGTGCGCCAGCACCGCGGCGGCGGCCGGCTCGAGCAGCACGTCGATCACCGCATCCGGAAACCGCCGCCGCAGGTTGCGGAAGAAGGGGATGCCCAGCACCGTGTCGCCGAGGAAGCCGTTGCCCACGACGAGAATCCGCTCCGGATGGGCCGACGTGCTTGGCATGGATCGTCCACGGGTGTAACGCTACCGCGCGAATCCCACGAAGAAGCTGAAGAGCTGCTTGCTGTCGTAGGGGGCGTAGACGACCGGGAAGGCGAAGTCGAGCGCGATCGGCGCCGGCCCCATCGCCGGCAGGGTGATCCGCAGGCCGAAGCCCGGAGCCACCCGCATGTTGCTGATCGACACGTTCGACTCCACCGTGCCGAAGTCGGTGAAGACCACGCCCCGGAGGCCGTCGTTGGCGGTGATCGGAAACATGTATTCGACCGTGTTGAGCCACTGGAACGGGCCGCCGATCACGGCGGCGTTCTGGGCGGCGTTGACGGGCGACTGGCCGTTGGGCATCTGCCGCGGACTGGCCCCGCGGAAGGTGAAACCGCGGAGGGTGTTGTAGCCGCCCGCGAAGAAGTTGTCGTAGGCGGGCGTGTCGGGGCCCGACATGCCGAGCACCGAACCGATCGAGAGCACGTGCCGCCCCGAGCCGTCGGGCCGCTCGTTGAGCAGGAAGTACTGCCTGCCCTCGAGGATGCCGCGCGGATAGACGAACGTGCCGATCACCTGCTCGAACTCGAACGTCGCCAGGTGGCCCTGGGTCGGCAGGAACGGGCTGTCGCGGGTGTCGTGGATGATGCCGCCGCTGAAGCCGTACACCGAGTTGGTGCCGAGCATGTTCTGGATGGCGGGCGTGAGCAGCCGCGGGTTGTAGACGTCGACGCTCTCGCCGCGAAACGCCGTGTTCACCGACAGGTCGGGGGCGAAGGCGAACTGGTAGCCGAGGCCGACGCGGCCGCCGACGCGGCCTTCCGCCCAGTCGAAGAAGAAGCGGGTGTAGTAGGAGGCGCTGGTCGACAGGCCGATCCGCGTGTCGAACAGGTACGGCTCCTGGAACGTGGCGGTGTACCGCTGCAGCTGCGTGCCCGGTGCGGCCTCGAGGCGGAACCGCTGGCCGGCGCCGCGGAAGGCGGTGCCGTTGCGGATCTCGTCCCAGCTGCGCGGCAGGCGGGTGATGTCGAAGTTTTGCTCGTCGATCACGATGTTGCCGACGAGCCCGGCATTAGAGTTGACGCCCGCTCCGATCATGAGCCGGCCGGTCTGGGTCTCCTCGGCGTCCACGTCGACGACGACATAGGGCTCCTGCCCCGGAAAGACCTGCAGCGGCTCCGCGAAGTTCGGCACCATGCCCGGCTGCGCCATGCCCGGCGGGGCGAGCCCGGGCTGCATGCCCGGCGGCATCATGCCGGGCTGGAACTGGCCGGGCTGCATCATGCCGGGCTGGAACTGGCCGGGCTGCATCATGCCGGGCTGGAACTGGGCCGGCTGTGCGGGAGGCTGCATCCCCGCCTGGAACGGCACCGGCTGCACCATGCCCGGCTGCATCATGCCCGGCTGCCCGGGAGCCTGCGCCACGAAGGCGGGGGACCGCGGGGCGGGCGCGACGGTGCGGCCATAGTCGACCGCCTGCGGGCCCGTCGGCTGGAGCGGCATCCCGCCGAATGCCTGCGGGGCCGGCTGCATGCCGGGCTGCATCACGGGCTGCGGGCTCTGGCCGCGCCAGACCGGCTGCGCCGCCGCCACCGGCGGCGGCTGGCCGTCCTCGGGGTTCCATTCCCCTTCGAGCACGAGGTCGAGCACCGCGTCGTCCTCGCCGTCCGGGCTCTGGCCGCGGAAGCCGGGCCGCTTGGGGTCGCGGGCGATCTGCGTGTCTTCCCCCTCGGGCTTGCTGAACACGATCCGCGGTCCCTCCCCCTTCGCGGCATCGGCCAGAAACAGGCTGCTCGCCTTGAGTCGCCGCTCGTCGTCCCGCAGCTTGCGGATGTCGAGAATGTCGCCGGGCCGCAGCGACAGCCGGTTCAAGACGGTGCTGTGGCGGGTGTGCGGATGCTCGCCGCGGATGCGGACGTTGATCTTGCCCACGCGGTACCGCTGCCCCTCCTCGATGTTGTAGACGAGGTCGAGCTGGCCGGGCTCCTCGAGGAACCGCGGATCGGCCCGGATGTCGGCAAAGACGAAGCCACGGCCGCCGTAGATGTCGCGGATCATGCCGAGGTCGGCATCCATCTTCGACTGGTTGAACGGCTGGCCGCTGGTGAGCTTGAGGTCGCGCGAGATGAATTCGCTCTTGAACTTGCTGTTGCCGACGAACGAGACGTTGCGGACCGAGTACCGCGGCCCCTCGTTGATCACGAACGTGAGCATCGTCCAGTCGCGGTTGCCGCCGTTCACCACCTCCAGCTCGCGGCCCACCTTCGCCTGGAAGAACCCGAGGCTCCGGTAGTAGGCGGTGAGCGCCTCCACGTCGGCGTCGATCTTGGTGCGATCGACGTCGCCGCCGATCAACCAGAACACGCCGGGCTTCGACTTGATCTGCGTGAGCAGGCGGGCATCGGTGGCGATGCTGTTGCCGACGAAGTTCGTCCACAGCGACTTGCGGCTCCGCCCCTCGTCGATGAGGAAGACCGCCCCCTTGTCGCCCGGCTTGCTGCCTTCGATCGTGGTCACCTTCGCGGCATCGTAGCCCTTCTCGTGGTAGTACGACTCGATCCGCCGCCGGGCCTCCTCGACCACGTAGGCGTCCATCGAGTCGCCGACCTCGATCTCCGCCTTCTTGCGGATGGTGCGGGTCGGCACGCGCCGGTTGCCGACGTATTTCACGTAGCGCAGCATCGGCCGCTCGACCACCTGGAAGATCACGACCACGCCCTCCTTCACGCGGACGTACTTCGGGTGGATGTCGACGAACTTGCGGCAGCGATGGAGCGTGCGGACGTCCTCCTCGATCGCCTGGGCGTCGAAGATCTGTCCCGCCCGGGTGACGAGCTTGGGCAGCTTGGAGACGTCGGTGGCATGGTTGCCCTCGATCCGCACCTCGACGATGCGGTTGGCCTCGTCCACCGCGGGCGGCGCGGGCGGCGCGGGCGGACGTGTCGCGGCCGCCGGCGGCAGGGGCGAGACGCCGCCGGGAGGCGCGGGAAACTGGCCCTGCGCGGCCGCCGTGCCCAGCCACGTGAAGGCCAGGACGATCGCCAGGAGGCTGTTTCCACCGACCGGAGAAAGCGTGCGCGAGTCCATCAAAGGTGCCGATGAGGGGAAGGGCGGCAGCGGGTCGGGGAGGAATACCGGAGCCGCCGACTGCGTCACAAGCCGAAAAGTGTCGCCCCGGCGGCTTTTCGTGCCGCCGCCCCGCGGTACCGTCCGCGGCGATCGCCCGCGGCTCGCCCCTCCTGCCCAGAGTCCGATGCTTGACTGTGCCGGTCAAACTCCGGTACTTTTCCACGTTTCCATCCGTTTCGCTGCATTTCTCCGCGTTTTCCGCGCGCACGCCTCGCCGGGTGCATGGCGCCCACCGACGTCGGCCTCGCCCATGCCGCCCATGGTCATCGATCTGCGCCGCACCGACGACGCCCGCGACGTGGTGCACCGGGCCGTGCAGGCCCTGGCGGAGGGGAAGGCGGTCGCCTTTCCGACGGAAACCGACTACGTGGTGGCCGCCGGCGCGCGAAACGAAACGGCGGTCGCGCGGCTGCTGCCGCTCGCGGCCGAACGGCAGGGCGAGCCGCGGCTCTCCCTCGCCCTGAAAAGCGCCGACGAGGCCCTCGACTGGGCTCCGCGGCTCGGCCCGCTGGGGCAGCGGCTCGCCCGAAGGTGCTGGCCCGGCCCGGTGACGATCATCGTGGCCGACGACCATCCCGACAGCCTCGTGCACCGGCTGCCCGTCGCCGTGCGGCAGGCGATCGTCGGTGACGGCCGGCTGCGGCTGCGGGTGCCCGGCCATCCGATGCTCGCGGACTGCATGCGGATGCTGGCAGGACCGCTCGTGCTGGCGGAGCCGGTGGCCGCGGATGGCTCTCCGCCGGTCACGGCGGCCGAGGTCGTGGAACGGTGCGCGGCCGCCGGGGCGACGGTGAGCCTCGTGATCGACGACGGCCGGGCGCGGTATGCCCAGCCCTCCTCGACGGTCGAGGTCGACGGGGCCGGCTTCCGCATCGTCCGGGCCGGCATCGTTTCGGAGGAAACGCTCCGCCGGCTCTCCAGCCTGATGGTGCTGTTCGTGTGCACGGGAAACACCTGCCGCAGCCCGATGGCCGAGACCATCTTTCGGGAACTGATCGCCGAGCGGATCGGCTGCCGGCCCGACGAGATCGAACGGCACGGCGTGGTGGTGGCCAGTGCCGGGATCGCGGCCTGGGGAGGCGGCAAGGCGAGCACCGGGGCCCTGGAGGCCATGCGGGAACGGGGAGCCGACCTGTCCGGCCACGAAAGCCAGCCCCTGACCGAAAATCTGGCCCGACAGGCGGACGTGATCTGGACGATGACGGGCTCGCACCGGGCGAATATCCTCGCGCAGTTTCCCGAGGCGGGCGGCCGGGTGGCGATGCTTTCCCCCGAGCGTCACGACGTGATCGACCCGATCGGCGGAACCCTGGCCACCTACCGTCAATGTGCCGAACAAATTCGGGCGCATTTGGTGAGCAGAATCGATACACTCGAACCCCGTCTGCTCGGTGGAATGGGAGCCGACGGCGGGTGAAACGGTGGTGCAGGACAGCGACGTCAGGGAGTTTTTCATGCGGATTGCGATCGGCAGCGACCATCGTGGTGTGGCGGCGAAGATCCGGCTGATCGGCCTGCTCGAGCGCATGGGCAACGCGGTGGTCGACTGCGGCTGCCACGGCGACGAGGCCGTCGACTACCCTGACATCGCCGCCGACGTCGCGCGGCAGGTGAGCCACGGCACGGCCGATCGCGGCATCCTGCTGTGCTGCACCGGCGTGGGCATGGCGATCGCCGCCAACAAGCTCCCCGGGGTGCGGGCGGCGACCTGCCATGACGAGGTCACGGCCGAGATGAGCCGCCGGCACAACGACCTCAACGTCCTCTGCCTGTCGGCCGAGATGATCGGCCCCGAGGTGCAGGACAAGCTCATCCGCACCTGGCTGGAAACGCCGTTCGAGGGAGGCCGCCATGCCCGCCGCGTGGCGAAAATCGCCTCGCTCGAGTGCGGGGGCGGCGAAACCACGCCCGGCGTCGGCGAGAAGAAGTAGTCGGGCGTGCTGCGAAACCGGGTGAATCGTGGCGAATCCGGCAGGCCGCGAAAAGTGGTCGCGTCGTAGCGGTCGTGCCGTCCCACGGACGAAAAAACCCGCGAAAAACGGCCGCCGGCTCGTTGAACCGCCCCGTGGCGTTGGTATCGTCGATGCCGGAGCGGGGCAGATCGGCGTCCGCCGGTCGGCTCTTTTCCGCGTGTCGCGGTCGACATTTCAGTCCCCGGTCCTCGAAACCCAGTCTTCAGTCCCCAGTCTTCAGGGAATTCGCCCGTCCCATGCCTCTCGCACACCACCCCGAACCGGAAGAAGTCGACTGCCTGCTACGCAACTGCGAACTGCGCAACGAGATCGAGCCCTATCTCGACGAGGCGATCTGGGAGATCGACTTCCGCCTGCTCCCCACGGAGGTCGAAAATCGCTTTCTCGAATCGATGCTCGCCTGGGAACGGGCCCCGCTCGTGCCGATCGCCCGCTGGTTCGATCCGCCCCTCGCCCTGCAGCCGGCCTGCACGCTCGACGACGAGCAGGTGCGGGAACGGCTCTGGGAGACGATCGAACGGCTCTACGCGAAGCGGGTGGTTCTCGATTTCACCGACCACCTCTCCGACCGCGAGCTCTATGCCCTCATCCGTCGCGACATCCTGCCTGCGACCGTGAAGCGGGTCGATCTGCCGGACAACTACTTTCACTGGGACTGCAGCACGACCGACGCCGAGGACGCCACCGCCTGGCTTGCCTACTACGCCAGCGACGAGGAACGGGAGCAGTGGAGCCTCGAGGAGGGGCGTGATCCGCCGCCGCGGGCGGTGCCGCCCTATCCGCGTGCCCTCCCGACGGCGCCTGTCTGACGCAGCAGCGCCCCGGGAATCACCGGGTCGGCCCGCCGTCCTTTCCGCGCGGCCCGAAGCACGCGTATGCTTTCGCGGCCGGCGTTTCTCCGTGGAGGTGCACGATGTCCGTCGCAAAGGGTCGATTCGCACGCTTTGTCTGGCTGGCTGGCTTTGTCGCCGCGACGGCCGTGCCCTTACCTTCCGCCCGCGGGGCCGACCCGGCGGCGATCCGCGCGGCGATCGACCGGGCGACGGCATATCTGGTCGAGCGGGGGCAGGCCGAGGACGGCAGCTTCTCCGCCACGGCCGGCCCTGCCATCACGGCGCTGGCGGTGACGGCGCTCGTGAAGACCGGCACCCCCGCCGACGCGCCGGCCGTCCGCAATGGGCTCGACTACCTGCTCCGGTTCAGGCAGGCCGACGGCGGCATCCATCCACCGGATTCGCCGGTGGCCAACTACGAGACCTCGATCGCGATGGTCGCGCTGGCCGCCTGCAACAAGGACGGCCGCTACAGCGAACAGATGAAGGCAGCCGAGGCGTTCGTGAAGGGCCTGCAGTGGGACGCCGGCGAGGGCAAGGAGGAATCGGATCCGGCCTACGGGGGCGCGGGATACGGCCGCAAGAACAGGCCCGATCTCTCCAACACGTCGTTCCTGATC
This sequence comes from Pirellulales bacterium, assembly GCA_044346795.1. Taxonomy (GTDB): domain Bacteria; phylum Planctomycetota; class Planctomycetia; order Pirellulales; family UBA1268; genus CAMCQY01. Next base: position 7,421 of record JBIIYN010000121.1, read on the forward strand.
GAGGCCCTGCGGAGCGTGGGCACGGCCGCCGACGACGCGGCGATCCAGCGTGCGCTCGCGTTCGTGTCGCGGACCCAGAATCTCGAGGGGCCGCACAATCCGCTGCCGTTCGCCGCCAAGAACCCCGACGGCGGCTTCTACTACACGCCGGCGGCGGGGGGCGAGAGCCAGGCGGGCACGACGCCCGAGGGGGGGCTGCGAAGTTACGGGTCCATGACCTACGCCGGGCTCAAGAGCATGATCTTCGCCGGCCTCACCCGGGACGATCCCCGCGTGAAGGCCGCGGTGGCATGGCTGGCGAAGCACTACACGTTCGCCGAAAACCCCGGCATGGGCGATGCCGGTCTCTACTACTACCTCCAGACGGCGGCCAAGGCCCTCGACACCCTCGGCGACGAGACCTTCACCGACGCCGCGGGGCTCAAGCACGTCTGGCGGCACGAACTGGCCGGTGCGGTCATCGACCGGCAGCAGCCCGACGGCTCGTGGGTGAACCAAAACCCGCGGTGGATGGAGGGCGACCCCAATCTGGTGACGAGCTACGCCCTGCTCGCGCTGGCCTCTTGCCTGCCGAAGCCGTGACCGGCGATCCCCGGGCTTGCCGCGGCTGTTGTTGCGAAGTGGTGAACCGCTTTTGGCCCCGTCCCCGGGTTTCCACCCGGGGCTTTTATGTGAATGGCGGCGCAACCGCCGACGGTCGCACCACGCTCGGATAAAAGCCCGGAGCGGAAGCGACGGGACGGGGCCAAAAAAACGCTCACCATTCCTGCAGACCCCAAGGCACCTCCGGCGCCAGGCCCGGAGGGCCGGGTGAGCACCAGCGGGCGGAGGCCCGCCAAGGCAAGCTCGGCACGATGCCGAGGCTTGCCGTGAAGACAGTCCCTGGGTTTCCACCCGGGGCTTCCCGTCGATGGCAGCGTGATCATCAACGGTCACGCCACGCTTGAATCAAAGCCCGGAGCGGAAGCGACGGGACGGGTCCAAGAAACGCTCCCCACTTCGAGGCGTCGATCTCAAACGGACCGGCGGCTTTCGGCGATGCGTCGGAGTTCGGCTTCGGCCTGCGGAAAGTCGTCGATGATCCGCCGGAAATCGTCGGCGTCGAGCACGAGCAGATCGCAGTCGGTGACCGCGCGGACGGTCGCGTTCCGCGGCTGCTTCAAGAGCAACGCCATCTCGCCGAAGCACTCCCCATCGCCGATGACGCCGAGCCGCCTGCCGTCCGCGGCAAGCGCCTCCAGTTCGCCGTGGCAGACCACGTAGAGGTCGCAGCGGCGATCTCCCCGCTCGACGACGGTCGCGCCCGCCTCCACCGCGAGCGGCCGAAACGCCAGCACGAGCGTGTTGAGCAGCACCGCGGGGGCTGCGGCGAAGAACCCGCTGCGGGAGAGAACCTCCCGGCTGATGCACTCCTGCCACCGCCGGCCGTCCCGCGCGAGCAGGGCGTTGGCCTCCCGCGGCCCCCACGTGCCCACGGCATAGTTCGGGAAGTCGGCGGCCCGCGTCTCGTTCCAGGCGTCGAGCACCGGCTGCATGATCCGCCAGGACGCCTCCACGAAATCGGTGCGGGAAAAGAGCGTCGGATCGCCGTTGAGCGCGGCATAGAGGAGCACCTCGTAGCCCGTGCCCCGGGCGGCCTCGAACGTCTCGGCGTAGTCGAACCGCATGCCCGCCCGCTGCAGTTGGAACGCCGGACCGGGCCGCTTGGCCAGCATGCGGACTTCGACCCCCTGGTACGGCTGGATGTGGAAGAGGAGCAGGTTCGCCCCCGCCTCCCCCTTGAATTGCACGACGATCTCGGTGCCGCGCTTCCAGAGCGACTTCCCGCTTCGCAGGTAGACGGGCATGCCGGCCCAGCGGTCGTTGTCGAGATGGAGCTTGATGGCCGCGAACGTCGGCGTGTTCGACTCCGGATCGACGTTGGGCTCCTCGCGGTAGCCGACCGCCGGCGTGCCGTCGGCCTTCACGCCCCGGCCGTACTGGCCGCGGACGCAGTCGCGGGCGACGTCCGCGGGCCCCGGCACCCGCACCGCCTCGAGCAGCCGCGACTTCGCGTCGCGGACGACGCCCGGGTCGAGCGACTCGGGCGGCTCCATGCAGACATACGCCAGCATCTGAAGCAGGTGGTTTTGCAGCATGTCCCGGACCACGCCGGTCTTGTCGTAATACCCGCCGCGGGTCTCCACCCCGACGGTCTCGGTCGCGGTGATCTGGATGTGGTCGACGTGCGCGGCGTTCCAGAGCGGGGCGAACATCGGGTTCGCCAGCCGGAACGCCAGCAGGTTCTGCACCGTCTCCTTGCCGAGGTAATGGTCGATGCGATAGATCTCGTCCTCGCTCCACAGCGCGAGCAGCGACTGGTTCAGGCTTCGGGCCGACGCCAGGTCCTTGCCGAACGGCTTCTCGACGATGATCCGCTTCCGGCCGGGCAGCCGCGTGAAGCCGGCGGCGGCGAGCTGTTCGTTGACCACTCCGAAGAACTCGGGCGAGATGGCCAGGTAGAGGAGCGTGTTCTCGGCGGCGGTGCCGCCGCCGACCTGCTCCACGAGCGTCCGCAGCCGCCCGTAGGCGGCCGCGTCGTCGAAGTCGCCGGCGGTGTAATGCAGCCGCGACTCGAGCCATCGCCAGGAGTCGGGATCGAACGTGCGGCGCGTGTTGAACCGTTCGATCTCCTGCCGTTGCTGCTCGCGAAACGCGGCCGTCGTCAGCTCCCGGCGGGCCATGCCCACGACCGCGAAGTCGTCGGGCAGGAGCCCGTCGCAGGCGAGGTTGTAGAGCGCCGGCATGAGCAGTCGCTTCGTCAGGTCGCCCGAGGCGCCGAGGATGACGAGCACGCCGGGCGCCGCCACCTCCGGCGCCGCCCTGCTTTCTCCCGTCAGTCCCGTCGAGGTTCCCTGCATGATGCCTCCTGTGTGCGCCCGGATCGCGTCTTGCGAAGGGTCTGTTATAGACGATCGGTCCTTGGCAAGTGGGGGCCACGGCCGTAGCGAACCCGCTCCACCGGCCGGGGGCACGGCCGGGGAGGACACGCTTCGCTCGCTACGGCGGCTCGGCGACAGCGTCACAGGTGGTCGTCCGTCGTTTCCGCCGAGGCGCCTGAGGCTCGCTTCGCGTGTCCTCCCCGGCCGGAATGGTCGACCAAGCCATCGGCCGGAATGGTCGACCAAGCCATCGGCCCGGGTGGTCGGCCAAGCCATCGGCCCGGGTGGTCGGCCAAGCCGGGTCGGGAGGTTGACCCTACCCACGACCGCGTCGCAGGATGCGACGCCCACGCCAGCCGACGGAGGTCGGCCA
>JBIIYN010000442.1:0-3040 GCA_044346795.1 Pirellulales bacterium
CCACGAAATCGTATTTTTGCGCCCCCGGCCTCGTAGTTCAATGGATAGAATAGAAGTTTCCTAAACTTTTGATACAGGTTCGATTCCTGTCGAGGCTACTCGGCTGGATATTCCGACTAAACTGACCCCACTTGTCCGCTCGAAACTGACCCCTCAAAGTTACTTGCAAAATGGGGTTTATTTTTCGTGAGTTATGGAGTGTAAATTTAGTTGTTTTTGGTTTCTTCTGATTCAGATTTTAGTTTTCGTTTTTTTCTCATGGATTCACCATTCATTTCGATGCGATGAGCATCGTGGACGATTCGGTCTAGGATGGCGTCAGCGATGGTTTGCTCTCCGATGATTTCGTGCCACATGGTAACAGGCACCTGGGATGTGATTATTGTGCTGCTTTTTCCGTGTCGATCTTCGATAATTTCCATTAAGATTGCCCTGCTTTGCGCATCTAATGGCTGAATACCAAAATCGTCAATGAGCAGGATGTGTTGTTTTTCGATTCTTGCCAATTCTTTTAGGATTGTACCGTCAGCTTTGGCAATTTTTAAGCGGGCAAATAGTTTTGTGCTGTGTTGATACAATACTTTGTAGCCCATGCTGCACGCGTGATGGCCGAGCGCAGAGGCTAAATAGCTTTTGCCGATTCCTGTGCTGCCGGTGATGATGATATTTTCTTTGCGTTTGATATACTCGCCTTCTGCCAGGCGCAGGATTTGATTGCGGTCTAATCTACCATCCTCAAATTGGAGTTGCTCTACACTGGCTGGATAACGAAAGCGAGCCATCTTTACCGTGCGATCTAATCTTCGGTTGTAACGATCATCCCATTCACTATCGATGAGGTGTGTTGTCATTTCATCTGCTGTGTACTTTTCGTTTTTCCCCGATTGATGCGTTTGCTCAAAGGCATTAGCCATGCCCGTTAAACGCATTTGGCGCATTTTTTCTAGTGTTGTTTTCATGTATTTTGGATTTTTGGTTACTTGTAATATTCCCTTCCACGGATATTCGTGTGCGAGGGCATGGTGGTAGGGTCTTTCTCTAAATCAAAACGGTCTATCCCACGCTTTAAAATTTCCTCTACCGTTTTATAATTATGATAGCCTATGTACAATCCCCGACGACAGGCCGCTACCAGACGCTCACGGCCATATCTTCGTTCTAATTTCAATACGCCCATACAGGATTTATAGGCTTGCTCCGGATGCGTTTTCTTTAACAGTATTTTGCGGATATACGATTCTACATCAGCGTCTATTTTCGCTGCGGCTTCAATAAAATAATTCGGTGTCCATTCCGATTGTATTTTATGCTGAGATGGTAAATGTTCCGCTTGTGTTGTATAATTACCGGGCGAGCGCATGCGTTTGTGCGTAGTGATTAAATCGTATTTGTAATACACATCCACCTTACTGTAAGAGTATACCAGTTTTACTTTTTTACCGATATAGGCGTGTGGCACAGAGTAATAATGGCGGTCTTCTCCCAATAAAACATGACTCGTTTTCATGACCGTAGCCGTTCGCGTACTGCGTTGCTCAAATCGCTTTTGTGGTAACGCATCCAGCGATAACCGCTCCATCTGCCAGCGCTCAAATCGCGTTGTATTTAGCCCTGTGAGCAATGCATTGCAAAGTTTTTGCACCAATGCACCAATACGCAAATTCAATTCCTCAAGTGTACTTACCTGTTGCTTATCCAATTCCGTAAATACTTCCTTGTAAACAATTTTTACCATATTCTCTACGTGTGCCTTATCCTGTGGCTTTCTTACACGTGCGGGCAAAATCGTTGTTCCATATTCCTCTGCAAAACACCTGAAATTATCATTCAGCTCCGGCTCATAACGGTTAGGTTTTATTACCGCCGATTTCAAATTATCGGGTACAATTGCTTTAGGTACACCATCAAATGCATGTATAGCATTCTCGCAGGCGCGTATAAACTCCTCATTGCTTTGATTGTAAACAGCCTCTACGTAAGCATACTGGCTCCATCCCAAAATTGCTACAAATACCTCCGCCTTTTTTATCTCTCCCGTTTGAGGATCCAAATAATCCAACTTCTCCCCGGTGAAATCCACATACATCTTATCCCCAGATTTGTGCTCAATATGCATCGAAATACTGCTGCGCTTTTTCCATTGATTGAAATACAAACAGAATTGAGACTTCATAAAACCATCAGGATGCAGACGTAAATACTCCTGATGCACCTTGCCACGCGTCATGCCACGACCGCGTAATAACCGCTCGGCTGCAGGAAAAAATGAATACAATTGCTTTAAGCGATCATTTGTATATTCCTGTCGAGGAGGATTAAACAACTCATTTAATTCTGAGTCCGTTTTCTTTAACAACTCCTGTATCGTTAAACGTGTTTGTGAAATGCGGTCAATGTATGCCTTAACCGTGTTCTTAGAAGCGCCCAATTGACGCCCTATGGCTTTCTTCCCTAATCCTCGGGAATAAAGCTTTAAAACTTGTCTGAGTTTACTCATAGCGATAGGATGATTTGCCATTTCAATGGATTTATCTTTGATAAATCCACAAAAGTGGTGTCCATCTCTCACTTTTTTCAGCCCATTTTGGTGGGGTCAGTTTGCCACGGAAAAAGGGGGCAGTTTGCTCCGGAATCAAGGGGTCAGTTTACTCCGGAATTAGGGGGTCTGTTTCACCGGAATTTCCAGAATACCAAGTGTTTTGAAAAAAAGAAGGCGGGACATTTGTCAGAAATTCTGCAAATGTCCCGCCGAGTAGCCCCGAAGGGAATCGAACCCCTACCAAGAGTTCCGGAAACTCTCGTTCTATCCATTAAACTACGGAGCCATGGATATTTTAAACAAAAAGCCAAAGGATTCCTTGGATATGCTTTCTGCTTAAATATTGCAATGGACAAATATATCAACTTTAAGCCTTTGATTCCTTTAAGGGATTTCAAAGCGAAAGGGTTTCAATTTTAGCAATGAAGCAGATTCTGAAGAATCGCTTCATTGCTAAAAAGCAGAAAAGCCAAGGAAACCTTGGCTTTTCTGCTTTTTAGG
>JBIIYN010000122.1:0-10676 GCA_044346795.1 Pirellulales bacterium
AAGTCGGGGATCGCCGCCTGGCTCGGCTGGCTCTTCGACGGCCTCGACATGCACCTCTACACGCTCGTGGCGGTGCCGTTCGTGGCCGAACTGCTCCGCACGCCGACCACCGCCGCGAGCGTGGGGCTCACGAGCTCCGTCATCCAGGCCGCGTTTCTCGTGGGCTGGGCCTTCGGCGGCGCGTTCTTCGGCGTGATCGGCGACCGGATCGGCCGCAGCCGCACGCTCGTGCTGACGATCCTCACCTACGCCGCCTTCACCGGGCTTTCGGCCTTCGCGACCGAATGGTGGCACCTGCTCATCTTCCGATTCCTGGCGGCGCTCGGCATCGGCGGCGAATGGGCCGTGGGGGCGGCACTCCTCTCCGAGACCTGGCCCCGCCGCTGGCGGCCGTGGCTGGCCGCCGTGCTGCAGTCGGCCGTGCACGTGGGGATCGTCGTGGCGTCGATCGCCACCTTCCTGCTTGCCAGCCAGCCGCCGCGGATGGTGTTTCTCGTCGGCATCCTGCCGGCCTTCATCACGCTCTGGATCCGGCGGGCGGTTCCCGAAACCGAGGCCTGGCACGCCGCCCGCGCGGCCGGCCCCGCGGCCACCCCGCGGATCGCCGACCTCTTCCGTCCTCCGGTGCTCGACACAACGCTGCGGGCACTGGCCGTCTGCGGCCTGTCGCTCACGGCCCACTGGGCCTTCACGTTCTGGAGCGTGCAGCACCTCCGCGGCCTCGCGGAACTCGCCGACTGGTCCGATGCCGACCGCAGCCGCCTGGTGAGCCAGGGCTTCACGGTCCTGATGCTCTCGTCGATCGCCGGCAATTTTCTCGCCGCCGGTCTGGCCACCGTGATCGGCTACCGCCGCACGATCGCGGGCATGTGCCTCGTCTATTTCCTCGCGATGACGTTCACCTACGCCGTGCCGCGGGGGCATCGGGAATTGATCGCCGCCTGGTCGGTGCTCGGCGCCAGCTCGGGGATGTTCGCCCTCTACACGATGTATCTGCCGCCGCTCTTCCCCACGCTGCTGCGGACGACGGGTGCCGGCTTCTGCTTCAATTTCGGCCGCCTCGCCGCGGCGGCCGGCACCGTCTTCTTCGGGATCTTCAGCGTGCCCGGGGACCTGCGGCCAGTCCTGTTCGCGGCGGGCTTCGTGTTCCTCCCGGCGACGGTGGCGGCTTTCTTCCTGCCCGAACTGCCCGCCGCGGCGAGCAACGAGGCGAATCCGTCATGAGGATCGACCACCTCTCGCTCGAACGGCTCGTCGCCGCCATCTTCGAGGCCGCCGGCTGCGAGCCCGCGGAGGCCGGGCGGATCGCCGCACACCTCGTCGAGGCGAACCTCGCCGGCCACGATTCGCACGGCGTGATCCGCGTGTCGGCCTACATCGACTGGCTGCGGCAGGGGACCGTGCTGCCCAACCGCCGCATGCAGATCGTGCACGAGACGGGCGTGCTGGCCGTCGCCGATGGCCAACAGGGGTTCGGGCAATCGATCGGCGTCGAGGCCACGGCGCTCGGTGTGGAGAAGGCGAACCGCGAGGGGATCGCCGTCGTGGCCCTCCGCAACTCGGGCCACCTCGGCCGGATCGGCGCCTGGCCGCTCCAGGCCGCCCGCGCCGGAGTAGCGTCGGTGCACTTCGTCAGCACCTCGGGCGGGGGCATCCTCGTCGCCCCCTTCGGCGGCCGCAGCCGCCGGCTCAGCGCCGACCCAATTGCCGCCGGCATTCCGCGGGCTGACGGCTCGCCCGTGATCCTCGACATGTCCTGCTGCACGATCGCCGAAGGAAAGCTGAAGGTGGCGCTCAACAAGGGCACGACGGTGCCCGAGGGCTGCATCATCGACTCGGCCGGCCGGCCGACCACCGACCCGCGGGTGTTCTATGCCGACCCGCCCGGCTCGATCCTCGCGATCGCCGGCCACAAGGGCTACGGATTGGGCGTGATCACCGAACTGCTGGCCGGCGCCCTGACCGGCGGCGGCGCGAGCAACCCGGCCCACGCGGGCCAACTCATCAACAACATGCTCTCCATTTACATCCGTCCCGACGCCTTCGGAGCCGCGGCGGCCTTCGACGCCGAAGTGACGCGGTTCATCGACTGGGTGAAGACCGCCGAGCGGATCGACCCCGCGCGGGACATCCTCGTGCCGGGCGAGATCGAGGAGCAGACCCGGGCCGCCCGCATCCAGTCCGGCCTCGAGATCGACGCCGCCACGTGGGAGGCGCTCGCCGCCACGGCGCGATCGCTCGGCGTCGAGCCCACGCCCCCGGCCTTTTGAGCAGGAGACAAGTCCGCATGAACCGCCGCGCCATCGAAACCCTCCGCCGCCGGCTTGCTTCCAACGCACCGGCCCTCGGGCTCTGGGTGACGCTCGAATCCCCGAGCATCACGGAGATCGCGGCGGCCCTCGGACTCGACTGGGTGGTGATCGACGCCGAGCACGGGCACCTTGACTGGAAGGAGATCCTCGACCACCTGCGGGCCCTCTCGCGTTCGACCACGGTGGGCCTCGTGCGGATCGCGGCGCTCGATGCGGCGCTCGTGAAGCGGGCGCTCGACCTCGGGGCGGATGGCGTGGTCGTGCCGTGGATCGAATCGGCGGCACAGGTGAAGGACGCTCTCGCGATGGCGAACTACCCGCCCGAGGGCCGCCGCGGCATCGGCGGCGAACGGGCCACCGGCTGGGGCCAGGCCCTCGCCGAGCATGCGGCCGAAGCCAATGACCACGTGCTCGTCGTGCCGATCATCGAGACCGCCGCGGGCGTCGCGGCCGCGGAGGAGATCGTGGCTGTCGACGGCGTCGATCTCTTCTTCTTCGGCCCGGCCGATCTCTCGGCGTCGTATGGCCACCGCGGCGCGTGGGAGGGAGGCCCGACCGCCGAGCGGATCCTCGCCGTGAAGGACCGCGTGCGGTCGACGGGGAAGCAGTGCGGCATCATGGCCCGCCATGCCGACGATCTCCGCCGGCGGATCGATCAGGGCTTCGGCATGATCGGGCTTGCGAGCGACGTCGGGCTGCTCGCCGGTGGACTCAAAAGCCTCGCCGAGACGGCCGGCCGATCGCTCTCGATCCGGGCCGACCTCGTGGCGGGTGGCACGGCCGATGCGCCGCTCCGCCGGCCGCCTGCCCACATGAAGCCCGACCGCGGCGAAGCGATGACGCGGCCCGGAGCCGGGGATGCGATCGACCTCGCCGCGGGCGTCCGGTTCGAGTCGCTCGCCGGCAAGGGGCAGGGGGCCCGCGACCTCACGGCGGGCATCGTGACCTTCACGGCCGGCGCGGCCCTCGACTGCCACGAGCATCCGACGAGCGAATCGATCACGGTGCTCGAGGGCCGGCTCACGGTGGACGTGGAAGACCGCCGCTACGAGCTCGGGCCGCTCGACAACATCTGCATCCCGCGGGGGCTCGCCCACGCGGCCGTGAACCCCGGCGCGACCGTGGCGCGGGCCCACGTGGCGATGCCCACCTCCGCGCCCGTCCGCACGCTCGTGCCCGCCGCCGCCGCACCGCGGGTGCAGCCGGAAGGTTCGCGGGGCGTGACCGGCAAGGAACGTGTGACGCGGTTCGCCACGGCCCACCGCACCGAGGCCGGGCCGAACACGTCGTTCATCGACCACTTCAACGCCGCGGTGATGCCGGGCCTCGAGATGAGCGGCGGCTACGGGCTCTTCATGCCGGGGGGCCGGCTGCCGGCGCACGTGCACGATTTCGACGAGGCGATCACGATCATCGACGGCGTCGCCGCCTGCCTGGTCGAAGGCCGCCGCTACGAGATGTCGGACTGCGAGACGGCGATGCAGCCCCGCGGCCGAGTGCATTATTTCCGCAACGAGACCGATGCCACGATGGCGATGCTCTGGGTCTACGCCGGGCCGATGCCCGAGCGGATCGTGGTGGACGAGCGGTGCTGCACCGCGGAGGGAAACCCATGGACTTGATCATGAATGCGTGTGTGCGGTGGCTGGCCGCGGCCGGCCTGATTCTGGCGCTTGCGATCCCGGCGGCCGCCGCGCCGATCGTACCGCCGGGAGCGAAGCCTGAAAAACTCTTCGAGGGGCAGGTGCTCACCGAGGGCGTCGCCGTCGGCCACGACGGGCTCGTCTACTTCAGCGACATCACCTTCTCGGCCATGAGCCGCCGCCCGGATGGCTCGTTTCCCGCGGGCCACATCTGGCGGTTCGACCCGGCCACCGGCAAGACGACGATCTACCGCTCCCCGAGCGGGCAATCCAACGGACTCAAGTTCGACGCGGCCGGCAACATGATCGCGGCGCTGCAGGCCGACTTCGGGCCGCGGTGCCTCGCCCGCACCGACATGGCCACCGGGGAGACGGTCGTGATCGCCGGGCTCTTCGACGGCCGACCGCTGAATTCTCCAAACGACATCACGCTCGACGACCGCGGAAGAATCTATTTTTCCGACCCGCGGTACGTGGGCCACGAGCCGGTGGATCAGGCGGTGGAGGCGGTCTACCGTCGGGATCCCGACGGCTCGCTGCACCGGATCATCACCGACGCGGGCAAGCCCAATGGCGTGTGCGTGTCGCCCGACCAGAAAACGCTCTACGTCGGCTCGCACGACACCCGCATCCTCGCCTTCGATCGCGTGCTGCCCGCCAAGGAGCTGCCCGGGACGGGCCGGCCCGCCGCCCGCAAGGGCACGATGCAGCTGCTCGCCTACGATCTCGCCCCCGACGGCTCGGCCCGGTTTCGCAAGGTGCTCGTGGACTATGCGCCGCAGGACGGGCCCGACGGCCTCGTCTGCGACACCGAGGGCAATCTCTACGTGGCCTGCCGCGACGTGACGCGGCCGGGCATCCGCGTGTACGACCCCGAGGGCAAGGAGATCGCCGAGATCCCCACGGAGCTGCCGACGAACGTCGGCTTCGGCCGCGGCGCCGACGCGAACCTCCTCTACATCACCGCCGGCAAGAGCCTCTACCGCATCCGTCTCAACCGGCAGGGGCATCATCCGTCGAAGCCGCCAGCCGCCGGAGCCACGAGGCAGGCCGCACCGACCGTCGAGCGGCTGGTGTCCGGCGAAGTCACGAAACTGGCAGGCGGCTTCGCCTTCACCGAAGGCCCGGCCAGGGACAAGCATGGCTCCATCTGCTTCTCCGACATCCCCAACAATCGCATCCACCGGTGGGACGTGGCTGCGGGAAAGCTCACCACCGTCCGCGAGCAGAGCGGCGGCGCGAACGGCCTGTTCTTCGACGAACAGGGGAACCTTCTGGCCTGCGAGGGAACGAGCCGACGGGTGACCTCGACGTCACCGGAGGGCAAGACCACGGTGCTCGCCGACTCCTACGCGGGCAAGAGGCTTAACAGCCCGAACGACCTGTGGATTCATCCCAGCGGCAGGATCTACTTCACCGATCCGCGCTACGGTCAGGAGGCCGGCCCCCTCGAGCAGGACGGCTTGCACGTCTATTCGATCAGCCCGGATCACGGGACGGTGACCCGCGTCATCTCCGATCTCGTGAAGCCGAACGGAGTGGTCGGCACCGCCGATGGCACGACGCTCTACGTCTCCGACCCAGATGCCAGAAAGACGCACTCCTACCGGATTCAGCCCGACGGCTCGCTCACCGATCACAAGGTGTTTTGCCAGAGCGGCTCCGACGGGATGACGCTGGACGAGCGGGGAAACCTCTATCTCACCGCCAGGAACGTGCTCGTCTACAGCCCCGCGGGCGAGCTGATCGAGACCATCGAGGTGCCCGAGGGAGCCGCGAACGTCTGTTTCGGCGGACCTGACCGGCAGACGCTGTTCATCACGGCCCGCACGGGGCTCTACGCGGTGCCCATGCGGGTGAAAGGGCAGTGACGGCCGGCCGTGGACCCGCGGTCGGCCTCATTCGCGGCCCGTCTACTTGCGGCCCTTCAGGAACTCGACGACGTCGAGCAACTCGGTGGGCGCGAGCGTGGTGGCGAGCCCCTCCGGCATGCTGCTCTGCTTGAGTTGCAACCGCTCCTCGATCTCAGCGACTGGCACGGTCTTCCGCTGTCTGCCGTCGAAGATCACCAGATGCTCGGGCGTCTCCCCGACGAGCAGGCCGGTGACCGTACGGCCGTCGGCGGTGACGATCAACGTCGAGAGGTATTTCTCGTCGACGACGGCACTCGGGTCGACGATCGACTCGACGAGCTTGACCGCATCGAGCCGTTTGCCGACGTCGGTCAGTTCGGGGCCGATGCCCGTCGCCCCCTCGGTGCCCCACTTGTGGCAACTGGCGCAGACGCGGCGAAACACGTCGCGGCCGTTCGCCGGATCGCCCCCCTCGATCTGCGTGATCGCGCGGATCGCCCCCTCCCGCCGGTCGGCGGTCGGTCGCTCCTTGCTCGTGAGCAACGACAGGTGCCGGCGGATCTCGGCCGACTTCGCATCCAGCCCGAGTACCCGCTCGAGAATCTTCGCCGCCGGCGTGCCGCGGGCGGCCAGCGTGCCGGCCTCGTAGGCCGGCTGCCAGGCTTCGACATGGGCGCCGAAGGCGGCATCGCACGTGTATTCCACGAAACGATCCTGTGGTTCGGCGTTCGCCGCGGCCACGACCGCGGCGAACGAGGCCGCACTCCCGTAGAAACTCAGGCCACGGACCGCCTCGGCACGGACCCGTGGATGGGTGTCGGCGGCCTTCGCGATCAGCCGCATCTCGGCTCCCCGAATCGCGTCGCGGGCGTCGGCAACGACCCGCGTCGCGGCGGCGCGGGCATCGGGCGTCGGCGCATCGAGCAGCTCTTCGAGGAGCGGCTCGTCGATCGCATGGAACGACTGCTGCAGCCAGAGCTGTTCCATCTTCAGGCGGTCCATCGTCGGCCGATCGACGCCCGGATCGGAGGCATGCCGGGCCACCCATCGCCGTGCGTCCGGGAGCACGTCGGTCGCAATCCTCGCCTGCAGCTCCGCGCGGGCCCGATAGCGCGTCCGCCACTCCGGGCTCTTCAGTTGGTCGAGCACCTCGGACGTCGATCGGCCGGCCTGGGTCTCCGGGCGGAGCAGGGGCTTGTCCTTGCAGACGAGCCGATAGATGCGGCCGTGCACCTTGTCGCGGTTCGGATCCCGCTGGCTGTATTGGATGTGACCGATGAGCGGGTTGGCCCAGTCGCCGAACCAGAGCGCACCGTCGGGACCGATCTGGGGATCGACCGGCCGGAAGTGCTTGTCGGTGCTCTTGAGGAGGTCGAACGCGGTCGCCGGATCAGCCGGATCGTGCCGGACGCGGACGCCCTTGTAGCCGGCCCCGTCGTCGGAGATCGTCCAGCGGGGGATGCCGTTCATCTTGATCAGGCACGCGTAGACGAACTGGCCCTGCACCTCCGCGGGGAACTGCCGGGTGCGCAGGTATTCGCTCCCCACCACCGGACGCATCTTTTCGGTGTCGAACACCGGATTCATCCCCTTTCGACCGGGATACTGCGCCCCCGACAGCGGCGTGTCCCAATGCTGTGGCCCCATCGTGCCGTCGCCGACGATGCCCTGGCCCCATTCGTCGAAGACGTAACACCACGGGTTGCCGTAGCCCGGGGTCTTGAAGTGGCGGACCTTCCAGGTGCGGGGATCGATCACGTAGCAGCCCGGTGTCCCGGAATTTCGAAACGGTCCCCAGGGCGTCTCGAGCGTCGTGCTCATGCCGGGCCCCTCGAGCGCGTGGAGGAGGCCGCCGTGGCTCATTTCGAACGCACCTGCCGTATGGTGCGTGTCGTCCGTGCCCCAGCCGTCGAGCACGTGGACAACGGCGTCGGCCCGGTCGTCTCCGTCGGTGTCGCGGAGCCAGAGGAGACGCGGCTGATCGACGACGAGCACGCCGCCGGCAAAAAATTGAAACCCGGTCGGGCAGTGGAGCCGATCGTAGAACACCGTCCGCTTGTCGGCCCGTTCGTCGCCATCGGTGTCCTCGAGGATCACGAGTTTGTCGGCGGGCGGGGGATCGCCCGGCCGCCACTGCGGGTAGCTCGGCATCGTCGCCACCCACAGCCGGCCTCTCGAGTCGAATGCCAGCTGCACCGGCTTGGCGATTTCCGGGAACGTTCGCTCGTCGGCGAAGAGCCTGACCTCGAAGCCCGGGGGCAGGGTGCAGGTCTCCATGAATCCCTCCGGCGAAAGAATCTCCGGCCCACGTTTCTGGTCTTCCATATAGACGAGCCGCGGGTCCCCGAATCGCGATGGCGGTGCGACCAGTTCCCCGGTATCGGAGTCGTCCACCACGTCGGCGACCGGCCTGCCCGCCGCGAGCTGCCAGATGCGGCGGTCGCGGACCGCCGCCATGTTGCGGAGCTTCACGTACTCGCGGGGGAATGTCTCCGTGTCCCACGTGCGATTGCTGCCATACGCATACCAGCCGTTGACCATCCGGTAGTCCTGCAGGTGCACCCACGATTTGTCGTTCACCGCAGCCCTGAGCCGGGCGAAGGCCTCCGCCCCGAGCCGCGCCGCCGGCGCAGCCCCGAACAGCGCCCGATCGAGCGCCTCGCCGACGACCCGGTCGCCCGCCTCGTCCACATGGCAGCCGTTGATCGTGAACTGCCGTCCCGGCTCGGCGGAAAAGGCCGCCAGCGTGACGTCGAACAGGTCGATGAACGGAAGCCGCTCGGCGGCTGCAACGCTCCGGGCCGCGTCGCGGTAGAGGGCGAGGGCGGCGTTCTGCGCGACGGCGTCGGGAAGGAGCGGGTCGCCCGTCGGCTCGACGGCGATCGGCGAAACGACGATGATCCGCGGCAACGCCTTCGTGTCATCCCGCGGATAATTCGTCCGGAATTCACGAATCAACTCGGCGTAGTGCGCCTTGAACGTCTCGACGGCCGCCGGGCCGCCGAACGACTCGTTGAATCCGAAGAACAGCAGGTAGGTGTCGGCGCCGAAGGCGGCCATCGGATCGTCGAGCTTCGTGTAGTCGTTCGGCCGCTGGCGGTTGCCCACCTCGTCGGCCGGCCGGGCGAAGTTCCGCACCGCCAGTCGCTTCGACGGGAATCGCTGATGGAGCAGAGCCTCGAAGTGCCCGAACAGGTTCATCCGCTCGGCCGTCGAGTTGCCCACCAGCGCGATCCGCTCACCATCGATGACTTCGAGCGGGAGCGGGCCGTCAGGCAGGGGCGGCCGCGCCGGCCGCGGTCCAATCGCGAGCAGACCGCGGGCCGTCCTCAACGCCGCGGCCTCCGCCGAGTCCGTGTCCGCTCCCATCGGCGGGGCGCCCTCGTGCTGGTTCACGCCCTTGTCGTTCGCAAGGCTGGCGGAGCCGGCGGACAGCACGGCAAGCAACACCAGAACCGGTCGGCCACGTGCCCGCACTCGCCTGATGGAGTTTGCGACGGCACACGCCGGGAAGGAACACCACAGACACGGGAACATCAAATGCCCACCATGATTCGAGAGAGAGAGAGAGAGAGAGAGAGAGAGAGAACACCTTCACGCCACGTCCAACGTAAGGCTTCCCGTGCGGCCGCACAATTGCCGGAAACGTCATCCGGGAGTGCGGCTTCGGACCGGCGGCAGAGCGTCGCCGGGTCGAAAGCATAGCGCGGTGCCGACGAACGCCGGCAGCGGCCGCGGCGCCGACTCAGACCTGCTCTCCATCACCGCCGGCATGAGCCTCTACCGGATCCGGCTCAGCCCCCAGGGCCATCATCTGCGGGCACCGCTGGTATGGTACGGTGCGAGTCGCCGGGCCTCGTTTCGCGAGAGACTGACGCCCGAGAACGTGGAGGACTTGATCGTGCGAAGAAGACACATGGTGCGGTTGGTTATTTTCTCCACCGTGTTGACCCTCGGCGCGTGGTCAAGCCGGGGTGAAGCGGAGAGTGTGGAGCGGCCCAATATTGTCTGGCTGACCGTCGAGGACATGAGCCCGTGGATCGGTTGCTATGGCGACGCGACGGTGCCGACCCCACATCTCGACCGCCTCGCCCGCGAGGGTGTGGTCTACGACAACGCGTTTGCGACGTCGCCAGTCTGTGCCCCGGCCCGCTCGTCGCTGATCACGAGCATGTTCTGCACCCGGATCGGCACGATGCAGATGCGAAACGGCAATCCCTACGGCCTGCCGCTGGCGAATGATCGAGGCATTCCGCTCTACGAGGGCCTGCCACCGCCGTTTGTGCGGTGCTTTCCCGAGCATCTCCGGGCGGCCGGGTATGCCTGCACCAACAACTCGAAAACTGACTATCAGTTCCGCGAGCCCGTGACCGTGTGGGACGCATCGAGCGACACGGCCCACTGGAAAAACCGCACCGGCCGCCAGCCTTTCTTCGCCGTCTTCAACTTCATGGGAACCCATGAGAGCCAGGGATTTCCAACCGCGGAACGCCGCCCCGTGGTGGTTGCCCCCCAGGACGTTCCCCTGCCACCGTTCTATCCCGACACTCCGCACGTCCGTGATGCGGTGGCCCGCACCTACAACAATATCGCCGCCATGGATCAATGGGTTGGCGACCGGATCGACGAACTGGAAACCGCCGGGCTGCTCGACAACACGGTCGTGATGTTTTTCAGTGATCATGGCGTCGGCCTCCCGCGGGGTAAACGGTCGTGCTTTGACACCGGCCTGCGGGTGCCGTTGATCGTGCGATTTCCACAGGGCCACCGTGCCGGCACTCGCGCCGATCGGGTGGTGAGCTTTGTCGATTTTGGCCCGACGGTCTTGTCACTGGCAGGCATCGCCCCTGATCCAAGGCTCGACGGCA
>JBIIYN010000123.1:0-10642 GCA_044346795.1 Pirellulales bacterium
CGATGAATACCAACACGCAAACCCTTCCCAGTCATCTGGCGGATGCTCCGGCGGAAGACCGGCTCGCCTTCGCGATCTCCGAGGTGGCCCGCCAGTTTCCCGCCCGCACCGCGATCGTCGCCGGCGCCGGCGGCGACGCGAGCCGCTCGATCGACTACGCCACGCTCGCCGCCGCGATCAACACGCTGGAGGCGGCGCTCGACCGGGTGCGGCCCGTCGGCATCGTCGCGCGGGCCAAGCGGACCGAGTCGCTCGTCGTCATCGCCGCCGCCTGCGGCCGGCAGCATGTCCCGGTGGCCTTCCTCGCGGAGGATTCCCGCGACCTGGTCGGCGAACTCCGCGACTGGGTGACGATCGACGATTCCCTGTCGCTGGCCGCCGATCCCGCGGCACAGCGGCGGGAGTTCGAGGCGGTGGCCGCGCAGGTGGTGGTGGCCACGTCGGGCACGAGCGGCCCGCCAAAGCTCGTCGAACATTCCTGGGATTCGCTGCTTGCCGCCGCCCGGCTGGCGGAACAGTGGCATGGGCTCGGGTGGATCCTCGTCTATGACTCGACACGTTGGGCGGGCATCCAGGTCTGGCTGCAGGCGCTCCTCACCGGGGGCCGGTTGGTCGTGCCCGCGTCCCGCGATCCCGACGTGGTGCTGCGGGCGATCATCGCGGAGGAGGCCTCGGTCCTGCCGGCCACGCCGACGCTCTTGCGGCGGCTCTTCACCTCGGCCGATCGGGCGCTTTTGGCGAAGGCCCGGCTCGACCGCATCACGCTCGGCGGCGAGGCGGCTGATGGGCCGCTCTTGGAGCAGGCCCGCGCGGCCTTCCCGACCGCGAAGATCTCGCAGGTCTATGCAACGACGGAACTGGGCGAGGTGTTTCGCGTGACCGACGGGCTGCCCGGATTTCCGGCCAGCTGGCTCGGCCGTTCGCTGGCGGGCGGGGCGCGGCTCGGCATGCGTCGCGACGGTGAACTGCTCGTGCAGCTGTCGCGGGATTCGGCCGAAGTGGCCACGGGCGACCTCGTGGAAAAGCGGGGCGATCGCTACGAGTTCACGGGGCGGCGCAGCGACGTGATCGTCGTCGGGGGCGCGAAGGTGTTTCCGCGGCGGGTGGAGGAGCTGCTGCGGGGCGTTCCCGGCATCGCCGATGCCCGCGTCTATGGCATGCCCAGTGCGATCACCGGTGAGCTGGTGGCCGCCGAGGTCGTGCTCGCCGACCCGTTGCCCGAGGGAAGCAAGCCGGAAAACATCCGGGCTGCGGCGCTCGCGGCCTGCCGGGGCGGGCTCGAGCCGCACGGCGTGCCTCGGATCCTCGACATCGTGAAGAAGATCGCCACCAATCCGGCGGGCAAGGTGCCCCGCCGTGCGACGTGACCGCAGCCGTGGATGCTTCTCGGTCCGCGCCGCCGATCGGGGGCACGTGCTCGCCGCCGGCGGACTTTGACATTTCATTCCCGATGGAAATGGTGAGCGAACTCTTCCAGTCAAAGTTCACCGGCGGCTGCGCGCGACCCCCGATCAGCTCCATCCGGTTGGTGCTCGCAGCCGCCGGGCCGCTTGAATGATGCCCGTCACGTCGATCATCTCCGGCGGTTCGCGAGGTCTGGGGCTCGCGCTCGTCGAGCGGTTGCTCGACCGCGGCGACCGCGTGGCCACGTTCTCCCGCTCGGGCTCCGCAGCTCTGGCGGGGCTCGCGGCCGCGCATCCAGACAGGCTGCATGCCGAGCAGGTCGATGCCGCCGATGCCGACGCCCTGCGGGGCTTCGTCGGCCGCGTCGTGGAGCGGTTCGGCGGGGTCGATCACTGCATCGCCAATGCGGCGGTGGCCTGCGAGGGGGTGGTCGCCACGGTGCGCGACGACGAGATCGACGCGATGCTCGGCGTGAATCTCCGCGGCTCGATCGTGCTTGTGCGCGAGTGTGTGCGGCAGATGCTCGTCCGGCCGCCCGCCGCCGCCCAAGGCCGGTCGGGTGGTCCATCGGTGGTGGTCGTGTCGTCCGTGGTGGCGGGCCGCGGTTCTCCCGGCCTCGCGGTCTATGCCGCCACGAAGGCGGGGCTCGAGGGTTTTGCCAGGAGCCTCGCTCGCGAAGTCGGGCCACGGGGCATCAGGGTCAACGTGGTCGCCCCCGGATTCTTGGAAACCGATCTGTCGGCGTCGCTGTCGGCGGCCGACCGGGCCCGGATCGTCCGCCGCACCCCCCTCGGCCGGCTGGGCCGACCGGAGGACGTCGTCGGGGCGGTGGAGTTTCTCACGGGCCCGCGGGCGGGCTTCGTCACCGGCCAGGTGATCGCCGTCGATGGCGGCTCCGGAGCGTAACGTATTCGTTTTGTGGCGGATTTTCCGCCGTGCCACCGACTGCGATGTATAGTCGATTCGATGGCGCTTTCAGGAAAAATGGTGTCACCCAGAGGAACGGAGTGCGCGCCGGTCGGCCGAGCCTCCGGCCGCCTGCCCGACGGGTCGATTTCCCGGGTGCTCATCGTCGGGGCCGGCGGGTTTGGCCGCGAAGTCATGGTGCGGAAATACGGGATCCCGGTCATCAGCGCCCAACTGCAAATCTTCTTCAATTCTATTCTCGATGAATGGGCGGCGCGGCCGCAGATCGATGTCGTGGCCTGCTGACGTGCGCGCTTTTATCACCAGTCGGCCATGGCTTCGGGCGATCGTCGTCGTCGTCGCGTGGCCGCTCGTCTGGTGGCGCCGCCGAACCATCCGGATGCGAGAGCATCTCTACGAACGGGCGATCACGTTTCCAGCATATGGCGAGGTCGCTGTTCCTGTGCAGGGCGTTGAAGGAGTGTTTCTCGTCGACATCCGCTCTGACATTCTCCGGCGCATCGTTTTTTCGGGAAGCTATGAGCCGCATGCGATTGCCGCGATTCGACGCGTGCTCCCGGCGAAAGGTGATGTCATCGATATCGGTGCCAACATCGGCATCTTCACCGTCCTGATGGCACAGGCCGTCGGCAACCGGCGGGTGCTGGCCATCGAGCCCACGCCGGCCGTCGCACGGCGACTCCAACACAATATTTCAGGCAACGCCGTGGCAGCAAACGTGATCGTCGAGCAATGTGCGGTCGGATCGGAGAGCGGCTCGGTGACAATGAGTATCGTTTCCGGGATGGAAGAGTATTCCACGGTGGGTGAATTGGTGCTTCCGAACACCGCGGGCAGGCCGGCCACGAGCGTCACGGTGCCCATGCACACGCTCGACGAACTTGTTGCCCGGCATGGGCTAAAGCCCACGCTGATCAAAATGGATATCGAGGGGAGTGAGATGCGAGCGCTTTCCGGCGCTACGGCGAGCTTGTCCAGGTATCGGCCCACGATCCTGGCGGAGGTGAATGACCGGATGCTCACGGCCGCCGGAAGCTCGGCCGCGGCGGTTCTGGGATTTCTCCGATTGCGGGGATATTCCCTGCAACGCGTCGATGGCGGCGAGATGGATTCCGACGCAGGCTTCATCGGCGATGTGCTGGCCATTCACGCCGACGGGCCCGCCGCGGAATGAGCGAACGCGACGGATCCGCGGAACGGCTGTTGCGACGCTCATGCTAAGCCTCGCTCGCACGACACCTCACGGATTGGCTGGGCCGGGCTCATGGCGCAGGTGGGGTAGGGGTTTCCGCTCCAGTGCCCGGATTGCGGGAGTGACATCCGCCTCAGGGAAGACGGCCGGCAGGAGCCGGCTCACTTCGAACCGGAGGTTCGTAGCGTCGAAGGCCAGGATGGCTTCGCCCGCCTGAAGTCAGCCTCCCCTCGGCCGGCAGGGCCGACCCGAGGACGTGGTCGGGCCGGTGGAGTTTCTCACGGGTCCGCAGTCGGGCTTCGTCACCGGCCAAGTGATCGCCGTCGATGGCGGTTCCGGCACGTAATGTATTCGCTTTTTGGCGGATTTTCTGCCCTGCCACCGACTGCGATGTATAGTCGGTTGGATGGCAAGTTCAGGAAAAATGGTGTCACCCAGGGGAACGGAGTTTGCGCTGATCGGAGGTGGCTGGGCCCGCCTGCCCGACGCGTCGATTTCCCGGGTGTTCATCGTCGGGGCTGGCGGGTTCGGCCGCGAAGTCTTGCAGTGGGCCCGGGACGCCTGGGCGGACCGGGCGCGAGTGATCGCAGGCTTTCTGTCGGCCGAGCGGAATCACCTCGGGGGGCATGAAGACCATCCGGGAATCGTCGCCAGTCCCGCGGAGTTCGAGCCCGAGTCGGGCGACGGCTTCCTGCTGGCCATCGGCATCCCGGAAACCCGCCGCCGTGTCGCCGAGGTGCTCAAGGCCCGCGGCGCGACCTTTCTCACGCTCGCCCACCCCACGGCCATCATCGCCCCGACGGCGCGGATCGGGGCGGGATCGATCCTCTGCCCGTATTCCATCGTGAGCGACGCGGCGACCATCGGCGAGTGCGTGCTCATGAACTACCACTCCTCGCTCGGCCACGATGCCTCCGCGGGCGACTACGCCGTGCTTTCCCCCTATGCCGCGCTCGGCGGCCATGCCCATGTCGCGGAGGATGTCTTCCTCGGCATGCACGCCTCGGTCGGGCCGGGGCGGCGGATCGGCGCCCGCAGCAAGGTGAGCGCGAATTCGTGTGCCCTCTCCGACGCGCCGCCGGAGTCGATCGTTTACGGCGCTCCGGGCCGCGTCGGGCCGCTCATTCGTTGAGTACGGGGCCGAGTGCAAGACGTTTGGCGACCATCTCCCGCATCGTCTTCTGGCAGCCGATCGCCAGTCCGCATCAGGAAGCCTTTCTTGAATCGGTGGCCCGGCAATTTGACGGTGAAGTCATCCTCGCGGTCGAGCGGGCGCTGCCGGCCGACCGGCGGGCGCAGGGCTGGCGCATGGCGAACCACACGCACGTGAACGTGGTCGACATCTCGATCCCTGCCAATCATGCGGCGGTCGCGGCTCACGCCGACGCCTCCTCGCTCCACGTGTTTTCGGGATTCTTCTCGCACCGCCTGGTCTGGGCCGGTTTTCGCAGGCTGGCCCCGTCCCCGGCCAGGCTGGTGATCTTTTCGGAGGCCCCCGAGCAACCGTGGGCGACCGGCTGGATCAAGCGTTTGCGGGGCCGCGTGCTCGCGGCCCGGTGGGCGCGGCGGTTCGCGTTCGTGCTGGCGATCGGCGGCGTGGGCTGTGAGTTCTTCTCGGGGATCGGTTTCCCCGAGAACAAGATCGTGCCCTTCGGCTACTTCCTCGACGTACCGCCGCCCGCGGCGGCCGGGGCCGGCCGTGCCGACGACCGTGTCGTGCGGTTCGTGTCGGCCGGTCAGCTGATCACAAGAAAAGGTGTGGATCTGCTCGTGGAGGCATGTGCACAGGTGCCGGCGCAAGGGTGGACACTCGACATCTTCGGCGACGGCCCGCAGCGTGCCCGGCTCGAACGCCGGGTGGTCGGCCTCGGGCTTGCCGACCGCGTGCGGTTTCGCGGCGCGGTGCCGGGGGATGTGCTTCAGGGCGAACTGGCAACCTTCGACCGGGCGATCCTGCCCAGCCGGTTCGACGGCTGGGGGATGCTGGCGAGCGAGGCTTTGGCGGCGGGCACGCCGGTAATCTGCACCAACGCGTGCGGGGCCGCCACGCTCGTGGCCGAAGGGCCCGACAACCGGGTCGTGGCCGCCGGCTGCGTGAATCTCCTCGCGCAGGCGATCGCCGACGCGGTCGCCGCGGGTCCGGTTCCGCAAGAGGACAGGGCCGCGGTCCGCGGAGTCTGGGAATGCAAGGGCTCGGCACCCGTGGCGGCGGCCCGTTTTCTCCGCGCGGTGTCGCGTGGATGAGCTGATCATCGAGGCGGGCCGCACGGAGGCCCACTACTGGCGCGATCTCTGGCGGTACCGCGACCTTTTTTATTTCCTGGCGTGGCGCGATCTTCTGGTCCGTTACAAGCAGACGGTCTTCGGCGTGCTCTGGGCGGTCTTGCGGCCATTCCTGACCATGGTGATCTTTGTCACCATCTTCAGCCGCCTGGCCGGCCTGCCGTCCGACGGGGTGCCGTATGCGATCCTCGTCCTCGGCGGCATGCTCCCCTGGCAGTTCTTCGCCACGGCGCTGGGCGAGGCCAGTGGCAGCCTGGTGGCGAACGCGAACCTGATCACCAAGGTCTATTTCCCTCGGATCATCCTGCCCGCGAGTTCGGTGATCGTGGCCATGGTGGATTTCGCGATCACGCTCGTGATGCTCGTGCTCGTCATGGCCTGGTATCGATACGTGCCGCCCGTGCGGATCGTCCTGCTGCCGGTGTTCGTCGTGCTGGCGCTCGTGTCGGCGCTCGGACCGGGGCTCCTCGCCACCGCGCTCAACGTGAAATACCGCGACTTTCGGTTCGTGATCCCGTTCATCGTGCAGTTCGGGCTCTACGTCTCGCCCGTCGGCTTCAAGTCGTCGCTGATCGAGGACAAGCTCGGCCCGATGGCCCGGCTCGTCTATTCGCTCAATCCGATGGTCGGCGTGATAGACGGGTTTCGCTGGTGCATCGGCGCGGAGCCGACGCTGCACGTGGGGGCGCTTGCGGTGTCGGTGGTGACTGCGGCGATCCTGTTCGGGCTCGGGATCCGGTTCTTCCGCCAGACGGAAAGAGGCTTCGCGGACGTCATCTGATCATGGCCGCCCCGATCATCAGCGCGGAGAACCTCGGCAAGCGCTATCGCCTGCGTCATCAGGCGAAGGCGCCGTACGTCACGTTCCGGGACGCCGTCGCCCAGCGGTTCACCAGGCTGTTCGAGCCGCGTGGGCGGGGCGGGGCCGGCACGCCGACCGATGAAGACTTCTGGGCGCTGAAGGAGGTGAATTTCGAGATCGCGACCGGTGACGTGGTCGGCATCATCGGTCGAAACGGCGCCGGCAAGTCGACGCTGCTCAAGGTCCTCTCCCGCATCGCGGAGCCGACGACGGGCCGTATCCGGCTGCGGGGTCGGGTGGCGAGCCTCCTGGAAGTGGGGACCGGCTTTCATCCGGAGCTCACGGGCCGCGAGAACATCTTCCTGAACGGCGCGATCCTCGGCATGTCGAAGGCGGAGATTCGGGGCAAGTTCGACGAGATCGTGTCGTTCGCGGAGGTGGAAAAGTTCCTCGACACGCCGGTGAAGCATTACTCGAGCGGGATGTACGTGCGGCTGGCGTTCGCGGTGGCGGCCCATCTCGAGCCCGAGATCCTCATCGTCGACGAGGTGCTCGCGGTGGGCGACTCGCAGTTTCAGAAAAAGTGCCTCGGCAAGATGAAGGACGTGGCGGAGCACTCCGGCCGGACGGTGCTGTTCGTGAGCCACAACATGGCCGCGGTCGAACATCTGTGCCGGTCGGCCGTCATGCTTACAGACGGCCGTCTCGTGAAGTGTGGCCTTACACCGGACGTTCTGGCTGCTTATCGGGCCGCCGCGACCGCGCTTCCGACGGAAGCGGGAGCAAGCAGATCCCTGCGTCGTCCGCCGTGGGCGCGACCGGTGATCTCGAATACCGTCCTCACCAATGAAGCTGGCGTTGCCGAACACTCCTTCGGCATCGGGGATTCCATCCGGATAACGGTCGGCTTCACCGCATCCGAAGAGGCTCCGATCGCCATTCCCTGTCTCGGTGTGGTGATCAACAACAGCCTGAACGTGGCCGTGGCCGCGGTCAACATGCGCATGACCGGCAGTCTTGAGGCGAGGCATGCGCCAACGGGCACCATCGCGTGCGATATAGCGAACCTGACGCTTGTGCCGGGCAAATACTCCGTGGATCTGTGGTTGGGCGACGGGGCCGTGGATGTCGACATGGTCGAAGGCAGCCTGACGTTCGACGTTGAATCGACCGACTTCTACGGATCGGGCGTGCCCCCCTTTTCGCATCTGGGGGCGACGGTGTTGTCACCGAAATGGACGGTTTCCTAGTTCCCTCGTTGTATCTGCGGAAAAGAAAATCCGGCCCATGAGCATCGATTACGACCACGCGTGCAACCGCCATACGGTTGAAGGAGCAGTTGTCGCCTTTCCGGAGATTCTTGGCTGTTTGCGTGAAAGGCCTCGAAGCCTCGTGGACGTGGGGTGCGGGACCGGTGTCTGGTTGAGGGCCGCGATGGAGAATGGGATCGAAGACTTGTGCGGGGTCGACGGGGTCGTGGCGAGTCCTGAGCACCTCGTTATTCGGGAATCCCTTATTACGAAGCGAGATCTTACGGATCCGTTGGACGTTGGCAGGAGATTCGACGTCGCCATCTGCCTGGAAGTGGCCGAGCATCTTGATGCTCGGCATGCCCCCACGCTGGTCGATTCGCTCGTGAATCTGGCAGATACGGTGGTTTTTTCAGCCGCATGTCCCGGGCAGCGGGGGCAGCATCACGTCAACTGCCAGTGGCCTGGTTACTGGCAGGCCCTCTTCAACCGGCACGGCTTCTGGTGCGACGACACGATCCGTTGGAGAATATGGTTGATCGATGCGATTGAGCCGTGGTATCGGCAGAACATTTTCATCGCTCGGCGAGATCCCTCGGAGGCTGGTCGGGAGTCTCGGCTGGCACCGGTACGGCACCCAGAGATCAAGGAGGATCCGGGTGGCGAGTTGTCGAGACAACTCCGTGCCATCGAGTGTGGTTCGATGCCAGTTGCTTGGTATCCGGCGACCGTTGTGACCGCGCTTTTCGGCAAAGCCTCTCGATGCTTGCGCAGGCTGTTGCCGAGGCGTTGAACAAAAAACCATGCGGGAACAAACGCGATGCGATGAACGCGGACGAGTGAATCGGCCGCCTCGAGGGATGGCGAGTCCGCTCGCAAGGGAAGAAGCCGTCGCCGGCGTCGTCCTCTCCGTGGTCGTTTGCACGCACAACCCTCGGGTGGACTATCTCGCGAGAACACTCCAGTCTTTGCGACGCCAGTCACTGGCTCCGGACTCATGGGAGTTACTGGTCATCGACAACGCGAGTACGTCGCCGGTTGGGGCGGGTCTCGTCGAGTGGCATCCGCTGGGGCGAGTGGTACGTGAAGGTGAACTCGGCCTGACGCATGCGCGCATGCGGGGAATCAGCGAAGCATTCGCGCCGCTACTCGTGTTCGTCGACGATGATAACGTGCTGTCGCCCACCTACCTGGCTGATGCCATGCGGATAGCCGACGAACTCCCGTTTCTCGGTGCCTGGGGGGGGGCAAGTGGTCGGGGAATTTGAAAGTCCTGCGCCGAAATGGCTGCGGCCATATCTCTCCTTCATCGCGGTCAAGGATTGCAGAGAGCCGATCTGGAGCAACGAACCGTTCCACGAAGCGGCTGCCCCGATCGGGGCAGGGATGTGTATCCGCAGAGGGGTCGCGCGACGATACTCGGAGTTGGTCGCCACCGATCCGATCAGGGTGTTGCTTGGTCGCCGTGGTGGACAACTGTCGGGATGCGAAGACACCGACATGGCTCTGACCGCCATTGACATGGGCCTGGGGTTGGGCCGCTTTCCGCAACTCGTGCTGACGCACATCATCCCAGCGGGCAGAATGACCGAGGCCTACATCCTCAAACTTGCGGAGGAGTCGCAGATCTCGATTTTCCTGCTGCGCGAGATCCGCCGGCTGCCCTACCCGCCGTATTTTTCCGGCAGCCTGCTGCGGCGGTGTGCCACCTGGATGAGGCTCTGGACGCTTCCCCGGATGGACCGTCGCATCCGTCAGGCGCTTGTTCGCGGGCAGCGGAGGGGGAAGCGTATGGCTGCCGAACTCCTCGCGGCACGAAGCGCCGACGGTGCCGCTGCCGCCCGGCCATGACAATCGTGCTAACCCGCGCCGAGTTCCCCACCTCGCCGGGGACGGAGTGGCCGACCTGATGTCCCTCGCGATGCCTCATCACCAGTCCGATATGCTGCCGGCGTCGGCGGGCGTGCGTCGTAGCGCAGGCCATGCGACTGCATCTCACGGCGGATTCGTCGACAGTGAGGTCGTCAACTGGTACCTGATCGCCCTCGCCCTCATCTACGTGGTCTGGTCGCTCGTGCATCTGCCTTCCTCCATCTGGGCACGGAGCCTGCTCGCCTGCTACCTGATCTGGAGGATGAAGCCCGACATCATCCTCCCATTCATGCTTTCCGGTGTGCAGCTCAGGCTGCAGTTGAGCGACGCGGCAGGGCAACTCGACACCAGCGATCTCGCATCTCAGCTGACCGGCTACGAGCAGTATGCGTTCGCGGTGCCCTGCGTGTTCTACGCGGTGCGCACGTTCGTGGCCGCGCTCTCGGCCCGGGCCGCACGCCGTGACGTGTTTCCGTTCTGGCTCTACGGGCTCTATCTCTGCGGGATGCCTTTCGTGCTCGCCGGCGCCCTGTCGGCAAACCGGGAGGCCGGCTGGACCACCGGCGTGCGGTGCTACTGCCTGATCAGCATGTATTTCTACGGGCACCTCTTGCCCCGCTGCTCTCCCCGGCAGATGGGCAGGCTGCTCACGGGATTTGCCATCTGCGGGTTTGTTTTCGTGACGGCGTCGCTGCTTGCGAAATTCGGAAGTCGGCAGCTTTGGATCCTCCTGCCGCTTTCGGGGTGCCTCGCGCCGATGCTCGTGTTTCGCGGATTTCCCCTGGTAAAAACGCTGGCCGCCATCGCGTATTCGGTCGTGGGCGGCATCTTCGGCCTGCAGGCCACGTTCACGATCATGCTGCAGTGGCTCTGGGGCATGGGAGCCGGGATCTGCCTCGGGCCGCTGCGCTC
>JBIIYN010000410.1:0-3012 GCA_044346795.1 Pirellulales bacterium
GGCGGTCGGGGGAAGCCGAAGCGAGTGAGCGTATCCTCGCTTCGAGACGGAGGCTTTCACCGCCGCCGGCGGCCCCGACCATTTGACGAGCCGGCGGTCGTTACCGGTCGATCTCGCCCATCACGATGTCGAGGCTCCCCACGATGGCCGGCACGTCGGCGATCAGGCAGCCACGGCAAAGCTCGTGCGTGACGGCGAGATTCGAAAACGAACTTGACCGGGCACGCACCCGCCACGGGATCGCCGACCCATCGCTGACCACGTAGAAGCCCATCTGCCCCTTCGGGCACTCGGTCTCGAGGTAGGCGTCGCCGGCGGGAATCTTCTCGGTCAGCTTCAGCGGTTCGCCGAGAGGCCCCTTGCAGGCCGCATACCGATCGATCGCCTGCCGCACGAGATCCATCGACTGGACGACCTCCAGCATGCGGACGAAGAACCGGTGCCAGCAATCGCCCAACACGGCGTCGACCGGCACCGGCGGGTACTCGTGATCCCGTGGATAGTGGCCGTCCTTCATCACCGCCACTTCGAAGGCGTAGCCGTCGTACATCGACGTGTAGATGCTCTCACCGTCCCGCCGCATGTCCTGATCGACGCCGCTCCCGCGAAGCACGGGGCCGGAACACCCGTATTCGATCGCCATGGCCGGAGACAAGAGGCCGATGCCCGCCGTCCGCTTGACGAAAATGGCGTTGGTGGTGAGCAGCGAGTGGTATTCCTGGATGACCGGCTCGAACTGGTCGAGGAACGCCTCGCACTTCCGCAGCCAGCCGGGGGGCAGGTCGGCCGTCAGCCCACCCACGGTGATGTAGCTGTACGTGAGCCGGGCCCCGCAGGCCTCCTCGAACAGGTCCAGGATTTTTTCCCGTTCGCGAAAGGCGTAGAGAAACGGGCTGAACGTGCCGAGGTCGAGACCATAGGCGCCCATGCCGACGAGATGGCTGGCGATGCGGCCCAATTCGGCGATCAACACCCGCAGATGCCTGGCCCGCTCGCTGACCTGAAACTGCATCAGCTTCTCGACGGTCAACGACCAGCCGAGATTCATGTTCATGGCGGCGAGATAGTCCATCCGGTCGGTGTAGGGAATCCACTGACGGGCCGTCAGATTTTCACCGATTTTTTCCGCGCAGCGATGCAGGTAGCCGATGTGCGGCTCGACCTCCGACACGATCTCCCCGTCGGTCCGCAGCACGAGCCGGAGCACGCCATGCGTGCTTGGATGCTGGGGCCCCATGTTGACGAGCATCTCGTCGGTACGGACGTCGAATTCGATGATCCTCGGATCGTCGTCGATCAACTGTGCCATGGTGGTCGTTCGTCCTTCTGAAAACCGAATGGGCCGCCCTCACCGACCACGAATGCCGTGGTACTCGAGCGGTTGCTGGTAGTCCTTGCGAAGCGGGTGGCCCTCCCAATCCTCGGGGCAGAGGATCCTCCGCAGGTCCGGGTGCCCGGTAAACCAGACGCCCGAGAGGTCGTAGACTTCACGCTCGTGCCAGTTGGCACCACGCCAGACGCACGACACGCTGGCCACCTCGGGCAACTGCCCCGCCACGTCCCCCTTCCACCTCGGCAGCTTCACCTTCAGCACCAGGCTGACGCGCGAAGCCGTGCTCCAGAGGTGGTAGACCAGTTCGGTGTGCGGTTGCCACGTCGCCTTGGCGGCCTTCTTGGGATCGGGCTCGAACCAGTCGACGGCCGTGATGCACTCGAGCGAATCAAACCGCACGTCGCTCTGCTCCCGCAACCAGCGGCACGCATCCACGATCCGCTCCGGGGCGATTTCGATCCACGGGTCGAGGGCATCCAAGCGGCTGCCGGTGACGGCCCCGGGCACCGCACGCTCGAACTGTTCCAGGAATCCGGGACCTCTCATGGCAGACCTTTGCTGGAGTCTTGCAGGTGAAAATCAAGCTGAGACGCACGACGTTGAACGGACGGATGGCAGACCGGAACGGTCCGCCCGTCAGGCACTCGATCCATCGGCCGTGAACACCTTCACCCCGGAACCCTTCACGCCGGAAACCTTCGATCGTCGTCCACACCACCCCGCCCCGCACCGACAGGCGACGAAACGGCACGCACCCAGTCGAGGTCGCCGCGGTACCAGACATAGGCGAATCCGACCAGCAGGACGGCAAAAAAAGCCGCCATGTCGACGGCCGCCGTGCGAGCGAGCAGCGTTCCAGCGTGCGCGACGGCTTCGGCCGAGCCACCGACGGACCCGGCAGCCGCCTCGGGAAACATCGGAACCGCCGGGTGCTGGACACCGAGTTCCCGCATGAGCCCGACCGCGGCCGGCGTCAGCGTCTGGCCGTCCGCCTGCACGGTCGCCAGCGCCGGGTCTGCCAGTTGCACCGCCTTCCCAAAGACGGTCGCCCAGGGAAAGAACAGCGCGACCTCCACGTCGAAGATGATGAACAGCAGCGCGACCACGTAGAACCGCAGGTCGAACTGGACGAAGCTGGAGCCGATCGTCGGCTCACCACACTCGTAGACCTCGAGTTTCTCGGTGTTCGGGGCCCGTGGCCGCACCAACCAGCCGACGAGAAGATTGACGCACAGGAACGCTGCTCCGAGGGCGACGAAGAGCGCCACATAGCCGGCGATGAGGACGGGATGCATGGTGGATCACTCGGACGGAAAGCGTTGGAAAATCGCGCTGCCGATCACTGGTTGGGACCGCCGTGCACCGGATCGACGATCACCTTCGCCGCGGCGACCGCGGTGGGGTTGAGCGTGGAACGCCCCCACGCCACTTCCACCGGCAAACGGGCGAAATCCACGATGGTGCCGTCGCGGCTGTAGCAGCTCAGATCGAGCGTCGACCCCATGAAGATGCAGTCGACCGGGCAGGGCTCCACGCACAGCGCGCAGAACATGCACTTCGAGTAATCGATCGCGAAGCCACTCACACGAAAGCCCTTGCCTCCGCTCACGCGTTCCTTGCCGATGTAGATGCAATCGACGGGACAGGCCTTGGCGCACTGGTCGCAGGCGATGCAGGTG
>JBIIYN010000124.1:0-10542 GCA_044346795.1 Pirellulales bacterium
CTTTCAAGCCCCAGCCGGGGCACGAGGATTCTCTCACAAGACCTGGCTCAAGATTTGGGGAGGGGGTCACTCCGCCTCGATCCCCATCTTCTGGGCCATTGTCAGCAGCAGATTGCTCAACCGGGCGTTTGGATCGACCGGCGTGAACGCCGATCGTCAAACACCTCGCCAACCATCCGAGACCGGACGGTTCTACAAGGCAAGTCGGGGCGACACGATTCGAACGTGCGACCTCTACGTCCCGAACGTAGCGCTCTAGCCAGGCTGAGCTACGCCCCGATCGGTGCAGTGCCGAACCAATCAGCCCGGCGGTGCACTTGGGAGAGATCCGAAGATTACCCGCCTTCGCCCGCGGGGACAACGCCGCTCCCGGGGATCCCGCGAAAACCGCTCTGCACCGATTTTTCTCGCGGCGAAAGGGGGGCCAATGGTTCCAGCCCCGCTCACTCAGCCAGCGACACGCAGACCAGTTCGCGGTCGTTGCGCACGAAAATGCAGCGGTTGGCGAAGGCCGGATGGCTCCAGACCACGTCCCGCCCGAAACACTCGTTGGTGGGAGCCAGCAGGTGCGCGCGGCCCAGTTCCTCGTAGGCCGCCGGCGTGAGCCGGGCCAGGATGAGATCGCCCGTCTCGCTGAAGAGCCAGGTGCGGCCGTCCCCGGCATCACCCTGCCGGATGAGAAACGCCGTGCCATGCCGGCCCCGCCGGTCGCCGAGCGTGGGCACGCCCGTCTCCCAGAGCCGCCTCCCCGTGGCGAGTTCCACCGCCGTGAGGAAGCCCGTCTCGCAGTCGCAGCCATAGAGCGTGTCACCCGAGATGAAGGGGGTGCTGTTGGCACAGTAGACGGCCGACTTCGGATCGCCCCGCCAGGCGACGCTCGCACCGGGTTTGTCGGCGGCGAGCGTGTAGAGGGCACCGACCCGGCCGATGCCGCTGGCAAACAGCACCTGCCCCTGCCGCGTGGCCGCCACCCGCGGCGCCATGATCGACATCCCGTAGGCGGGCTTCAGCGGCTGCGACCAGAGCAGGCCGCCCGTCGCCGGATCGAGGGCATTGAGCTTGTCGGCATCCCAGATCACGAGCTGCCGCACCCCCGCCGATTCGATGATCGACGGCGGACAGTATCCCGATTCGCTCGCCGAGAGCGACCGCCAGAGTTCGCGGCCTGTGTCCTTGTCGAAGGCCACGGCCACGCTCCCCTCGCCCCCCACCAGGCAGAAGAGCCGGTTGCCGTCGACGAGCGGATGGCCGCAGAAGCCCCAGAGCGGCGTCGGTGCGGCGTAGTCTTTCTGGAAATCCTTCGACCAGATCACCCGGCCGGTCGCCGCGTCGAGGCAGAAGAGGTTTCCCTCGGCGCCGAGCGAGTAGACCTTGCCGTCGGCCACCGTCGGCGTGCACCGCGGACCCGATGCATAGGAGATCGCGTAGGGCCGGTCATACTCGTGCTTCCAAAGCAGCTTTCCCGTCGCCGCGTCGAGGCAGAGCACCCGTTCCCGGCCGGCCAGCGTGGTGCGGTCGCTCGGGGAATTGGCGACCTCGCCCTCCCGCCGCTCGTAGTCCAGAAGATAGACGCGGCCGCCGGCCACCGCCGGACCGGAATAGCCCCCCTTCACCTCCACCCGCCACTTCACCGGCAGGCCCGCCGCCGGAAGCGACTTGACGATCCCCATCTCCCGCCAGACGCCATCCCGCCCCGGCCCCATCCACTGCGGCCAGTCGTCGCCGCGGGCGGGGAGGGGGGCACCGTCGACGATAGCCGCCACGACCAGCAAGACGGCCACGGCACTTGCGGCCCTCGGCGACGCGAGCCCTCGGGGCTCCTGCCGGGTGCCTTCATTCCGACTGTGGCACCGCGTGACGGCGGAAAAATTCAACGGCATCCTTTTTCTCCAAGCGACTAGCTGCGACTTCGAGCACAAAATCCGCGTAGGCATCGGGGTCGGCCGTAAGTTGCCACCCATTCATGCCCAGGAACACGTCGGCCGAAGCGGCTCCCACGCGTTTGTTGCCGTCGATGAACGGATGATTGGCGACGAGATGGAAGAGATAGGCGGCAGCCATGGCCTGCAGGCCATCGTGCAAAAACTGCCCGCCGAATGTCGCCTGAGGCATGTTGACGGCGGCCTCCAGAAGGCCGTGGTCACGGATGCCGAGAGATCCGCCGAATCGATGGATCTGCGTCTCGTGGATGGTGATCATTTCGGCGAGCGATAGAAACGTGATTTCCACGGGCCTACTCCGCAAGCCTGCGGAGCGCTTTCTCATACCTCGTGAGCGTGGACTCGAGCGCCCGCTCGAACCGGGCCTTGCGTTCCGCCGCTGTGGCTTCCTCCGGCGGGCGGGCGGTCACGCTCACGTTCGTGCCGATGACGGAGACATCCAGCGGCGTCTGTTCGTCGATTCCGTGGGCCGCCAGCATTTCTCGGTTGAAGACGAGAGCGAGGTCGTCGCCATGTCTGCGGAGTTTTTGGATCATGAGGCCTTCCGAACGACGTGGAAGCGGGGGACGTGACTACCCTAAATTATAGCGTTGTGCCGTGGGGGTCGTGCAGACTGACAGTCTGAACCTACGGGAGCAGGGGGCAGGGAGGAGAAGAGGGTCAGGATGGCAGCGGCAGTTCCACGCCGACGTCGATGCCGTCCGGCCGCCAGTCGATGATTTCCATCTCCGCCGTGCGGCGGCCGCGGAACTCGTTGATCTTCGGCTTGAAGGCCACGTGGAATGGCTGGCCCGGCGACGGCAGGTGCGGCAGCCAGTCGGCGCCGCCGAACGCCACGCCCCGCACCTTCGCGCCATGCTGCGTGAGATTCATCGAGATGTGCCTCGCGCCGCCGCCGATCGTCCGCGGCGGCTCCGCCAGCCGCACGCCCGAGGCGCAGAGGATCGGCCGGCGATTGCCCTGGCCGAACGGCGCGAGCCGCTCGAGCTGCTGCACCGTGTCGAGCGTGAGCCCGGAGAGCGTCGTCTCGCCGTCGAGCGTGATCTGCGGCAGCCGCAGGCTCGCCGGCATCCGCCGTTCCACCGCCTCGAGAAACGCCGCGCGGAAGGCGTCGATCCTGCCGTCTTCGATCCGCAGGCCCGCCGCGGCCGCATGGCCGCCGCAGCTGAGCAGGTGCTCCCGGCAGGCCATCAGCGGCTCGTGCACGTCGAACCCCGGCACGCTCCGCACGCTGCCGATCGCGGGCCGTCCCTGGTGCTCGTCGCGGGAGATCATCACGATCGGCCGGTGCCACTTCTCCGCCAGCCGCCCCGCCACGATCCCGATCACCCCCGCATGCCAGCCGCGATCGGCGAGCACGAGGGCCGCGTCGCGGTCGGGATCGAACTGCTCCTTCGCCTGCTTGGCCGCGGCCAGTTGGATGCTCCGCTCCTCGGTCTCGCGGCGGGCGTTGAGCTCGTGCACGTAGTCGGCCAGCTGCACCGCCCGGCTTGCGTCGGTCGTGGTCAAGAGTTCGATGCCGCAGGCCGCCTGCCCGAGCCGACCGGCGGCGTTGAGCCGGGGTGCCAGCCGAAACGCGATGTCCTCACTGTCGAGCTGCGACTTCTCGTGCAGCTTGGCCAGCTCCAGGAGCCGGGCGATGCCCGGCCCGCCCCGCTTCCGCAGGCATTCGATGCCGTGCTTCACGTAGATCCGGTTCTCGTCGAGCAGCGGCACGACGTCGGCCACCGTGCCGAGCGCCGCGTAGCCGATCGATCGGAGCAGCATCTCCCGCAGCCGCGGCGTGACCTGCCTGGCGCCCGAGGCCCGCGTGGCGATCGCCCAGGCCAGCTTGAAGGCCACTCCCGCGCCGCACAGTTCGCCGAAGGGATAGTCGGCCCCCGGCAGCCGCGGATGCACGAGCACGTCGGCTTCCGGCAGCGTGTCGGCGAGGTTGTGGTGGTCGGTGATGATCAGCTCGAGGCCCAGCTCCCGCGCCCGCGCCGCCTCCGCCACGCTGGCGATGCCGCAGTCGACCGTGACCACGAGCTTGGCCCCGCGGGCCGCGAGCGTTTCGAGCGCCTCGCGGTTCAGCCCGTAGCCCTCCTCGAATCGGTCAGGCACATACCAGCTCGCCTGGGCGTCGATCGCCTCCAGGCATCCCATCAGGATCGCGGTGGCGCACATGCCGTCGGCATCGTAGTCGCCATAGACCACGATCGGCCGCCCGGCCCGCGCGGCTGCCAGCAGCCGGTCGGCCGCCGCCGGGATGCCCGGCAGCTGGTCGGGATCGCGGAGGTCGGCCATCGTGCCGGCCAGGAACGAGCGGATGGCCGTGGCGTCGGTGAGCCCCCGCGCGGCGAGCAGGCGGGCCGCCACGGCGGAGACGCCGGCCGAGCGTTCGAGCGATTCGACCAGCCCGCGGTCGTGCGGAAGAATCCGCCAGCATTTCGGCACGGCTCGACTCCCTTCGAAAATTGACCGGCGGAGTATACGGGAATCCGGCCGCCGCGCTTCCGGCCGCGGGGGGACGGGTCGTGTATAGTGGGTGCCCCTCGGGCCGCCGCGGCCTCCCGGAGACCGTTTCCATGTCGATCGCCGATATCGTCCTGCCGAAGCTGCCCGCCAAGCCGAAACGCGACACCGTGCCCAAGGACAAGGTGCTCTGCGAATACTGCACGGCCAAGTGCTGCCGCTATTTCGCGCTGCCGCTCGAGACGCCGACCACCCGGGAGGAGTTCGAGTACATCCGCTGGTTCCTCCTCCACGACCACGCCACAGTGTTCACCGAGGACGGCGACTGGTACGTCTGCGTGCACACGGTCTGCAAGCACCTGCAGGACGACCACCGCTGCGGGATCTACGAGACCCGCCCGCAGATCTGCCGCGAATACACGACCAAGGACTGCGAGTACGAGGACGACTGGGTCTACGACCAGTATTTCGAGACGGCCGAGCAGGTGGAGGAATACATGGACGCGGTGCTCGGCCCGGGCGGCGAGGAGATCGGCGACGGCCGCCGGAAGAAGAACCGCAAGAAATCGATCCGCGGCCCGAAGCCCGCGCTCCTGCCGGTGGTGTCGTAACAAGCCGCCGCCATGACCGACACACGCGCTCTCATCGAACCCCGCACGCTCAAGGGCTTTCGCGACCACCTGCCGGCGCAGGCGCTCGCGCGAGAACGCATCCTCGACGTCGCCCGGCGGGTCTACCGGTCGTACGGCTTCGCGCCGATCGACACGCCGGCGCTCGAATACCTCGAGATCCTCACCGGCAAGGGGAGCGAGGAGACCGACAAGCAGCTCTACCGGTTCAAGGACCACGGCGGCCGCGACGTGGGGATGCGGTTCGACCTCACCGTGCCGTTCGCCCGGTTCTGCGCCCAACACATCGCCGACCTGGGCACGCCCTTCAAGCGCTACCACATGGCGCCGGTGTGGCGGGGCGAAAACACGCAGCGCGGCCGGTATCGCGAGTTCATGCAGTGCGACTTCGACACGATCGGCACCACGAGCCCCGTGGCCGACCTGGAGACGGTGCTCGTCGTGCACGACCTGCTCGCCGCCATCGGCATCGGCGGCTTCACGATCCGCGTCAACGACCGCCGCGTGCTCTCCGGCATCCTCCACGAGTGCGGCGTGGCCGATCGCTCGACCGCCGTGCTCCGCGCGCTCGACAAGCTCGGCAAGGCGACGCCCGAGGCGGTGGCCGCCGAGCTCGAGTCGCACGGCGTGTCGGCCGACGTGCGGGCGAGGCTGCTCGGCATGGCGCAGCTCTCGGGCGACCCGCAGGCCGTGCTCGCCGCCCTCGACGGGCTCGTGGGCTCGTCCGCGACCGGACGCGCGGGCGTGGCCGCCCTGCGGAACCTGCTCGACGGCGTGCGGCTGGCCGGCGTGCCCGAGGGACGCGTCGTGGTCGATCCGTCGATCGCCCGCGGCCTCGACTACTACACGGGCATCGTGCTCGAGAGCTTTCTCGACGACCTGCCGGCGCTCGGCAGCATCTGCTCCGGCGGCCGCTACGACAACCTCGCCGGCCTCTACACGAAGCAGTCGCTGCCGGGCGTGGGCGCGTCGCTCGGCATCGACCGGCTGCTCGCGGGGCTCGAGGAACTCGGGCGGCTGGAGCTGGCCGAGACGCCGGCCGAGGTGTTTCTCGTGTACTTCGACGAGGCCCACCTGGCCGATTACCTGCGGATCGCGGCCCGACTGCGGGCCGACGGCATGGCGGTGGAGTTTTTCCCCGAGGCGAAGCGGGTGGGGCAGCAACTCAAGGTGGCCGCCAAGAAGGGCTTCCGTGCGGCGCTCGTGATCGGCAGCGACGAATTCGCCGCCGGCACCGCGCAGCTCAAGAACCTCGCCGCCCAGACCGCCGACACCATCGACTGGCACGGCGACCTGCACGTGCTCTCCGACGCGGTGCACTCGCAGCTCGAGGCGATGAAGGTCGCGGCGGGCGGCTGACACCGGCCGTCACGCATTCCCCAGACGCTTCTCGATCGCCGCGATCTCGGCGGTGACGGCCTCGGCCGAGGCCGGCCTGTCGGCCGGTTCGTGCGCGATCAGCCGCATCACGAGATCGGACACGTCGTCGGGCACCCCGGGGGCCACGCTCGCAAGGGGAGGGGGCGAGCCCCGCGAGATGGAGGCCAGCATGGCCATCATCGAGGTGCCGGTGAAGGGCAGCCGATCGGCGAGCAGTTCGTAGAGGATCACGCCCAGCCCGAAGAGGTCGGCCCGCGCGTCGATGACGCGGTCGCCGAATCGCTCGGGGGCCATGTAGGCCGGCGTGCCGACCACCGAACCGTCGAGCGTGATGCCGGCCTGCGAGGGATCGTCGCCGGCGTCGCGGGCCAGCCCGAAATCGATGATCTTCACCTGTCGGGATGGACCCTCGAGGACGACGTTGTCAGGCTTGATGTCACGGTGGATGAGGCCGCTGGCATGCGCCGCCGCGAGGCCCGCGGCGATCTCCCGGCCGATCCGCAGGGCTTCGGCGAGCGGCACGCGGCCGACCTGCGTGCGGTAGGTGCCGAGCGTGTCGCCCCGCAGCCGCTGCATGACGATGTAGGGGAGGCCGGGCTGACCGTCGCCCTGACTGCCGGGCGGCCGGTGCTCGCCCACCTGGTAGATCGCGACCACGTGCGGGTGCTCGACCGCCGCGGCGGCGCGGCTCTCACGGAGAAACCGCCGGCGGGCGGCCGGGTCGTTGGCACGGGACGGGTGCATCACCTTGATCGCCACACGGCGGCCGAGGGCCGCATCCTCGGCGAGATAGACCTGCCCCATGGCGCCTTGGCCGATGCTTTCGAGCACCTTGTAGCCGCCGATCGTCGCGGGCAGGCGGTTGCGCAGTGAATCCTCCGCGAACAACACGGTCGCCGCAGCCTCGTCCGGCGGCGCTCCCGCCGTTGACGGCGTGAAGACGAGCGTCTCGGTGAGCGGCGACCGGGGCTGGTGGGTGTCGTTCGCGACCTGCTCGACGACGAACGAACAGAACGGGTCGCCCCGCAGCAGGCAGCTCGGCTCCTCGATGTGGATCGTCTCCCCGTAGTGGGCCGCGATGCCGCGCATCAGGCCGACGGCCAGGGGGCAGAGGCGCCGGGCCGAACTGTAGACGAGATGCAGTTCGGCGGGGCTCGGCCGCACCGCCTCGAGCACCGGCGGCGCGGCGCCGGGCGTCGTCGAGCGGATCATGGCGTGGATGATGTCCTCGGTGTGCTCGATGAGGTCGAGCGTGCGCCAGGTCGGATCGATGACCGACCGCGCCACCTTCACGAGGTGCGGCGCGAGAAACTCGCCGAACTCCCCGAGGATGGTGGGCAGCGGCCGGCCGGTCGTCTCGGCGATCGCCGTCAGGATCGCGACCGCGTCGGCGTCGGGGTAAACGCCCGTCGGCAGGAACTTCGCCACCGACGTGGCCGTGCTCGACCGGATCCCGGTCCAGGAGCCGCTGCCGGAGGCCGCGACGTCGGCGAACTTCTGCAGGTAGAAGAAGATGAGGCCGTGCACGAGCTGGGCGACTCCCCCAAACGTGATAAGCGCGGGCGATGGACAAGAATCAGGGAGTAGAACCGCACACCCGCTGCTTGTACAGCAGAAGCCCGTGGACCGCGTGGTAGAGGGCCCCGCACTCCACGTCCACGTCGGCAGTCTGCTCCAGGAGCGTCGTCAGCCGGTCGGCCGCCCGGGCGACCCAGGGCTCCGCCAGCCGCTCGTCGTCGAGGGCCAGGGCGAGCACCTCGAAGACGTGGCCGGTGGCCGAGAGCCTCGCGAACACGTCGGGCGACCTGCCCGGCCGCTCGAAGGAATGGATCGAAAAGCTGCCATCGGCCTGCTGGAACCGGCGGGCACGGTCGATGCACTCCTCGATCACCTCGGCCGCGGACCCCCAGCCGCCGGTGCATTCTTCGGGCGAGCGGCCCGTCGCCTCGCAGTGTTTCGCGAGCGCGGCCGCCAGACCATAGAGGCGGTGGGCGCCGCCGCAGGCGCTCGAGAAGATGTCGGCATCGGCCTCCATGGCGACGACCCGTTCGGTCGTCCACCGCTCCCCGTCGCCGGCCGTCCAGGAGGCATCGGTCGGCAGGTAGGCCGACAGCGCCATGAGCGTCCAGGTCGCCTCCTGGCCGGGCCGGATGTCGGCCTGCGCCTGCGCGAGCAGATCGCCGACGGTGAACGCCCTGCCGCCCACCACGAGCTTCGTGTCGCGCGGAATCCCCCGCTGCCCGCACTGCGAGAGGTAGCCGAGCCACTGGTCCGGATGGCCTTGGCCCGTCGTGCTGCCATCCTCCACCACCGCCACCACGCCCGGCGAGCCGGCGCGGAGCATCCAGCCCGTGAGCCGGCCGCCGTCGAGCAGGTAGCCGAGGGCCGACGACTCCGTGCCGTCGTGCCGCAGGGGAAAGTCGGGGCCGAACGCCAGGATGCCATGCACCACCTGCCAGGCGCCGTGCACGGCGGCGTCGAGCCGGCGGGCATCCCGGGCATGGGCGAGCACCGCCTCGATCCGCCGACAGAGTCCCTCCCGGTCAGCCGCCGTGGCGGCGACGGGGCTGTCTGACGCGGTGTCGCCGCTGCGAGTCAGCCGGCCGCAGCCCGCCAAGAGGCCGACGAGCACCGCGGCCACGAGCGGAACGGCCACCGTGCGCATCGTGCGAACAGGGGACGGCTGGGCTGCGTAAATGAATGCCATGGCTGACGCGGACGTGAAGTGGGGGGAAGCAGGCCGGCGAGACGCAGGCTGCTAGAATACTTTGGAATCCGAGTCCCGGGGCCATGGCCCCGATGCAGCGAGGAGTCGTAGCGAACGATGCCGTTTTTCTACTTCGATCCGTATTACATGATCGCGATCGCCCCGGCAGCCCTGCTGGGGATGTGGGCCCAGTGGCGGGTTCATTCGTCGTTCGCGGCGGCCTCCCGGGAGCCGGCGCCGCTCTCCGGGGCGGCGGCCGCGCGGCACATCCTCGACTCGGCCGGCGCGACCGACGTGGAGATCGAGTCCGTGCCCGGCCAGCTCACCGACCACTATGATCCGCAGACGAAGGTGCTGCGGCTCTCGCAGGGAGTGTATGGGAGCCGCTCGCTGGCGGCCGTCGGCATCGCCGCGCACGAGGCGGGGCACGCGCTTCAGGACCACCAGGGCTACTCGATGATGACGCTCCGGAACGCGGCCGTCGGCGTGGCGAACGTCGGCAGCGGCCTCGGGCTCTTCGTGTTCATGATCGGCCTGGCGATGATGCTCAAGCCGGTGGCGTGGCTGGGGATCGCGCTCTTCGGGGCGACGGTCTTCTTCCAGCTCGTCAACCTGCCGGTTGAGATCGATGCCAGCAACCGCGCGAAGGCCCAGCTCGTGGACCTCGGTATCGTGCCGTCCGGCTCGATGGCGTCGGTCAACAGCGTGCTGAACGCGGCCGCCTGGACCTACGTGGCCGCCACGCTGCAGAGCGTGCTCACGCTGCTCTACTACGCCAGCTACCTCACCGGCGGCCGCGACAACTCCGAACGGTGATGCGCCGGCCGGGTCGGACACGCTCCGCTCGCTGCGGCGGCTCCTCGGTCGGGCCTGCCGGAATGGTGGCGACCATGGCTCGGAGGCGCCTGAGGCTCGCTTCGCGTGCCCGCCCCGGCCTCTTCGTGCGTTCGCCCGTTCGCATACAAGCCCCCGGCGCGAGCCGGGGGACCGCGAACGTCAATGGTTGAGTGAATAAAGCAGCACGTTCAGGGCGATCTTTTCGGCGTCGTCGCGGCTGTAGCCGGTGCACTCGAGCGAGTTCTGCTTCTCGAGCGCGCAGGAAAGGTCGTACTGCGAGAAGATCACGGCCCACCGGTCCTTCATCCGCACGCCTTCGAGCTTCGGGGCCACCTGCCGCTTCCGCGCGTTCAGCGGGCCTTTGCCGCCGGCGGGCTCGCGAAGCGTCACTTCGCGGATGTCGTAGCCACCGTAGGCGGCCGCCGTGAAGATCGGGTCGTCGGGAGGAATCTCCTCGAGCTTCACGTCCGGCAGCAGCGCGGCGACCTCGGCCCGGAAGGCCGTCGTGAACGTCGGGGCGGCGCAGACGCTGTCGGCCAGCAGCATGCCACCCCGCTCGAGAAACTGCCGCAGCTTCTCCCGCCGCGCCGCGTCG
>JBIIYN010000125.1:0-10533 GCA_044346795.1 Pirellulales bacterium
ACGTAACCACCCGCAGCGGCATGCCCTGGAACTCGCCCCTGAGGATCGTGCCGTCGTCGCGATCCTCGCGGTCGACCAACGTCAGTTCCAGCTCGACGAGCTGGGCGTCGCAGCCGTTCCGCAGGTCGGTCGCAGTCGGCCGACGCGGGGTGGCCGGTTCGCCCGCGGCGACCGTGCGCACCCGGGCCTCGGCCAGCCGCGAGGCAAACGTGCCCGGCTCGGCGAAGCCCACGGCCTCGACCCGGTCTCCCGGGTGGATCTGGGCGGTGTCGTCGGGCTGGCCGTCGGCAAGCAGCACGCACAGCCCGGCGGCGCCGTCGTGGAGAAAGAGCCGCTGTCCGCGCGGGGCCGCGAGCGCCACACCCGTGACCCGTTCGAGCCGGTCGGTGGGCTCGCCGCGGCCGAGTGTCGAAAAAGGCGCGTCGGGGAGGGCGAAGGGATCGCGTGGAGCCGGTTCGACCACCACGACGTCCTCGGCCGTCGGCACGAGCAGGTAGGGGCGGATCAGCTGGCGACGGTCGTTGATCTCCCCCGCGGCGATGCCCTGCACCCGCAGCCGCGCGCCGATCCACGGCGGCGCGTCGTGGCCCGGCAACCACTGCTCGATTCGGGCCTCGACCACGCCGCCTGCGATGCTCAGGTCGAGCGTGCCGCCGCCGCTGCCGGTGTTTCGCCAGCGGCGGCCCACGCCCTCGAGCGACACCCACTCGTAGTGCCTGCCGCCGGCGGCCATCTGCTGCGGCGTGATCGGCTTCGCGTCTGGTCTGGGGCCGGGGCCGAGCCGCTCGATCCGTGGCTGGCGGATGCCGTTGATGAAGAGTCCCCTGTGCACCACGCCGGCGACGCGGACGCGTTCGCCGGGAGGAAGCAGGGGGTTTGCCCGGTCGGCGGCGATGAACGTGGCGCCGGTCTCATCCATCAGAAAGATGGTGCCCGCGGCGTCGCGGTAGGTCACGACGGCCTGGAGCAAGACTGGTGCCGGCGCATCGGCCTCGGCGGGGAGTGACCGGGCGATCGCGGCCGCCGTGGTGAGCGGCTCGATGCCGGCCGCCGTCGGTGAGCCGGTCAGCAGCGGCCCGAGGCCGGCCAGCAGCAGGACGAGCGACCGGAGAGAGCGGTCGGAGATGCCGTCGTCGATGGATGCCATGGTGTCGTGAGGCTGTTCGTCGGAAGAGCTGGCCAGGAGTGAATTGTGCCATTGTGACAAACGCTTCGCCGCTGGACGCCGGCGAAGTCTGCTCTGGTCACGGAGGGGCTGACGCCGGTGTGGTAGGATTTGCGGGGTCGGAGCTTACCCAGCCGAACCGCGATCGAGGTGCCCGTGTGTCGGTCGAACTAGGCGATTTCTCGTGGCAGAGGATGATCGAAGCCGTGCAAGCCGTCCGCGAACGAGCCCTGCGCGCGACCGCCGCCCTGGAGCGGGCCGGCATCCTCTATGCCGTGGCCGGCGGCAACGCCGTGGCCGCCTGGGTGTCGCGGGTAGACAGGGCCGCGGTCCGGAATACGCAGGACGTCGACATCCTCGTCCGGCGTTGCGACTTCGCTGCCGTGAAGGCGGCTCTCGAGTCGGTCGGATTTGTTCACGCTGCGGTGATGGACGTGACCTGCTTCATCGACGGCCCGGGCGGCAGTCCGCGGGACGCCGTCCACCTGTTGTTCGCCGGCGAGAAAGTCCGCGAGTCGTATCCCCTGCCCACGGCGGATGTGACCGAACGCGAGCAGGCCGACGAGTACCACGTCGTGGCGCTCGAGGCCCTCGTGCGGATGAAGCTCAATTCATTTCGTCGCAAGGACCAGGTGCATCTGCAGGACATGATCGCGCTGGGCCTCGTCGACGAGTCGTGGCTGCAGAAGTGCATCCCCGAACACGCGGCCCGTCTCCAGCAACTGCTCGACGATCCGGACGGGTGACGACGCCCGCTCGGAGCGGCGTGATCGACGAGCGACTCGTCACTCCCGTGGCGTCGGCGCCTTCCCGAGCGACCGAAGGTGGGCGAAGAGATCGGACACTTCCCCGGGCGAAAGTGATTCGAGGATCCCTTCGGGCATCACGGAGACGCCCGTGAACTCGGCGGTCTCCACGTCGCGCGCGGGAATGCGGATGTCCGCGGTGCCCGGCTGGCGGATCACGATCGCGTCGGCATCCCGTGAGACGAGCAGCCCCTGCACGACCCGGCCGTCGCGGGTGACGACGCGGAAGGCACGATAGCCACCCTCCATCGCCGCGTTCGGCGTGAGCACATTCCGCAGGATCGCCTCGACGCCGGTCAGCCCGAGCCCGTCGAGCGCGGGACCGACCCTGCCCCCCTGCCCGCCCTGCTGGTGGCAGCCGAGACAGCGAACCGCGAACACCTCCCTGCCCCGGGCCGGATCGCCGCCCGCCTCCGCCAGCCTGCGGAACCGGGCGAATGTCTCGGCGCGCGCGGCCAGTGCGGCGGACGTCACGAGCCGCGGGGCGTCGAGTGCCGGTTCGACGCGGGCGCCCCCGCCAAGGTCGCCCCACGACGTGCCGCCGTGGAACGAGGCGAGGCTCGGCGGCCTGTCGCCGTCGCCATAACTGCGATCGAAGTCGGCGCGGATTTCGTCGGCCGTGCGGGCCGTGTTCCAGACGCGAAACTCCGCCACCCGGCCGCTCGTGCCGCCGCGGGCGATGCTCGCGCCGATCCGCAGGCCGGCGTAGGAGATCATCTCGCGGGTCGTGCTTACGGCGTCGAGCTCACCGTCCACGTAGATGCGAAACGTGCCCTCGGCGTCGCGGGTCACGGCATAGTGCGTCCACGTGTCGGGCGTGGTCTTGGACTGCGCCACGACGACATCGCGGCCCATCGTCCAGACGCGGAACGTGCCGGCATGGAAGTTCATGTCGATGAGCCCGCTCTTCGCCAACAGGCTGTCCTCGCTGCCGACCGGGGCCTCGAGGTTCACCCAGGCCTCCACGGTGAACGGTCCCTCGAGCGCAATCTGCGCCGCCGCATCGCGATCCTGCCCGGTGAGCCGCAGCACCTGCGGCGCGCCCGCGACGACGGTTTTCCAGAGTTGTTCGAGTGCAGGATCCTGCGGCAGCACCGCACGCATGTCGAAAAGAACCGACAGTGGCAGGGTCGTCGCGTCGATGGTATCCGCGGCGAACGCGGCGATGAGCGCCGCCGCCCCTTCCCGATGCCGAGCGAGCGA
Organism: Pirellulales bacterium; assembly: GCA_044346795.1. GTDB lineage: Bacteria > Planctomycetota > Planctomycetia > Pirellulales > UBA1268 > CAMCQY01. The sequence continues at coordinate 3,175 of JBIIYN010000125.1, forward strand.
CGCCGCCACGGCCCGACGTTCCTCGTAGCCGAGTCGATCCCAGTCTCCGACGAGCGCCGCGCAGGCCGCCGGGTCACGCGAGTGTGCCCAGGCATCGAGCACGTCGGCGCGGAACCGCGGGTCGTCCGCGGCCTGCTCCAGGAGCCGACGGCCGCTCGCGCTCGAAAGCGAGGCCATCTCGCGGATCGCGCGGATGGCCGCCTGCCGCAGCGGGCCGGTCGACGCCGTGCGGCAGACTTCCACCACCGGCGGCTCGACCGCGGAAATCCTGAAACTGCCCGCGAGTTCGAGGGCGAGGAGCGAGTCGGCCTCGCTCGCCGGGTTCGTGAGCAATTCGACCGTCGCCCGGGCCACGATCGGCTCAATGGCTTCGCCCTTGAGAGACGTGCGGAGTTTGAGCAGGGTGCGGAGCGTTGCGGAGCGGGCTCTCGGATCAAGGGTGAGCCGGCCGAGCGCGGCCGCGATGGCCGGCTCGTCGGCCTGCGACGCGAGCACCCGGATCTCCTCTTCGTCGAGCGGCCGGCCCACCGACGGAAGCATTTCGGCGAGCCGCTGGGCCGCCGTCCGCGGGTCGAGGGCGAGCGTCGCCAGGATTCGGTTCTCGATCGGCAGTGCCTTCCCCGCCGGAGAATCGAGCACCGCGGCGACCGCGCCGGCATGCTTTTCGAGCGCCCAGCGGGCGAGACACCGCTCGAAGTCACGGTCGTAGGCCGTCCACGCATCGCCCGTCGTCCGGCCGCGGCCGAGCCGCATCATGAGAAGGAGCGTGTCGGACTCGGTGGCCGGCACCCGCCGCAGGGCATCGCCGAGCGCCGCCCGCACCCGCGGTGCCGGATCATCGACGAGCGGTGCTGCGAGCCTGCGGAAATCGGACTCCGAGCAGGCCGTGGCTGCGATGCGGATCCCCTCGTGCCGCAGGTCGGCCGAGGAATCCGCGGCCGGCGCCGCGAGCAGCGGCGACGCGGCGACGCCGAGCCCTTCGAGGGCCCAGAGGGCCCCGGCGCGGGCGTCGGCCGGGGCCGTCGCATCGGCGACGAGCCGCTCGAGCCGCGGAACGAGCGACCGCGCATCACGATCGACGATCTCCTGCCAGGCGAGGTCGGCGATCCGGGCGTTCGGCGCACCGAGGTGCCGGGGAAGATCGTCCGTCGCCACATTCGCGATTGCGACCGGTTCTCGCGGCGATTGCGAGGCGTGGCGAATCCGCCAGATGCGGCCGCGGATCCGATCGCGATCGGGATGGTTCCGCGGCACCTCGTTGTGCGAGATGATCTTGTTGTACCAGTCGACCACGTAGAGGCAGCCGTCCGGCCCGAACTGGATGGCGACCGGGCGAAACGACCGGTCGGTGCTCGTGAGCAGGTCGGGGCCCTTGCGATACGTGTGGCGGTCGCCGGATCGTGTGGCGATGATCGATTGGAGCGACGAAGTGATCGGGTTGGCGACATAGAAGATCCGCTCGGACGGAGTCGCCTGGCCGCCGATGCCCCAGGGGGCGGGCCAGCCGTCGAGATCGTCGGCGAGCGCGAGGCCGCTCAAGCCGGTGCCGCCCATCTGCGGCGGCGCGAGCGGCGGCGGCATGAGGGGCTGGTCGGGACGCAGGCGGTCGCCCGATCCGGTCGTCGGGTGGATCGCCGGCTCGTAGGGGATGATGGGATAGCCCATGTCGTTGGCCTCCTGGATCCAGGTCTCGCCCGTCCGCGAGATCGTGAGGCCCCAGATGTTGTTGGGGCCGGCCGTGAGCGGCTCGAAGGCCGAGCCGTCGGCCCGAAACCGGCCGAGCTTGCAGGCGTCGAACCGCACCTCCGTGGTGCCGTCGGCAAACGGCATCCCACCGGGCCGCCTCACGAGCGACCTGTTGAAGAGCCCCTGGGCCATGAGGATCCAGCCCCCGGGAGCCCGCGTGAACTGGTGCGGGAAGAGGTGCGAATCCTCGACGCCGAAGCCCTCGAGCACCGTGGTGTGGCCGTCGGCCCGGCCGTCGCCGTTCGCATCGCGGTAGAACCGGATCTCGCTGCCGTATTGGACGAACGCGCCGTCACGGTAGGGCAGAACCCCGAGCGGCATCGCCAGGCCGTCGGCAAAAATTCGTGCCGAGGGCTTTTTGGCCCATGGCGCGTCGATCACCAGCACCTTGTCGCGGCCTCCCGATGCGAAGAGCCGCCGCGAAGCCTCCGGGCTCTCGTTGGCGTCGATCGGATATTCGACCGCGGTGGTGGTCCAGAGCCGGCCGTGGGAGTCGAATGCCAGCGCCACGAACTTGCCATACGGATCGGTCGGATCGGTGCTCTCCTCGAGCACGAGTTCGGCGGTGAAGCCATCGGCCAGCGTGAAGTGCGCGGCCTCGTCCTGCGCCGACAGCGGCCCCGTCTCCTCGGCTTGGGCGGCGAGGGAGAAGGCGATACAGATGATGACAAAACCCAGACGCGAGGCTCGGGGGTCGGCGAACGCTCGAGGAGCATTGGGCCGCCGCGGCCCACGCGACGAGACTTTTGCCGCCCCCGAGCCGGCATAGCACCAACACGGCAAAATCAGCATCGCTCGATCTCCTGGAGTCAGGCTATGGGCATGGCGAAGTCGAACACGATCACGCGGGCGAGGCACGGCACCACGATCGCCTTCACCCGCTCGTGCTCCGGGTGCGGCAGGTAGGTGTCGCGATCCGTGGGACTCGCGAAGGTCATGATGAAGCCGTGCGTGAAGCCGTCGTTGAGGCCTTCGGGGCTGTCGTAGGGGCCGTGGGCGAAGTCGAGGAGGCCCGGAATCTTTCCCACCATGCCCGCCATCTCGCGGAAGCAGGTCGCGATCTGGGCGGACGAGATCTCGGGCTTGAACTGGAAGACGCCGTAATGCTTCACGTGTGGCATGGGGAAACTCCTCGAGAAAGGGTGCGGATGTTGGCGAGCAGCGCGTCGACGCAGGCCTTGGCGAATGCGGGATCGTTGATCTCGCAGTCCAACGCAACGCACGGGATGTCGGGCCGGAGACCGGATTCGATCGCGCCGAAGAGCGCGGCATCGGCGTGCTGATCCCGGAAGGGGCCGCCGGCGGCGCTGACGACGCTGATGCCCTGCCGCGGGATGAGCACCGTCACCGGCCCGCGGGAGGCGTTCACCTTCGTGGCGAGGAGGCGGCCGAGCGCGGTGCACTCTTGCGGCGTCGTCCGCATGAGCGTGACCTGCGGGTTGTGGGCGTAGAAGGTGCGGCCCGCGAACCGCTCGGGCACGGAGGCGGGCTCGCCGAAGTTCACCATGTCGAGGCAGCCGGGGGTGACGATGGCCGGCACGCCGTGCCTTGCCGCCGCGTCGAGCCGCTCGGGACCGGCCGTCAGCACGCCGCCGAAGAGTTCGTCGGCGAGTTCGGTGGTCGTGATGTCGAGCACGCCGGCCACGAGGCCGCTGGCGATCAGCGCCTCCATCGCCCGGCCGCCCGTGCCGGTGGCGGCGAACACGAGCACCTCGTAGCCCGCCTGCTCGAGCAGCGGCACCGCCGCCTCGATGCACTTGGTCGTGTTGCCGAACATGCTCGCGACGACGAGCGGCTTTTCGTCACCGACGGCGACGTCGGCCTCGACCATGCCGCAGATCGCCCCGGCCGCCCGGGCGAGGATCGTCCGCGAGATGCGGTTGAGCCCCTGCACGTCGACGATCGCCGGCATCATCGCGATGTCGGAGGTGCCGACATAGTGGGCGGTGTTGCCGCTGGCGAGCGTGGAGACGATGAGCTTCGGGAACCCGATCGGCAGGGGTCTCATGGCGGCCGATGCGATCGCCGTGCCGCCGCCGCCGCCGAGCGCGATCACGCCCTGGATCCGGCCCTCGGAAAGGAGCCGCTCGAGCAGCCGGGGCGCCGCCTGCGTCATCGCCGCGACGCATTCGCCGCGGTCGCGGCGGGCGAGGAGCGCGGCGAGGTCGATGCCGGCCGCGGCCGCCACTTCCATCCGCGGAACGTCAGGGGTGACCGCGGGCTCTCCGCCGGTGCCCACGTCGATCAGGACCGTGGCATGCCCCCGCGCGCGGATCCGCTCCGCCACGAACGCATGCTCGCGGCCCTTCGTGTCGAGCGTGCCGAGGACTGCGATCGTCGCCATGGGTGGTCCTTCATCAAGCGGTCAGGCGGGCGGTCACGGCCGCCTGCCAAGACGTTCGCCAAAACCCTTGCCAAAACCCTTATCAAGCGGGATGTTCTTGAACTGCCGCGCCAGTTCGGGGAGCGAACGTTCGAAGGCGAGTCGCTCGAGGCTCGAGGCACCGACGAACCCGACCACGTCGGTGTGTTCGTTGACGTAGGCGGCATCCTCGGGCGTGCAGATCGGGCCGCCGTGCGAGAGGCAGATCACGTCGCCCCGTTCGTCGAGCGCCGCCCGGGCGATCCCCTGCACCCGCGCCGCCGCGTCCTCGAGCGAGCAGGTGGCGGTCGTCACGCCGATCGAGCCGCCCACGGTCGTGCCGACGTGGGCGATCACGACGTCGGCCCCGGCCTTCGTCATCGCACGGGCCTCGTCTGGCGTGCCCACGTAGACGATCGTGAACAGGTCCATCCGCCGGGCGAGGGCGATCATCTCGACCTCCTTCTGGAAGCTCATCCCGGTCTCCTCGAGGATCTGCCGGAACTGCCCGTCGACGATGCAGTGGGTGGGGAAGTTGTTCACGCCAGAGAAGCCCATCTCCTTGACGCGACCCAGCCAGTGCCACATCCGGCGCCGCGGATCGGTCGCGTGCACGCCGCAGATCACCGGCACCTCCTCGACGATGGGGAGCACCTCGTGCTCGCCGATCTCCATGGCGACGGCGTTGGCGTCGCCGTAGGCCATGAGCCCGGCGGTCGAGCCGTGGCCGGCCATGCGGAACCGGCCGGAGTTGTAGATGATGATCAGGTCCACGCCCCCCTTCTCGAGGAACTTTGCGCTGATGCCCGTGCCGGCACCGGCGGCGATGATCGGCTTGCCGGCCCGCAGCGTGGCGTGGAGCCGGTCGAGCACCTCGGCCCGCGTGTAGGGATTTCCTCGGCCCGTCCAGGGATTCGGCATCTCGCGATCTCGGGAGGTATACAACGGGGCGACCCCATTCAGCGTAGGCTCCGGCGGCAGCGCGGTCCATGACCGAAATCCACCTCGACCTGACCGAAACGACGATCGACGGGCCCGGCACCAGGCACTGGTCGCTCACCCGGGCCGACTGCGCCGAACTCGCGGTGCATCGCATCCTGCACCTGGGCCTCACCGATGCCGTGGTGCCGTATCGCCGCGTGCGTCTCGCCCCGTCCGGCAGCTTCGTCATGGTCTGCCACGAAGGCAGCGGAAGGATCCTCCTCGACGGCCGCTGGCAGGCGAGCCGGGCGGGCGTGGCCTGCCTGGCGCCGCCGCGGGTGCTCAACGCGTTCCATGCGGTGCGGGGGCCGCGCTGGCGGTTCGCGTGGATCCGTTACGACGAGCCGGAGCAGGTGCGGCCCGTCGTCTCGGCCGCCTCGCCCGTGCGGGTGAAATCCGCCGCCGACGGCCTGTGGAGGATCATCTCCGGATTGCAGGCCGAGTGGACGGCCGAGAGGAATCCGCGGCTCGTGCACCATTGGGTGGAACTGGCCCATGGCGAGGCCCGCCGGATCGCGCAGCCCTGGGGCGTGGACGACCGCCTCTGGGCGGTCTGGCAGGAGGTGGCCGGCGATCTCGCCGCCGAGTGGACGCTCGCGACGCTGGCCTCCCGCTATCGGGCGAGCAAGGAGCAGTTCCGCCGCGTCTGCCTGCGTTCGCTCGGCCGCAGCCCGATGCAGCATCTCACGTCGCTGCGGATCGAGGAGGCCTGTCGGCTGCTCACGGCCACGACCGACAAGGTCGAGACGATCGCCCGGCAGGTCGGCTTCGACGACGCGTCGGTGTTCTCCCGCGTGTTCAAGCGCTGGGTGGGCCGCAGCCCGAAGGCCTACCGCGAGTGACGGCGAAATTGATCGATCGGCGGAAGACTCGGCAAGATGAAATAACATTCGCCTTCGGTCGAGCACCGGCTTCGGGGCGGCAAAAGTCTCGTCGCGTGGGCAGGATAGCCCAATGCTCCTCGAGCTTTCGCCGACCCCTTCGCCTCCGTCTTCTGGGTTTATCACATCACAGTCGGGCGAGGATGGCCTCGCCCATCGCCCTCGTGCCCACGGCCGGCCCGCCGCCGGCGATGTCGGCGGTGCGGATGCCGTCGGCCACCGTCCGCTCCACGGCCGACTCGATCGACCGCGCCTCGGCCTCGAGGCCGAACGAATGGCGCAGCATGAGCGCGGCCGACAGCACTTGAGCACACGGGTTGGCCTTGTCCTGTCCGGCGATGTCGGGCGCCGTGCCGCCGGAGGGCTCGTAGAGCCCGTACGGCCGGCCGTGGCGGTTCTCGTCGAGCCCCAGCGAGGCCGAGGCCATCATTCCCAGTGACCCGCAGATCACCGCCATCTCGTCGGAGAGGATGTCGCCGAACATGTTTTCGGTGAGCACGACGTCGAACTGCGCGGGCCGCAGCACGAGCTGCATCGCGGCGTTGTCGATGTACATCGTCGCCAGCGTGATGTCGGGGGCGACCGCCTTGATCCGCTCGCCCACCACCTTCCGCCAGAGCACGGAGGTCTCCAGCACGTTGGCCTTGTCGACGAGCGTGACGTGCCGCCGCCGTGCCCGGGCGGTGGCGATCGCGACGTCGGTGATCCGCTCGATCTCCGAACGTCGGTAGACCATCGTGTCGATCGCCTCGACGTCGCCCCCCTCGATCTCCCGCGTCGACTTCGCGCCGAAGTAGAGGCCGCCGGTGAGTTCGCGGATGCAGACCATGTCGACACCGTTTGGAATCCGGTCGGGTCGCAGCGGCGAGGTGTCGAGAAGGTTTTTCAGGAGCAGGCCGGGCCGCACGTTCGCGAAGAGGCGAAAGTGCTTCCGCAGCGGCAACAGCGACGCCCGCTCCGGCTGCTCCTGCGGCGGCAGCTTCTCCCACTTCGGTCCGCCGACCGAGCCGAAGAGGATCGCGTCGGCCGCGCGGCAGGCCGCGAGGGTGGAGTCGGGCAGGGCCTTGCCGTGCCGGTCGATGCCCGAGCCGCCGACGTCGTGGGTGGAGTGCTCGAGCCCGTGGCCCGACTTCCGCAGGACGGCCTCGAGGACCGGCAGGGCGACGGCCATGACCTCGGGGCCGATGTAGTCGCCGGGCAGAACCGCGATTTTGATGTTCATGGCCGGATGATAGGTCATGGCCGGCCCGTCGCAAGAGCCGGCGGTCAGCGGTCGGGCACGACGACCGCCGGCGAACTCACCGCGAGCCCGGCGGGCGTGATGGCGGTGAAAAAATAGGCCCGCGCACCGGCCGGCGGCTTCGGCCCCGAAAGCGTGCCGTCGGCCCC
>JBIIYN010000412.1:0-2977 GCA_044346795.1 Pirellulales bacterium
TGCGGCAGCTCCACGGCCGCGAGCGCCCGCTCCTGTCGGGGGGTCGCATCCGGGGTCGCCCCGATGATCTGCTCGATCTGACCGGTGCCCCTGCCTCCGCCGCCTTTTTTCGGCCGGCCGTAGGGGTCGATGCCGCGCAGGAACGAAAGCAACGAGTAGTAGTCGCGCTGGCTCAGCGGGTCGTACTTGTGGTCGTGGCAGCGGGCGCAGCCCACCGTCAGCCCGAGGAACGCCGACGAGAGCGTCACAAGCACATCGTCGGCATCGTCCAGTTCCGCCTGGTCGGAGCTGGCCGGCTCGTCATCCCATTGGTGCAGCCGGAGAAAGCCGGTGGCGATGATCGCGTCGCGCCACGCCTCGGGGTCGTGTTCCGCTGCTGGTGAGCCCGGTGTCGCCGCCCACTCGTCTCCGGCGATTTGTTCGACCAGGAAGCGATCGTAGGGCTTGTCCGAAGCGAACGACCGGATGACGTAGTCGCGATACCGCCACGCGTTCGGCTTGTCGCCGTCGCGTTCGTAGCCATTGGTCTCGGCATACCGCACCCAGTCGAGCCAGTGCTGCGCCTGCCGCTCGCCGTAGTGGCATGACGTGAGCGTCTCGTCGACGAGTCGGGCCCAGGCCGCATCAGACGGGTCGGCCGCGAGCGCCGCGACGGCCTCGGGCTGGGGCGCGAGGCCCCACAGATCGAAGAACAGCCGCCTCACGAGCTCGCGGGGCGTCGCCGGCCGGCTCGGGAGGCCGCCGGCCCATGACCGGCCATCCGCGGCCGTGGGGTCGGCCGATGGCTCCGGGACCGGCAGCGTGGCGATGCCGCGCCGCACGAGCAGGTCGATCTTGTTGCTCGCAGGCAGCGTGGCATCGGCGGCCGTGAACTCAGGCACGGTGAGCGGCTGAAACGCCCACCACGCCCTGTCTTCTGCGGTGATTTCGAAGACCCTGCTGCGGAGCTTCGGGCCCTTGTGCGCGACCTTGCCGCTCTCCCGCGGGTCATGCGCGCCGGCGGCGATCCAGGCCTCGATATCTCGAATTTCGGAGGCCGACACCGTCTGTCCGGAGTCCGGCGGCGGCATCCGCTCATCCGGGTCTTCCGACCGGACGACTTCAAGCAGCCGGCTCGACTCGGGCCGCCCCGGCTCCACGACCCCCGCGTCGGCCCATCCGGCGCGGTCGGTGAACCGCACGCCTCCGGAGGCATCGTCGCCCGAGTGGCATTCGACGCACGCCCGCTCGAGCAACGGTCGAATCCGGTTCTCGAAAAATGCGGTCTGGTCGTCGCCGCGTGTCCGCGACGCGCCGCATGCGGCGAGGAGACAGGCGGCGGCCGTCGCCCAGGTGATCCTGACATCCGCGTCGCGCGGCACGGTGATCATGAGAGACGCCCCAGGCGGGGCACGGCCGCGTCGGTCACATGCTCGATGATCGCGGCGAGCGCTCCGGTCCGCTTGCTCCCCCGCGCCTGCACGATCCGGCAGTCGGCCAGCGATGGCGTGAGCGACGCATGCTTCACCCGGTCGAGCAGTCTCGGGAAGACGTCGTCGGCAACCGCGAACAGGCCGCCGTGCACGAACAGCGTCGCCGGGTTGAAGATGTTGACCACGGCCGACACCGCGACGGCCAACGCATCGATCACGCGATCGAGCGCAGCGGCGGCATGGATCGTCCCGTCGCGAAGCCCGGCGATCGCCTCGTCGGCCGCCACCGGTCGCCCGATGGCCTCGGACACGAGCCGGGCCAGGGCCGAATCGGTCGCGAGCGTCTCGAGACAGCCGCGGTTGCCGCAGCCGCAACGTTCCCCCGCCGGATCGATCCGGAGATGGCCGAGTTCGCCGGCCAGGCCGCTCGAGCCGGTCAGCAGCCGGCCGCCACTCATCACGCCGAGGCCAAGCCCGGTGCTCACGTCGAGCATGGCAAAGTCGCTCAGTCCGGCCGCCGCGCCGAACATCGATTCGCCGAGGCACAGGGCATGCGACTCCTGGAACATCCGACACGGCACGCCGAGCCGCCGCTCGAGGTCGCGGGCGGGGGCCTGGCGGTCGAGCAGGTGGAGATTGGGCGAAAACACCACCTCGTCGAGGCGGTTGCTGACGAGCCCCGGCACCGAGATGCCGATGCCGCGCACGCCCGTGGCACCGGCTTCGCGACAGATTCGCTCGAGCATCGCCATGAGTTCGGCATAGCTGCCGGGCGTCGCGAAGCGGATCGCGACCGATTCGACGTGACGGCCATCGAGGCCGGCAGGCACGACCGTGCAGCGGCGGGCGTCTATCACGACGCCGATGACTTCCGTGGCCCGCGACGCGAGCCGTAGTCGCCTTTCAGGCCGACCGAGCCGGCCGGGAGTCTGCGCGGAGTCGAGTTCCTCGAGCAGTCCCGCGCGGAGCAGCGCCTCGGTCGCGCGGGTCACAGTCGGCCCCGTCATCATCGCCGCCTGCCGCAGAGCGGTTCGCGACAGGGGACCGTGGGCCAGGATCGCATCCAGCACCCGACGCTCGTTCAGCCTGCGGAGAAGCGGGGTGTTCGCCCGGTGTGACGGCGAGCCGCAGCGTTTCTTTGTCGTCTGAAAATCAATCTCGGGCATCGGCACCTCATTTCCCCGGGGCTTAATTTAGGAGCAGGCGGTTATTTTTGCAAACGACGCGAATTAAGTAGCCGGGGCGTCTTGTGTGTGTCGCGATCCGCTAGAGCGCATTCGACTTTGGTGTAGCACCGGCTTCGGGGCGGCAAAAGTCTCGTCGCGTGGGCCGGGGCGGCCCAAAGCTCCTCGAGCTTTCGCCGACCCCTTCGCCTATCTCACGTGGTTTACCGTCATATCGCTACAGTTATCGTGGATTTGCTCTAGCGAGGTCCGCTGGCGAGGTCTTTGTTCCGTGCTCTCTCGCCCACGCCGGGGCATTGCTCGGAACCACCGGAATCGCCCCCGAAGAACTGCAGGGCGACAAACGAGGCCGTCAACGTGCGGCTGGTGTCGGTCGCCAGC
>JBIIYN010000413.1:0-2975 GCA_044346795.1 Pirellulales bacterium
TGTTTTGCAGGATCGGGTTGACGGTCGTGGGAAATCCCGCGGCCACCGTGATCACCTCGTCGCCGGGCGAAAGCTGCTCGGCGAGGAGCTTGTGCGAGGTGAGCGCCGTGAGCGCGACGAGATTGGCGCTCGACCCAGAGTTCACAAGGCTCGCGCATCGCGTGCCCACGCGGGCGGCGAACCGCTTCTCGAACTCCTCCGCGAATCGACCCGTCGTCAGCCAGAAGTCGAGGGAGCTGTCGACGAGGTGCTCGACCTCCTTGGCGTCGAACACGCGGCCCGCCACGGGCACGGTCTGGCCTGGCTCGAACGGCCGGTCGGGAAACGCCAGCCGGCAGTATTCGGCCACGAGCACCCGAATCTCGTCGCGGATGGTCTGCGCCGTGCGGCCGGAGGCGGCGGCTGGCTTGGGGTGGTTCATGCGTGGGCTCCCGGCCGTGCGTGGCCTGTTTGTCCGGGCTGTTCACGGGGCTGTTCGCGGGCCTGTTCATAGGCCTCGATGTCGGCCAGGCAGAGACCGCGGGCGGTCGTGGGGTCGGCACCAAACGCCCGAAACCAGGCCGCCGTCCGCAGGATCGCGTCGCGGGCCGAGAGCCGCGGCCGCCACGGCAGCCCGGCAACCGCCTTGTCGATGGCGAGGCGGAGCACGTGGGTCTCGATCGGGGCCCGCGGATCGTGGTGGTCTTCCCACGAGCCCATCCCCCAGGCCTCGATGAAGAGTTCGGCGAGTTCGCGCACGGTCACGTCCCCTTCGGCCGCCGGCCCGAAATTCCAGCCGGCGCACCATGTCGCTCCGGGCTCGGCGAGCATCGCGGCGGCGAGCGTGAGATAGCCAGTCAGCGGCTCGAGCACGTGCTGCCACGGCCGCACCGCCGCGGGATTCCGCACGGGCACGGGCCTGCCGGCAGCGAGGTGCCGCACGATGTCGGTGACGATCCGGTCGGCCGCCCAGTCGCCCCCGCCGATGACGTTGCCGGCCCGGACGGTGGCCAGCTGCACGCCGTGCTCGGCGAGCCGGGCCGGCGGAAAGTAGCTCCGGCGGTAGGCCGCGGCCACGAGTTCCGCGGCGCCCTTGCTCGCGCTGTAGGGATCGTGGCCCCCCAGCCGATCGCCCTCGTCGTGCGGCTTTCCCGAGGCATGGGGCTCGTAGCACTTGTCGCTGGTGACTGCAATCAGCACGCAGGGCTTGCCGCGCTGGCGGACGGCGTCGAGCAGCGCCGCCGTGCCGACGACGTTGGTGGAAAAGGTGTCGAGCGGCTCGCGGTGCGAGAGCCGCACGAGGGGCTGCGCGGCGAGGTGCAAGACGACATCCGGCTCGGCCTGGCGCACGGCGGCGGCCAGGCGGGCGGCATCGCGAATGTCGGCCACGTGGTGGGTCTCAACCAGGTCGACGAGACCGGCGGCCGCGAAGAGCGACGGCGTGGTGGGCGGCTCGAGCGCGTAGCCGGTCGTTCGGCAGCCGAGGCGGTCGAGCAACAGGAGCAGCCACGCCCCCTTGAAGCCCGTGTGCCCCGTCACGAAGACACGCCTGCCGCGCAGGCTCTCCAGGCCGTCGCCGCGATCCATCACCACACCTTCCAGGCGGCTGCGCCTTCTTTCCACAGCTCGTTGACGTAGAGGTAGTCGCGGTAGGTGTCCACCGGGAAGAAAAAGCCGTCGTGCTTGTAGGCCATGAGCTGGCCCTCGGCGGCCAGCCGTTCGAGCGGCTCCTTCTCGAGGATCAGTGAATCGCCACCGTCGAGATAATCAAAAATCCGACGGTTGAAGACGAAAAATCCAGCACTTATCCAGCCCTCCACCTTCGGCTTCTCGGAGAAGCTCGTCACCCGCGAGTGTTCGTCGAGCACGGTCATGCCGAACCGTGACACGGGCTGGACGGTCGTCACGGTGGCCAGTTTGCCGTGGGAGCGGTGGAAAGCGACAAGCTTGGTGATGTCGACGTCGGCGAGGCCGTCGCCGTAGGTCGCCAGGAACGTGTCGCCCTTCAGGTGGTGTTCCACGCGTTTCACGCGGCCGCCGGTGTTGGTCTCCACGCCCGTGTCGGCGAGCGTCACCTCGAAGTCGAACGGCTCGTGGTTGCCGTGATACCACACCTGCCGCCGGCCCCCGACGGCCACGGTGCAGTCCTGCGTCATCGCCTCGTAGTTGAGGAAGTAGTCCTTGATCATGCTCCCCTTGTAGCCGAGGCAGAGCACGAAGCGATTGAGCCCGTGGTGGCCGAAGAGCCGCATGATGTGCCAGAGCAGCGGCCGGCCGCCCACCTCCACCATCGGCTTGGGGCGATACTCGGTCTCCTCGCGCATCCGCGCGCCCTGACCACCGCAGAGAATGACGACGTCCATGAAGCGACTGCCTTTCGATCCCACGCAGCCCGGCCCGACCGTTTGCAATGGAGCATGAGCGACCGGGACAATCCCCAACTTTCTACAGGTGACGGCTCAGTCAAACCGACCTGCCCGCTGAAAAGAAACCACACCCAGACTCTCAGTCTGGGTGTGGTGCAACTCAATCAGTGGTTCGGTGTATCCGGTACCAGCAATCAATTGATCACGAGGTTCCGAGCCCGCGTCACGTCGAGGTTTTTGTTCGCGAAGAATGCGCCGAAACTCGTACCCGTTATCGTGGAGCCCGTGCAGAAGCCGGTGGCGTAAATGCCCGCCGTTCCCGAGGCGTTGCTGGTCATGTTATTGACCTGGAGGCCGGACACGCTCAGGCCAGTGGCGGCAGCGAGGCTCAACCCGTAGAGCGAACTATTGCTCACGGTCACGCTTTGAATCCGTGTCCTGGCCAACGTTCTGGCCGCCGAGATGCCGGTTTGGTAATTCGTCACGTTCGAGTTGGAGAGAGTCACCGCATTCAACGCAGGCCCGGTCGCCCCGCTCAACAACACGCCGATGGTACCCGCCGACGGTGTTCCAGCGTTGATCGTGAGATCCTGCCAGGTGCTCGTTTTGAACTGGCCGGATGCCGAGAGC
>JBIIYN010000126.1:0-10487 GCA_044346795.1 Pirellulales bacterium
CCTTCGCCATGGCCCGCCACGAACTCACGAACGAAGAATACGAGCGCTTCGACCCGACGCATCGCCAGTATCGCGATGGTCTCTCGTGGCGCGACCGTGAGCCTGTCGTCTACGTGAGTTGGCGCGACATCGCCCTCTACTGCAACTGGCTCTCGAAGGAGAACGGCTTGCAGCCGGTGTACGACGAGAAGAGCTTCGCGGTCGTTCCCGAGTCCGACGGCTTCCGCATGCCGACAGAGGCCGAATGGGAATACGTGGCCACGGGCCGCGGCGAGGGCCGCACCTACCCGTGGGGCAACGAGGAGCCGAGACCGGGCGTTCATGGAAATTTCGTCGGGAGCACGGCCGTCACCGCCATCGATCCCCACCTGCGCAGCAGCGTCGAGCAGGGCGCGATGGTGGTGGGTGGCTATCCGGCCGGCGCCAGCCGTGACGGCGTGATGGATCTGGCCGGCAACGTCGGCGAGTGGTGCGCCGACACCTACCAGCCGTACTCCGCCGAGTCGCGGACCAACCCGCTCGAACAGCGGCCGTCGCATTCCCGCGCCATGCGCGGCGGCACCTGGGATTACTACAACCATTCCCAGCGGGGACGTGACCGGGAGTTCAATTCCGAGGGGTATCCCGGCTTCTGTTACGTCGGAGCGCGGCTGGTCGTCTCCGCAAAGGGCCACGAGAAACTCCTCCGGAGCCAACAGCGATGACGGCCCGATTTTCCACGGTATGCCCTGTGTCTCGCGGGTTCCCCATGTCTCTCGCGCTTCATGCGATCACCATGCTCGCCCTGACGGCCGCGGCCGGCCACGGCGGGCGGTGCGCCGCGGCGGAGGGCTTTCCGAGGCTCGTGATCGCCCATCACATGAATGCCGAGCCCCCGACCAAGGCGGGCGGGCAGGACACGTTCGGACGCAACACCCCGACGCCGCCGCGCGTCCGGCCGGGAAGCGCATGGGCGGAGATCGGCGGCCGGGTGCGTGACCGGGCGATCGGCAATCTGTACGACGCAGGCAGCCGCTCGCTGTCCGAGGAGGTCGCCTGGGAAGTCGCCGTCGCCAAGCGTGCCGGCGTGGATGCATTCGCCTTCTACGGCGGCTTGCCCGGCGGTGACGGCCGCGTGCTCGAATACATGCGGGCGGCCAAGGGCACCGGGTTCAAGATCACGTTCTGCAGCGGCGGCGGCGAGCGGGGCGGGAATTACGACAAGTGGGTGGAATCCATGCGGCGACTCCTCGAGGCCGATCGGGAACTCGACGCCCTCTTGCGCGTGGACGGCAGACTGCTCCTGCTCAGCTACGGTGGCAATTGGGGCGACGATCGCACCGTGGAAAGCATGGTCGCCAAACGCCGCGACATCGAGGCCCGGCTGGGCACGCCCACGCTGATCCTCTATCAACCGCAGGAAACAAAACCCTCCGACGCGGAGCGGGCGCGGTTGGAGGCCCTGCTGGCCGGCGGCTTCGACGGCCTGTGCCCGTTCATGGTCACATCTTCCTCAGAGCAATTGACTCTTTCCGAATTCTGGGGAGACATCTGCCGCGGGCAGCGTAAGCTCTATTTCGCGCCGATCAGCTTTCAGTTCCATAGCCCGATGCACATGACGCACGCGCCGGTCGCCGACGCGACTTGGCGGCGGTCGTGGAAGGTGGCGCATGAGAAGGCCGCGGGAGTGCAGCTGATCACGTGGAACGACTGGGGCGAAACCTCGGCCCTGGCACCGGCCGTGAGTGCCAACTACGGTCTGTACGATCTGGTGCGGGAAGAGGCGACCGCCTTCAAGGCCGGCTTCAAGGACGGCAAGCCCCCCGAGGTCGTCGAGGACCGGGCGTGGGCGATCTATTACAAATACCCATCCACCGCCGTTTCGCGGCTCTATCATCCCCCTTCGCCGCGGAAATTTCGCGGCCCGGAGCACGACTTCATCTGGGTGCTGACGGCATTGACCGCGCCCGCCACCATCGTCTGCGAAGGCCGTGGTGAGCGGCAGGCCCCGGCGGGACGGTCCATGGTCTCGTTCCCCCTCACGCCGGGCCCGGTGCGAATCACCATCGATCGCGACGGCAAGACCATCCAGACGCTGAGCCCGCCGGAGGTCGTGACCGACAAGCCCTGGCGGCCGGACCATTCGCTGGTGGCGTTTTGCACCGACGCACGGGAACGCGGCTACCGCGAGCAGGACTTTCCCGGACAGGCACCGCGCTTCTGCGGTGAATACGGAGACGACGACAACGACGGGCTGTTGAACTGGTTCGAGGGGCTCTTCTTCGACACGTTGGAACGGCCCGCCACGTGGGTCGGCCCGCAGGACAATTTCAACGGCATCCCGTGCGGTCGCGCGCAGAAGGAATTTCTCGACCCGATCCTGCCGCCGCCCCACTATCCGGCCGGCTTCGTCTGGAGCACCGGCGGCCTGCCGAAACAGGGCGGCACGCCCGCCGCAGACGACAACGGCATGCCGGTCTGGGATTTTTGCTATCCCCTCGCGGACGACGGGGAGGGTCTGCCTGCGCTGCGGGTGCACCAGGAGCGCGACCCCTGGTCGTGGATGCTCGTCCGCGGGCATGCGATGCATCGGCTGCGGACGGACGGACGTCTCTACCTGCAGCCCGGCTCGGCTCCCGAAGAGCCCGTCACCGCGGCTGCGGTCTGGACGTCACCGGTGGCCGGACGCATCCGTGTGCAGGGCCGCGTGCAGGGAAATCAGCCCGCCCAAGAAGCGTTGCAGGTCCGGCTGCTCGCTTCCGATCCCGCGGCCGCATGGAACGGCACGCTCCGCGGCGACGCAGAGGAGGCGTTCGAAAAGGTTCTCACCGTCTCTCCCGGCGACCGGCTGAGGTTTCTCTGTCGCGCCGAGCCGCCGCGGCCTAAGCCGCACGGAGTCTTTCTCGACCTCCGCATCGAACTGCTCGAGTCCCGGATGCCGCCCGTGAAGGCGGACGGCTGCGATCCGCCCCGAGCCATCGAACCGCCGCGGCTCGCGGGCGACTTCGCGTCGGCGCTCTGGCGCAACCGCTACCGCTGGGGTGAGGCGGGGTTGCGTGACCACAAGGAAGGGCTCCTCATCTTCAACCCCGGCGATCGCAACTCGCGGGAGATGCTCGCCTTTCACGACACCGTGCCGAACGCCACGTACGGTCCGCTCTGCCGCTGGTGCGATACCGAAGTGCGGGCGATTGTCCGCTTCGAGCCGGGCGGCAAGCCGCCCGCAGCGTGGGGGGAGCCTGCCTTCGCGGTGACGACCCGGATCGCGCCGCAGCGCCGGAGCATGTATTTCCTCGAGATCGACGTGCCCTCGCGGCAGGCCGACGCCGCCCGGCCGTCGGCCCGGATCCGCCTGGGCCGGATGCGCCGGGCTTACACCGAACCGGCCGACAAGGAGATCCTCGCCGAGGCGGCCGTGCCGTTGCCCCCGAATGCCGCCTTCACGCTCGCGCTCTCCTCGAAAGCCATCGGCGACGAGAAGGTGCGACTCTCGGGGGTCTGCATCCTTCCCGACGGCCGGAAGAGCACGATCCTGACGAGCGAGCGCGGCATGGCCGAGGACGGCACGGTGCCGCTGGGCGAGGTCGGTTTTGCGGCCAGCCCCGGAAACGCCGCCGACAAGCCCGACGGACCGGGCAGCATCCTGTTGCGCTCGTTCTCGATCGGTCCGGCACGGATGGAGGAATGACATGACGCGGGCAGCCTTGCTTCCGTGCATGCTCGGGGTTCTCCTCGTCGCCTCCGCGTCGGCCGGCTTCGCCGCCCCGGCCGTGGAGCGGCGTCCCAACCTGCTCGTGATCCTCGCCGACGATCTCGGGTATTCCGACCTCGGCTGCTACGGCGGCGAAATCCGCACGCCCCACCTCGATCGGCTCGCCGCGTCCGGGGTTCGATTTCGGAATTTTCACAACGCGGCCCGGTGCAGCCCGACGCGGATGTCGCTGCTCTCGGGCCTCCACCCGCAGCAGGTGATGACCGATCCGGCGGCCGGCACACCACCGGCGCGTCCCGACGGCAACATCTTCCTGCCGGAGATCCTCGCGTCCGCCGGCTACCGCACGGCCATGGCGGGCAAATGGCACCTCGGGGCGCAGGAAAACCAGACCCCGTGGTACCGCGGCTTCGGCCAAGTGTTCGCCCCCGCCGACATCGGCTCGGGAACGATCGACTACTGGCGGGCGGCGGCCTGGAAACTCTGGTCGCCCGGAGGCGTCGAGCCGCCGGCGCCGCGAAGCTCCGGCTTCTACTCGACCGATGCGATCGGCGACCACGCGGTGGCGTTCCTCGACGCTCACCTCGGCCGTGCGGACGAAGCTCCGTTCTTCCTCTATGTCGCGTTCAATGCCCCGCACTTCCACCTGTCGGCGCCGCGTGACCTGGTCGAGTCGGCACCCGCGGGTGGGAGTGCCTACGTCGATACCTACGCAGCCGGCTGGGATCGCGTCCGCGCGGAGCGGCAGCGCCGCATGCGTGCCAGCGGGGCGATCGCCCAGGACTGTCCGCTGCCGCCCCCGAGCGACGTGGTCGACGACGCGCAGCCGGGGAAGTCGTCCCGCGTGCCCGCCTGGGACTCGCTGCCGGCCGACCGGCGGGCCGACCTGGCCCGGCGGATGGCGGTGTACGCCGCGTCGGTGGAACGGCTCGACGACGCGGTGGGCGGCATCGTGAAGCGGCTCGAAGACGCCGGCATCCTCGACGACACGCTCGTGGTCTTCCTCTCCGACAACGGCGGCTGCGCCGAGGGCGGACTGTTCGGCTGGACGAGGACGGCGCGGGGCGGCCCGCGGGCTGAACACGACGCTCCGCTCACGGCCGCCGACCTCGTCGGCATGGGCGGGCCCGATCCGGGCCACCAGCTCTCGCTCGGCGGCGGCTGGGCCGACGCCTGCAACACCCCGTTTCGCTTCTACAAGCAGCAGACCCACGAGGGGGGCATCCGCACCCCGCTGATCGTGCGTTGGCCGCGCGGCCGGATCGCCGGCGGCCGGTGGATCGATCAGAACGGGCATGTCATCGACATCCTGCCCACGCTCTTGCCCGCGGCAGGCTGCGAGTATCCCGCCGACCATCGCGGCCACGCGCTGCCGCGGCTCGAGGGCATGAACCTCCTCGCGGCATGCCGGGGCGGGCCGTCTCGCCCAAGAACGCTGGGCTATGAGCACATGGGCAACCGCGCCTGGGTGGATGGCGACTGGAAGCTGGTGACGAAGAACTTCGCCTCGGCCGACGGTTCCTCTCCGGCCGATGCGTTCGAACTCTACGATCTCGCGTCGGATCCGACGGAATCCCGCGACGTCGCGGCCCGCGACCCCGAGCGTGTGCGGGCGATGGCCGCGGCATGGAACGAATGGGCGGCCCGCGTCGGCGTCGCACCGGGGCGTCTTCTCCCCGAGCGGCAGCTCGGTCTTCCGCGGGCTCCCGCGTCGGCCGCCGGACCGGAGCCGGTGGGCCTCGCCGCGCAGGTCACGCGGCCGGTGCACCCGATCCTCGTCGGCAACGAGCACGGTCCGCTCGTGCGGGTGGCCCTCGAGGCCGGGCCGGGCCGGAAGGTGCACGTCTCGGCGCTGCGGTTCTCCCTCGCCGGCACCGACGCCCTCGCCGACATCGATTCCCTCCGGGTGTTTTCCACGGGCACGAGCCAGGGCTTCTCCTCGCAGTCTCCGCTGGGCGATCCGGTGCCGCCGACGATGGACGTCGAGGTGCCGGTCGACCTCGATCTGGCGGAGGGACGGAACGTCTTCTGGCTCTCGTGCCGGCTGAAAGACTCGGCCGATATCGACCACAGGATCCGGGCCTCGTGCACGTCGATCGCCACGTCAGTCGGCCAGGTGACCCCGCGCGACGACGACGCCTCCCGGCAGCGGATCGGCATGGCGCTGCGTCGGGGCGGTGCCGACGGCGTGCATACCTACCGCATCCCGGCGCTCACCACTTCCGCCGCGGGCACCTTGCTGGCCGTCTACGACATGCGACACCGCAGTGCCAGCGACCTGCAGGAGGACATCGACATCGGACTCAGCCGCAGCGTCGATGGCGGTCGCACGTGGGAAAAGCCGCGGCTGATCATGGACATGGGCCGGTTCGGCGGGCTGCCGCCCGAGCAGAACGGCTGCAGCGACCCTGGCATCGTGGTCGACCGCACGACCGGCGAAATCTTCTGCTTCGCCGTCTGGATGAACGGCAAGCCGGGCAAGCACCAGTGGCGCGAAGACGGCTCCGAGCCGGGCTTCGATATCGGCAAGGCGGCGCAGTTCATGGTGGTCCGCTCGCGAGACGACGGCCGCACCTGGTCGCAGCCGGAGAACCTGACGCGGTCGCTCAAGCGGGAGTCGTGGTGGCTGTTCGCCCCGGCCCCGCAGTCCGGGCTCTGCCTGGCGGACGGCACGCTGGTGATGCCGGTGCAGGGCCGGCTCGGCGGCGGCAAGCTCGACTCCTTCGCGACCGTGATGGTCAGCCGCGATCATGGCGCGACCTGGACGGTCGGCGAGCCGGCCTACACCGGCGGCAACGAGTGCCAGGCGGCGGAGCTCGGCGACGGCTCGATCATGCTCACTATTCGCAATGACCGCGAGCGATTCCGGGCCGTCGCGGTGACCGAGGACCTGGGGCGGACATGGCGGCCGCATCCGACCAGTCGCACCACGCTGATCGAGCCCAACTGCAACGGCAGCCTGCTGCATTGCGACCTCACCGAAGACGGGCAAAGCCGCCACGTGCTGCTCTTCGTCAACCCGCACACGCAGACGGCACGCACGCACCACACCGTCCAGGTGAGTTTCGACGACGGTTGCTCATGGCCCGCCTCGCACCACCTGCTGCTCGACGAGGGACGCGGCGCGGGCTATCCCAGCCTCACCCGCATCGACGCAGGCCGCGTGGGCATCGTCTACGAGGGAAGCCAGGCGCAGCTGGTGTTCCAGAGGCTGCCGCTCGCCGAGCTGCTGGAACCCGGGCGGCGGTGAGCCTGCCGGAGCCGGATGCGGCGGCAGTCTGCCCCAGGAAACGCCGGCCAGGCCTCTCGACCGCGGCGTTCCAGGCCCCGCGGCGTGCGGGGTACACGGTCATCGCGTGAGCTGCCTGCAGCATCGCGTGCTTGCCGCAGGCTACTCGTGGAACTACGATCTAAAAAGCGATCGTTTCCTAGTTGCCGCGACTCGAAAAGCACTGTTTCTTTGTATGGCCCGCCAAACCGGCAGCTACCGAGTCACACCGACGCAGGGAGAGACCGTCCGGGCTTTCGTACCTCGGCCGTTACCGCCGGCCGCCCCGCCGCTGGTGATCGAAAAGAAACTCGCGGAACGTCATGCCGCAGCCCTCGCCGCGATCGGCCGTCTTCGCGTGGCCGGCGTGATGGTGCCAGATCCCGGCTGGTTCCTCTACGGCTTCGTTCGCAAGGAAGCCGTGCTGTCGTCGCAGATCGAAGGCACGCAGGCGACGTTCCGCGATGTCGCCACCTTCGAGGCTATGAGCACCGCCCAGCGGCCGGCGGACGTCGCCGAGGTCTGCAACTACGTCGATGCACTGAACCGGTCACGCACCGCGATCACGGATCCTGCCGGCCTGCCGCTATCCACGCGGCTGCTCTGCGATGCGCATCGCATCCTGATGCAGGGCGTGCGTGGAGAAGACAAACTCCCGGGTGAGATTCGCCGCAGTCAGAACTGGATTGGCGGAAGCCGGCCAGGCAACGCCCTCTTCGTTCCACCGCCGCCTGACGAGGTGGCCCCGGCTCTGGCCGCTCTCGAACGGTGGATCCACTCGAAGGATCCACTGCCGCCGCTGGTCAAGGCCGGTCTTGCGCACGTGCAATTCGAGACGATCCATCCGTTCCTCGACGGCAACGGCCGCATCGGCCGGATGCTCATCACGCTCCTTGTCGAGCATTGGGGGCTGCTCGACCAACCGCTCTTGTATCTGAGCGTGGCGTTCAAGCGTCGCCAGAGCGAGTATTACGCCCGCCTCGCCCGAGTCCGCACCGAGGGTGACTGGGAGGGGTGGACTTCGTTCTTTCTCGACTGCGTCGCCACCGCCGCCGACGACGGTGTTGCCAGCGCACAGGCCGTGCATGACCGTATCGCCCGCGATCGCGGCCACGTCGTCGGGCATCCGCGGGCGACCGTGGCTGCCATCCAGCTGCTCGACCGCCTGCCATCGAATCCGGTCGTGACCGTCCCTCGGGTAAGCTCGCTGCTTGGCATCACCGCTCCGCCGGCACGCAAGGCCGTCGAACTTCTCGAATCGCTTGGAGTGCTCCATGAGACGACGGGCAAGCAGCGAGACCGCGTGTACGCCTACCACGCCTACCTCGATCTGCTGACGGAGTGACCCCGCGGACGGCGTTCCTTCGCAGGGTTCGCCTCCCACCGCGATCGCCGCCCGTTGACAGAAATGGTGGACGTGCGTATCGTACGGCGAAGGTGGCGAGGAAGCTCCTGTGGTTCGATACTCGCTCGATTCAGAAACCTGTCGCCGGCTCGGCGAGGCCATGCAGACCGTCGAGTTGTGCGATGACGCGGGTCGCGTGATCGGCCTCTTTCTGCCCGCGGCTGCGCGACGGGGCCAGCCCCCAGCCGATCTGCAGATTCCGTTGACCGCCGATGAAATCGAGCGGGGGCGCGGGCGGCGATCCGGCCGGACTCTCGATGAGATCCTGGGGAGCGTCGAACCGCGGTGAAGCACTTCGTTTTCCGGGCCCCCGGGCGGCGGTGAGCCTGCCGGAGCCGCTCTCTTACGGTGCCGGCTTGTAGATCGACCGCATCTTCCAGGCCTTCACGCGGGCGGTGCTGTCGCCGCCGCGCGAGTAGAGCCCGATCCGCAGCCGCTCCGGCGTCGGCTCGTGCCACGCGACCGCCGCCTGCCGGTCGTTGGCGAACACCTCCACCATGCTCTTGTCGATGAAGATCCGCAGCGTGAGATCCTCTCCCTCGGCCAGTTCGAACGGCGGCTCGATGTAGTCCACCGTGAGCGACGTGCGTCCGGCACCATGGCCGATCTCGATGCCATTTTTTCCCGCGTCGTCGCAGAAGAGCACCACGCCGTATTCCTTGGGCTGCGGCTTGCCCCTGGGATTTGCAAACACGACCTCCAGTTCGAGCGTGTCGCCCGCGATCGCGTCGAGCACCTGCACGCCGTCACCCTTGACCGTCACGTCCCCCGTCGTCTGCTCGTCGTGCCGCAGCTTCTCGAGCTCGCGCAGCGGCCGCATCGTGAGGGACCCGTCCGCCGCGAGACGCAGCTCGCGGGGAAGGCTCTGAATGCCCTGCTGACAGACTTTCTGGTCGAGCAGCCGCGGAAAATCCTTCTTCCGCGGCACCTTCCCGTTCAACACCTGCGTGCACCACGACCAGGCGACGCGGCGGCCGTCGGCGGTCTCGAGCGACTCCGGCGCGAAGAAATCCCAGCGGGCCCAGTTGAGCAGGGCATGCCGCTCCGGCAGATACTTTCCGTCCCTAAAATCCCCGAGGTAGTAGCGGGCGCCGAGCGAGTGGCTGATGCACAGCAGCATCCACTTGTCGCCCAGCTTGAACATGTTGGCGCAGGAGACGTCTTCGCCCCGGCCGACGCCGAGCTTGTCCCACTGGGTCTGCTCGTGAAAGAGCGGCCCGAGCAGCCGCCATTCCTTCATGTCGGGCGACGTGAAGAGCGGCGGGTCGTGGCCGCCGGAGAGGGCGTAGTAGGCATCGTTCATCACCCAGCAGTCGGGATCCCAGTGCCGCATGGTCGCCAACTCGCCCGCGGCGTCCTTCACGTCCACGGCCATCGGCTTCGACCAGGTGTCGAGGCTGTCGTCGAGGCCGAGCATGATCCAGTTCTTCTTCGAGCCCTCGCCGTGGTAGATCATGGCCGGTTGGCCGGCCTTCGTGAAGAATCCCGTGCCACTGAACATCCCGTGGCCGGTGAACCCGGGCTCGATCACGGTGGGATGCCACGTCCAGTGCACCATGTCGGGGCTCGAGACATGCGCGTAGGCGAAGCCCTTGGGCGCGTTGTAGATGTAGTGGAGGTGATACCGCCCCTTGTAGAAGTAGGCCGGGTTCGGGTCACCGGGCATCGCCCCGCCCGGCCCGGGGTGGGCGAGGTGGTAGGTGAGCCATGTCGCCGGGATCGTCGCCGGCAGGCCGGGCACCTGCGGCGGAGCCGCGGGTTCTTCCGCGGGGGTGGGCGTCCCCTGCATCAATCCCCCGCAGAGGACGGCGATGGCCAACGAAGCAACGAGAGGATACTGTAAGACCGATGCCATGAGACAGCCTCCTGCGAACGGGAACTCGCGGGCTAACGGCTGAAAGTATAGCGAAATCTGCCGCAACCAATACCGCTGCACCCGGAGTTCGCGCCGCTCCGCGGCTGAACGGGTCATGGATGACTTTTCCCACAGATGGCCAGGGTTGCCGAGGACCGCAGCATGCACTCCATGACACGAACACTGGTCGGGTTTGCCCTCGCGGCATCCGTGCTGGCCGGAGGATGCAGTCGGCCGAGCCGCGGGCCGGCGGCCTCCGGCGGCTCCA
>JBIIYN010000414.1:0-2956 GCA_044346795.1 Pirellulales bacterium
TTCAAGATCCAGGTGGCCGCCAGCGGCTTCGAGGCGGGCATCCAGGCCGAGAGCTTCCATCCCGACTGCATCGTGGTGGACTATTCGATCGGCCGCATCGACGCCCAGCAGATCTGCCAGAACCTGCGGCGGAATCCCGAGTATGTCGACACCATCGTGATCGCCCTGCTGCCGGACGACGGCTCGCAGATCACCGTGGACCGCGCCCACGTCAACGAGAGCTTCAAGAAGCCGTTCGACGTCGCCCTGCTGGCCGAACGCCTCCGCACGCTCATCGGCGCCCGCAAGGAGCTGGTGTAGCACCGGCTGGAGCTATCCGACCCCAAAGCCGCGGGCCGGCGTGTCTGTGACACGCCGGCCCGCGGTGCGTTACGATGTCGGCCATGAGCACTCCGCACGGCATCCGCATGATCGACGTCGGCTCGAAGCCGGTGTCCCTTCGCACCGCCCGTGCCTCGGCCCGGTTGCGGGCGTTGCCGGAGACGATCCGACGCATCCGCGACGGGGAACTCGCGAAGGGCGATGCCATCGCCACGGCGCGGCTTGCCGGCATCATGGCGGCCAAGCGCACCAGCGACATCGTGCCACTGTGCCACCCGCTGCCGCTCGATGCGGTCGAGTTGTCGCTCGCCTTCGCCGAGCCGGGGGAGGTCGTCGTCGAGGCGGTCGTGCGGGCGACGGCCCGCACCGGCGTCGAGATGGAGGCGCTCACCGCCGTGACGGCCGCGGCCCTGACGATCTACGACATGTGCAAGTCGATCGACCGCGGCATGTCGATCGAAGAGGTGCGGCTCGACTCGAAGACGGGCGGCCAGTCTGGCGACTACGTGCGATCCTGAGGCGAAGTTTCCGCGAGGATCGGCTCCAACTCCTCCACGAAATCCCGCACGTCCTTGAACTCCCGGTAGACGCTGGCGAACCGGACGTAGGCCACGGTGTCGAGCGACTTGAGCAGTTCCATCAGCCGCTCGCCGAGCACCCCGCTGGGAACCTCGGTCTCGTAGCTGCCATAGAGTTCCGACTCGAGCGCCGACACCAAGCCCTCGATGTCGTCTTCCGTGACCGGCCGCGTCCAGCAGGCCTTGGCGAGTCCGCGCTTGATCTTGTCGCGATCGAAGGGCTCGCGGTCACCCCCCTTCTTCACCACCGAGAGCAGCTGGCGTTCCACCCGCTCGTAGGTCGTGAAGCGACGCCGGCAGGAGACGCATTCGCGGCGCCGGCGAATGGAGGCGCCGTCGTCTCCCGCCCGAGAATCGATGACACGGTCATTGTCGGTTCGGCAGAATGGGCAGCGCATCGTCCATCCCTGTCGGGGTCGGCGGCCGTTTCATCGCGGCCGCCACGGGCTGCATGGTAGAAGGCCGGCTTCCAAATCGACAAGTCGGCGCAGGCGACCGATCCCACCCCGGTCACTCGGCCGCCTCGGGCCCGGTGGCGGGAGGCGCGTCGACGGGCTTGGCATCGCGGACGAGCTTCCAGTCGCGCCGTTGCCGGGAGGAGGGGATGTCCATCACCTTGCGGTATTTCGTCACCGTGCGACGGGCCACGGTGATCCCCTGCTTTCCCAGGATCTTGATCAGATCGTCGTCGCTGTAGGGCTTGTCCTTCGGCTCGTGGTCGATGATCTCCTGGAGCTTGACCCGGACGGCGTCCCAGGCCACCTCGTCGCCGTCGGCGCTCACGGTGCCCCCCACGAAGAACTTCCTCAGGGGAAAGACGCCGCGCGGGGTCTGCAGCCACTTGTCGTCGACGGCCCGGCTGACGGTGGTCACGTGCATGCCGATGCGGTCGGCGATCTGCTGCATCTTCAGCGGCTCGATGGCCTCGGGCCCGTCCGTCAGGAACCGCGTCTGGTGGTCGACGATCGCCTGCGTGGTCTTGAGCAGCGTGCTGCGGCGCTGCTCGATCGACTCGATCAGCCACTGGGCCGCGTTGATCTTCCGCTTGATGTATTCACGCGTGGCGGCGGGAGTGTCGGCGGCATGGAGCATCTCCCGATAGGTCGGGCTGATCCGCAGGTTCGGCAGATCGACCTCCTCCAGCCGCACCTTCCAGGTGCCGTCGGGCTGCTGATCGACGTAGACGTCCGGCTTGACCACGGGCACGAAGGGCTGGGTGAAGACCGCCCCGGGCTTGGGTTTCAGCCCGTGCAGTTGCTCCCGCAGCCCCTCGATCTGCTCGATCGAGAAGCCGGTCTTCCGCGCGATCAGCGGCAGCTTGTTGCCAGCGAGATCCTCGAGGTGGTCGCTGACGAGGCGGCGCAGCTGCCGGACATTCGGCATCTCGGGGCGGATCTGCAACAGCAGACACTCCCGGAGATCGCGGGCGCCGACCCCCGGCGGATCCATCCCCTGCACGATCTCGAGAGCCTTCTGCAATTGCGGCAGCTGGTCCGGCGGGCCGTCGGGATCGACCAATTCCTCGAGCGGCATGGGGAGGTAGCCGTTGACGTCGAGGTTGTAGATCACCTTGTCGGCGGCCTGCCGCTCGGCCTCGTTGAGGTCGTAGTTGGAAAGCTGGTCGTGGAGGTGGTCGGAGAGCGTCTCGGGACGCTCGGCCATGTTGGCCATGGCGTCGAGATAGCGGTCACCCGCCTCGTCGATCTGCGTCGCCGACGGCCGGCTGCGATCGTCGTCGGAATCGGGATACTCGCTCGACCAATCGTACGACCGCTCGAAGTCGGCCTGATTGGCGTGCTCCTGGTCCACGATCAGTGGCCGCTCGTCGACGGTCTTGGCCGACACCTCCGCCGCCGCTTCGGCAGGCCCACCCGCCGCGTCGGCCGCAGTGGCCCCGCCGCCGGCTTCGTCGAGACCGGGCTCGTCCACTTCGAGCGTCTCGTTGTTCTGAATCTCCTGCTCGATCCGCTCCTCGAGCGCCATCACGGGCAGTTGCAGGATCTCCATCGACTGGATCATGCGCGGCGCAAGCATCTGCTTTTGCGCCATCCGCATTT
>JBIIYN010000415.1:0-2953 GCA_044346795.1 Pirellulales bacterium
AGCACGTCGTCCCGGTTCGCGCCGGGCGTCGTGAGCGAGAAGAAGCCGTTGCCGAGCGAGACCGTCTGCCACGTGGACGACTGCAGCGGCAGGGCCGGAAGCGCGGCCGTCGGCTCGAGGCCGGCGGCGAGTCGGCCATTCCAGTGGTCGATCCGCGCCAGCCCGCTCACGCCATTCCAGGCGATCTGCTGGACGAGGCTGCCGTCCGGCAGGGTGGTGACGGGCGGGCAGGTGACGGCGTCCGTGCCGTCGTCCTGACTCGCCGCGAGGAGCCGTCGGTTTTCCAGCCATTCCGGGCCGCCGAGGGAGCCTCTGCGGCCGTTGCCCGCATGCGTGCGGGACCTGTGCGATCGAACCCAATCCATGGGAGTTTTCAGCAACGGCGACGGGCCGGTCCGCCTTGTGTGGCGATTGCCCCGCCGACCGTATGTCCTTGCCAGGAGTCGAACAGGCCGGCTTGGTGCCGGTCAGCGAGCCGTTTCCTTCGCAGAGCTTTCCCGCGAAAGCTCCTCTCGCCGGTGCAACCCTCGCGTGGTCAGTGGAGGGAATCCACCGGCCCGCTCGGAATCCCCGTTAATCACGAGGAAAACTATTTGATTTTCAGGAATTCGCCCCGGAGGACAGTTTGGGGGGCTTGGGCTGGCTGGGGTGCCCTTGGCGGCTCCGCCGGCCGGGGCGGACACGCTCCGCTCGCTACGGCGGCTCGGCGACAGCGTCTGTGGGTTTGGAACGTCTTGTTCGCCGAGGCGCCTGAGGCTCGCTTCGCGTGCCCGCCCCGGCCTCGTTTCCCGAGGCGCCAGGCCCGGAGGGCCGGGTAAGAACCAGCGACCTGCGGTCGCCAAGCGGCGGTCGGCAGGATGCCGAGCCGTCGCGTGAAGAGGCGCCAGGCCTTGCCGTGAAGCCGCAAAACGACGCGACCCTGACCGGCTCCGCCGGTCAGGGTCGGTTCGCAGAGGCCGTGAAGGCGATGCGTGCGGATCGCCCCGCGGCCTGCGGCGGCGGTTCCTACCAGCGGGCCTCGAGACCGAGGTTGGCGCCGTTCAAGAAGATGCCGTCGCCGGAGTTCAGGCCGGTGCCGGCGACGCTCGTGCTGGCGAAGTCAAACTGGTTGGGGGCCAGGGCCAGGCCGCTGATCCAGATCGTGTTGTAGCCGGCGCGGATGCCCCAGACCTCGGTGAGCCGGTAGATCACGGAGAGGTTCAAGTCGCCGATGAAGCCGACGTCGCTGCCGGTCGCCGACAGCGGCCCCCGTTGCACGAAGCCCCGGTAGTCGACGAGCGTGTCCTGCATCTGCTTTTCGGCGTTGCCCAGCAGGCCGGCCTTGGCCCAGCCCTCGATGGCCCACCGTTCCCACGTCCAGCGGGCGCGGCTGCCGATCTGGCCGCCGAACATGTTGTTGCGCGTCCGCACGGTGTAGGGCACGACGGTCCTCGAGCCGTCGACCACGCAGCAGTCCACGAGGATCGACGCCTGTTCTTCCACGCCGACATAGCGAAAACCTGCCAGCCAGTCGACCGTGAGCCAGCTTTCGCTGTAGTCCCGCCAGCCGTGCGAGGTGCTGAAGACGTTGGCTTCGGCGCTGTTGATCGTCGAGTTGTATTTCACCGTGGCGGTTTCGCCGTCGGCCGTCAGGTTGCTGCCGATCGGATCGGGCATCTGCAGGAACGCCGGCGGTGTCGCCGACGTGAAGCTGGTGGCCGACATGCCGTAGACGCCAAAGTAGCCGATTTCCCAGCCGCATTCGCAGGGATTGCGCTGGCCGTAGAAGGCCCGCACGCCGGCCGCCACCGGAAACTGCGGATCGCCGGCCGAGATCAGCGTGGCACCACTGCCACCGTCGACTACCAGCGGAACGTTCGCCGCCTGGTTGTCGCGGCCCCAGAAGAGCGCGTCGGTGAGGGCGTAGTCGGTCCAGAGCGGCTCGGCGACGCTCGGCACGTCGCGGAAGGCGACGTTCGTGGCCGCGAACGCGGGCTCGTCCGTCAGCGCGGCCGGCAAGACCGGCGGCTCGGCCGCCGGGAGCATGCTCGAGCAGGATGCCGTTTCGATCACCAGGGCCAGGGCTGCGAACAGCCACCATGGCCGCAGCCATTTGCCAAGACAGATATCCCTGAGCGTCGCCATAAACCAGATCTCCCCGCTTGTGTCTCGTGTCGTTCAGTTCGCCACCCGAATCCCCCACGGAAGGCACGCCATCCACCCGAAGGTGGGGTGCGGATGGTTCTTCGTCAGTTTCGCCGCGGCGGATAAACGGGCTGGCGGAAGGTCGCTTTCTGTGAGTGGGGTAAGATGGAGCGGCACGGCCGGCCTTTGCGGGGCCGTGAGGCTTTGCCCAAGTCCCCCCGTCGATGACCGGCCCCGTTCCGCTCCGCGTCGGACCGGCCTGGTCCGCATCCCAGCCATGCCCTCGCGATACGACTACGACGTGATCGTGATCGGAGCCGGCCACGCCGGCGTGGAGGCGGCCTGCGCCGCCGCACGGCTCGGCGCCGCGACCGTCCTGCTCACGACCAACTGCGACACCGTCGGCCAGATGAGCTGCAACCCGGCCATCGGCGGCGTCGGCAAGGCGCAGCTCGTCCGGGAGGTCGATGCCCTCGGCGGCGTCATGGGGCGAGCCATCGACGCCACGGGAATCCAGTTTCGCGTGCTGAATCGGTCGAAGGGGCCGGCGATGCACGGGCCTCGTGCCCAGGCCGACAAGAAGCTCTACCAGATGGAGGTGAAGCGGATCGTCGAGGAGACACCCGGCCTCGATCTGCGGCAGGAAACCGTCGACGACCTGCTCGTCGAGGAAATGGCCGCAGCGGGAGGGCCGAAGTGGCGGGTCACGGGCGTCCGCGTGCGTGGCGACGCGGAGTATCGCGGGCGGGCGGTCGTGCTCACCACGGGCACCTTCCTCCAGGCGGTGATGCACACCGGCGAGGCGCAGGTTGCGGGCGGCAGGGCGGGG
>JBIIYN010000127.1:0-10418 GCA_044346795.1 Pirellulales bacterium
TGAGCAGGTACTGCTCGTCGTCGCTCATCACGATCGGCTTGAACTGGCTGTCGGCGTAGTAGGGATAGTGGCCGGAGATCTTGTAGAGATCGACCTTGCCGATGTGCGGCGTGTAGACCGGCTGGTAGCCGCGGGCGGCCAGCTCGTCGCGGACGAACGATTCGAGCACGCCCCGCAGCACCGCCCCCTTCGGCATCCAGAGCACGAGGCCCGATCCGACCAGCGGGCTGGTGGTGAAGAGGTCGAGCTGCTTGCCGAGCACCCGATGATCGCGCCGGCGGGCTTCTTCGAGCGCCGCCAGGTGGGCGTCGAGATCCTCCTGCGTGAACCAGGCGGTGCCGTAGAGCCGCTGGAGCTGGGCGTTGTTGGCGTCCCCCTTCCAGTAGGCGCCGGCGATGTTCGTGAGCTTGAAGGCGCCGATGCAGCCCGGGCTCGTCACGTGCGGGCCGCGGCAGAGGTCGACGAACTCCCCCTGCCGGTAGAACGACAGCGTGGGGTGCTCGGCCAGGCCCGTCTCGATGTGCTCCACCTTGAGCGGCTGCCTGAGGTCGCGGACGATCTCCACGGCCTTCTCCCGCGGCACCTCGACCCGCTCGAAGGCCTCGTCGGCCGTGATGATCTTCTTCATCTCGGCCTCGATCAGCGGCAGGTCGTCGTCGGTGATCGGCCGGCCCGCCCGCATGTCGTAGTAAAAGCCCTCGCCGACGGTGGGCCCGAAGGCGAGCTCGACGTCGGGGAAGAGCCGCATCACGGCCCGGGCCATGACGTGGGCGGCGGAATGCCGCATCACGGGCAGGGCCCGCGGGTCGCCGGCGGCGAGCCACTCGACGGCGGCCTCGCCGGCGGCGGGCAGCGGCGCGTCGAGCCCCACGGCCTTGCCATCGAGAAGCGCGGCGATGGGCCGCTTCTTCTTCGCCGCCGCGGCGCCGGTCTCGGCGGCCACCTCGGCCAGGCGGGTGCCTTGGGGAAAGTCACGGGCGACGCCATCGGCAAAGTGGACGCTGGGCATGATGCTGGGGAGAGCCGGGATTTCGGGGAGGGAGCTGCCGGCCGGTTTCAGCCGGGGAAAACCAGAGTATCGACCGCGCCCGGGGCACGAGGCAAGGCCGGTCGTCACGCCGCCCGACCGCCCGCGAGCGGCAGCCGCCCCGGGAAAGTCTCGTGCGGTTTGCGGCACGCAGCCTGGTCAACGCCCCGCGGCCTGCTCGAGCAGCCGGATCCACGGGCCCACGAAGTGGCCGCTGTCGCGGTAGGTGCGGCCGCTCACGAGGTTGCCGTCGACCACACAGGCACTGTCGACGAAGATGCCGCCGGCCACCTCGAGGTCGAAGCGGCACTTCGCCACCGTCGCCATCCGCCGGCCCCGCACGCAGTCGGCGTAGGCCGGGATTTCCACCCCGTGGCAGACGCTGGCCACCGGCTTGTTCGCCGCGAAGAAGTGCCGCGTCATCCTCACGAGATCCTCGTCGTAGCGGATGTACTCGGGCGCCCGGCCGCCGCTATAGAAGATGCCGAGATAGTCCTCGGGCCGCACCTCGGCGAAGGCGAGGTCGGCGGCGATCTGGTAGCCCTCCCACTCCTTCGTGATCGTCCACCCGGGCCGCACCTCATGGAGCACCATCTGGTAGACCCGCCGCTCGGGCGCGATCACGACGGGCCGGAAGCCCGCCTCCTGGAGCCGATAATAAGGATAGAGCGTGTCGACGGTCTCGGTGGCGTCGCCCACGACGATCAGCACGTCCTGCATGGTGGATCCTGCCTTGGTTGGTGAGGGAGGATCCTTATGCTAGCGCCGCGGGCCGCCGGCCGCATTCAGGTTTTGCGTGGGCGGTTCCGCATTTTTGCGGCACCGAGGCGGCCGCTCTCGGAAGCCGGGACAAAAAAGGGACAAAAAAGGGGACATTCTGCTTTTTCTGCTCTTCGCTCGGTGCGAATGGACGGGGAATCAAAAAGCAGAATGTCCCCTTTTTCCCCGAAACGCGCCCGGCGTCGCGCCGAACTGTTTCTTGAACGATTCGGCCATGTACTGCGGGTGTTCCATGCCGCAGCGGCCGGCGATCTCGGCGAGCGTGAGGTCGGTCTCCGTGAGCAGCGTCTTCACGCGGTTGAGCCGCACCCGCACGATCTCCTCCCCCGGCGTGCGGCCGATCGCCGCCCGCATCCGCCGTTCGAGCGCCGTCCGCGACACGCCCGCGCGGCGGACCACGTCGGCCACGCTCACCCGCTGGCAGGCCTCCTCACGGATGAACCGCAGCGCCGCCGCCACGGCCGCGTCGTCGATGGCGACGATGTCGCTCGACTGCCGGACGACGAGCCCCCGCGGCGGCACCACGATCGACCGCTCCGGCACCCGCTCGCCCCGCATCAGGCGATCGAGCAGGGCGGCGGCCTCGCAGCCCACGCGGACGCCGTCGAAGGCCACGCTCGAGAGCCGCGGCATGGCCATCAGGCAGAGCGTCTCGTCGTTTTCCACGCCCACCACCGCCACCTCCTCCGGCACCCCGATGCCGGCCCGCCGGCAGGCGTCGAGCAGCCAGAAGCCGAGCTGGTCGGTGCAGGCGAGGATGCCGACCGGCTTCGGCAGCGCCGCCAACCAGTCGGCCACGCGCTCCTGGTGCCGCTCCCAGTCGGTGGGCCGTTCGCCCGTGCGGCCCGCGTGGTAGACGTGGCAGACCCGGCCGGCGGCCTCGACCTGCCGCCGAAACCCGTCCCGCCGCTCCTCGAAATAGGCCTCGGTGTCGAGGTCGAAGACGGCGAAGTGCGCAAACCCGTTGTCGGCGAGGTGCGTGGCCACGAGCTGGCCGAGTTCGTGGTTGTCGACGCCGACGAACGGCCGGCCGTGGGGCAGCTTCGAGGCCCGCAGTTCGACGGCCGGCAGCCCGGTGGCCGCGATCGCCTTGTCCATGGCGGCCGAGCCGGTGCGGGCGATGATGCCGTCGCCCCGCCAGGTCGCGAGCCATCGTGGCACGGCGGAATCGAGCCCGCGGAGTTCGAGAAACACTGACCACGGCCCGTGCTCGTGGATCCAGCGGTTCACGCCGCGCAGGAGGTCGCGGCCGTAGCTCCGCGAGGTCTCCACGAGGAGCGCCACGTGGGGCGTCGGGGCGGTCGCACGGCGGCGTGTCGAAATGGCGCGTGGCATCGAGGCGTCGCTTGAGATGCTTCCTCTTCGCCGCAGCATACACGCCCCGCAACGCGGTGCGGCCCGGGTGCGCCACCAGCCGGCATCACCACGGCCTGAGCGGGAGTGACGGCGTTCGCCCGAGCCCGGATTTCTCGCGTGCCCCGCCGACGGCAGCCGATTACAATCGGTGGACCGGTGAGCGGTCTCACCCGGAGGCCCGTGCACCATGACCACCCTCGCCCTGCCGCGACACACGCGCCCGCTCTGCACGCTCGCCTTCGCCGGCTGCGCCATCGTGCTCGCGACCGCCGCTGGCGCCAGAGCCGCCGACGCCAACGCACGCGACCTCGAGACGCTCTTCGAGTCGAAGGTGCGGCCGCTGCTCGTGGCCAGGTGCCAGGGCTGCCACGGCGACAAGGTGGCGGAGGCAGGCCTGCGGCTCGACAGCCGCACGGCGGTGCTGGCGGGCGGCGACACGGGACCCGTCGTCGTGCCGGGCGACGCCGCCAAAAGCCGGCTCGTGGCCGCGGTGCGGCATGTCGGCGACCTGGCGATGCCTCCCGACGAAAAGCTCTCGGCCGACGAGATCGCCACGCTCGAGACCTGGGTGGGCGCCGGCATGCCGTGGAGCGGGCCCGGCGGCGACGACGACGCGGCAGCGAGCCCGGCGGCGACGATGGAAGCGCGGCTCGCCGAGTCGCTCGCCGGCCACTGGGCCTTCCAGCCCCCCACGCGGCATCCCGCTCCGGCATTGCCCAAGTCGTTCGATCCGGCGGGTGCCGCGGCCTGGTCGGCGCAACCGATCGACCGTTTTATTGCCGCTGCCCTTGGCGATGCCGGCCTCATGCCGTCGCCCGAGGCCGCGCCGCGGGAGCTCCTCCGCCGGCTCTCCTACGACCTCACGGGGCTGCCTCCCTCGGCCGATGAGGCCGATGCGTTCGCCGCCGCCGCGGACGCGGGACCGGCGGCAGCCGATGCGGCCTACCGTGCGGCCGTCGAGCGGCTGCTCGCCTCGCGGGAGCATGCCGAACACTGGGCGCGAAAATGGCTCGACCTCGCCCGCTATGCCGACACGATGGGCTACGTGCTCGACAACCGCGATCGGCGGTATCCCTTTGCCTGGACCTACCGCGACTGGGTGGTCGACGCGCTCTCGCGCGACCTGCCCTACGACCGGTTCGTCACGCTGCAGCTGGCCGCCGACCAGATCGCGCCGCCGGTGCCGCGGGGTGATCTGGCGGCACTCGGCTTTCTCACGGTGGGCCGCACGTTCCTCGGCAACAAGCACGACATCATCGACGACCGCATCGACCTGGTGACCCGCGGACTCATGGGCCTCACCGTCGCCTGCGGCCGCTGCCACGACCACAAATACGAGCCGATCAGCACGGCCGACTACTACGCCCTGCACGGCATCTTCGCAAGCTGCAAGGTGCCGGAGGAGCTGCCCGTCATCGGCGACCCGCCCCCGGGCCCGGAGGCGGAGGTGTTTGCCGCGAAGCTCGCGGCCCTCGAGGCGGCCGTCGCCGCGCACGAGACGGCCGTGCATGCCCGCGCGGTCCGCGAGGCCGTGGCCCATGCCGCCGACTATTTTTTCGAGACGGCCAGGCCGAGTCCCCGCGCCGCCGACAACCGTCCGCCGCAGCTCGCCGACGGCTACGAGCTTGAACAGCTGCTGCTCGACCGGCTCGCGCGGCTGCTGGCCAAGGCCGAGCCAGGCCATCCGATTCTCGGGCCCTGGGCCGTGGTACGCGGCACGTCCGACGCCGAGATCGGCCCAGCCGTCGAGGCACTCCTGGCCAGTGGCAAGCGGTCGCCCGCGCCGGCCGATCCCGATTCACAATCCATGAACCCACTCGTGCGCGAGGAACTCATGTCGGTGAAGCCGACCACGCTGCGGCAGCTGGCGGAGATGTACGCCCGGCTCGTGGCCCGCGTGGCGCCACAGGCCGCCGGTGGTCCCGCCGCGGAGCCAGAGGAACCGGCCACGCTCGCGGCGGTCCGCACGCTCTTCGGCGTCGAGGGCTCGCCGCTCGTCGTGCTCTCGAGCGAGGCGATGCGACTGGCCACCCGGGCCGAGGAAAACGAACTCCGCAAACGCAAGAAGGCGATCACCACGCACCTGGCCGACGCGCCGGGCGGCCCGCCGCGGGCGATGGTGCTCGAGGACGACGGCCAGCCCGTCGATAGCCACATCCTGCTCCGCGGCAATCCCGGCCGGCCGGGAGAGAGGGTGGAGCGGCGTCTGCCCGGGCTGCTTGGCGGCACGGCCGTCGCCCGAGACTCGAGCGGCCGGCTCGACCTGGCACGGGCGATCGTCTCGCCGACCAATCCGCTCACGCCGCGGCTGATCGTGAACTGGGCGTGGGCCCACCACTTTGGCCGCGGGCTCTTCGCCACGCCCGGTGACCTCGGCCTCCGCGGCGAGCCCCCCTCGCATCCCACGCTGCTCGACGATCTCGCGCGGCGGTTCGTCGACGAAGGCCGGTGGAGCCTCCGCTGGCTGCACCGCGAGATCGTCACGAGCCGCAGCTGGCGGCAGACGAGCACGGCCCGCGACGAGCTTGCCGCCCGCGATCCCGACAACTTTCTCTTCGGCCGGGCCAACCGCCGTCGGCTCGACTGGGAGGCCTGGCGCGACAGCCTGCTCGTCGCCGCCGGCACGCTCCGCCGTGACTACGCCGGCGGACCGGGCATCGATCCACTGACGAAGGACTCGATGCACGTGCGGTCGCTCTACGGCCGGCTCGACCGGCAGGACGTGCCGGGCATCCTCCGCCTCTTCGACATCGCCAATCCCGACACCGCCGTGCATGCCCGCCCGCAGACGACCGTGCCGCAGCAGTCGCTCGTGGTGCTCAACGCGCCGCTCGTGGTGGAGGCCGCGCGGCACGTGGCGGCCCGCCTCGACCGCGAGGCCGACGCCGCCGACACCGATGCCCACCATGTCGCGAGACTCTGGCGGATCGTGCTCGGCCGCAGCCCGTCGGCCGACGAACGGGCCACGGCATCGGCCTGGCTGGCAGCCGAGGCGGCCGACGAATCACCCCCGTCTCTGGCCGTCTGGCAGCGGCTCGCGCACGCGCTGCTCGCCACGGCCGAGTTTCAGTTTGTCGATTGACTTTTTTTCAGGAACTCCCAGCACGCATGGCATGCCTCCTTCGCAACGGGGAGCCGGGATCGGCGGAAGCTCGAGGAGCTTTTGGATTTTTCGGCCTTCTGGGGAATGTGCTTCCACAGGTCTTGGAAGGAGAAAAATCCAACGCGACGAGACTTCTGCCGTCCCGGCGGCGCATGTGGATCGACATCTGGGTATCCCTATGACTTTCAAGAATCACGCACTGCCGCTCACCCGCCGCGAGGCGCTCGCGCGCACGGGGCTGGGCCTCGGCTGGCTGGGGGCGGCGAGCCTTTTTCACGAAGAGTCGACCGCTTCGGCCGGCTCGGTGACAGCCACGTCGATGGCACCGCGGCCGCCGCATTTTCCGGCCCGCGCCCGGGCGGTGATCCACATCTTCGCCAACGGCGGCCCGAGCCACTTGGACACGTTCGACCGCAAGGTGGCGCTCGAGCGGTATGCGGGCCGGGAGATTCCCACGAAGCTGGCCACCGAGCGGCGGACCGGGGCGGCGCTGCCGTCGCCCTTCGCCTTCTCGCGGCACGGCGAGAGCGGCCTGGAGGTGAGCGAGCTCTTCCCGCACGTGGCCCGTCATGCCGACCGGCTGCTCGTGGTGCGGTCGATGCATGCCGACGTGCCGAACCACGAGCCGTCGCTGATGCTGATGAACTGCGGCGACCCACGGCTCGTCCGCCCGTCGGCGGGCGCGTGGGTGACCTACGGCCTGGGCACCGAAAACCAGAACCTGCCCGGCTTCGTGGCGATGTGCCCGGGGGGCTATCCGATCAAGGAGACGGAGAACTGGCGAAGTGCCTTCCTGCCGGGGGCGTATCAGGGAACCTACATCGACACGAAGAAGACGCGGGTGGAAGACCTGGTCGAATACGTGCGGCATCCGGTGCTCGATCGCGACACCCAGCGGCGGCAGTTCGATCTCACCGCGGCGCTCGACCGCCGCCACCTCGAAGCCCGGGCCCACGACCCGCAGCTCGAGGCGCGGCTGGCCTCCATGGAACTGGCCTGGCGGATGCAGACGGAGGCGGCGGAGGCGTTCGACGTGTCGCGCGAGCCCGGGCACGTGCGCGATCGCTACGGCGACGACGTGCAGGGGCGGCAGATGCTCATCGCGCGGCGGCTCGTCGAGCGGGGCGTGCGGTACGTGCAGGTCTGGCACGGCCGGGGGCAGCCATGGGACAGCCACGAGTCGATCGAGAAGAACCACCGCCGGCTCGCGGGCGAATGCGACCGGGCGATCGGCGCCCTGCTCGACGATCTCGTTGGCCTCGGGCTGCTCGAAACCACGCTCGTGCTGTGGGGCGGCGAGTTCGGCAGGACGCCGACGGTCGAGCTGCCCAACGAGGGCACGGGCGTGAAGGAGCCGTCGGGCCGCGATCACAACCACCACGGCTTCACCGTCTGGATGGCCGGCGGCGGCGTGAAGGGGGGGACGGTCTACGGGGCCACCGACGAACTCGGCTTCAAGGCGGTGGAGAAGCCGGTGCACGTGCACGACCTGCAGGCGACGATGCTCCACCTGCTCGGGCTCGACCACACGAAGCTCACCTACCGCCACAGCGGCCGGGATTTCCGGCTCACCGACGTGCACGGCCGGGTGATCGGCGACTGGCTGGCGTGATGCACGCGGCTGCGGCGATCCACGCGGCGGGGCCATCGCCCGCTTCGCTTGACTCGCCGCCGATCGGGCGCAACACTGGGGAGAGATTCGCGGGCGATTAGCTCAGTTGGTTAGAGCACTAGCTCGACAAGCTAGGGGTCATAGGTTCGAGTCCTATATCGCCCACTACCCTTCCGCACGAAGCCTCGGAAACCAAGCGTTTCCGGGGCTTTTTGCTTGTCTGGACTCTTCAGATGAGTCCCTCTGACGACCAAAAATGAGTCCTGACGCGGGATGAGGAGTCTCGAAAAGAGTCCCTGGACGGCCCGGAGTCCCGCCAGCGTCGGCCTACGCTCGACGGTCCATCTGAGGCCGCATGTTCGGCGCAACCGGAGCCTCCCCATCTGCCGGGGTTTGTTCATTTTCCTGCCATACTCGGTTCTTTTTTTGGGCTTCAGGTGGTTCAGATGAAGGAAGTCAGCCGTAAAACAGCCCGCTCATCCTGAAATTCAATTCCGTTTATGAACGTGACCCTGAACCCCTTCAGATCTAAAACCACCTGACGGTCAGCCGCAGGGCATCAACCAGACGGCAAACGGGCTGGCTCAACCGCAATGAGCAAAATTTACCTGTTGCAGAATTGGCATAAGTCGGGATTCAGCCGATTCTCAATCTGGCTTCGCCAAGCCGGATCCATGCTCTTGGACAGATAGGCACATTGCCTGTCGAACGGAAGGTCTTCCTCTTTCGGCCTGCCGTACACCCACGACCGATACAGGCACATATTCACCAGGCCGCTGCTACTGTAGAAGAACCGCAGGCAGTCGGCATCCCACTCAGGCAGGTAGAGAATCGGCCAAACTGCCTCCAGGGATGCGTGCACCAACTCGGCACAACTCTGTACGGCATGTGGCCTCTCATCATCCTTGCTGAAGGCAAACGATTGAGCGAACAGCGTCACACCACAGCCACACTCATCCGCCAGCTGCTTGATCTGCTCCAGTGAGCGTTTCCCTTCCCCTTTGCCCCTTGCAGCATCCACCACATACAGGCTCTGGAGGTGCACCAGAAACTTGCTGGAGTCTGGTGCATCTTCCAGCGTGATCGGGTTGATCTGGGCCAGCGTCCAATCACCGATTTGCCAGAAGGTGCTTGCAGGCGCAATGCCGTACAGCTTGGGGACCTGAAATCGTTCCCGCGCCAGGTTGAAGAACTTGGCACTGGGAGTCATGCGGCGCCAACGATCCTGCTGGCTCTGGCGTGCCCTGGCTGCCAACTGCTCAAGGTCTCGGGCCTCCTCTGCCAACCAAGCATCGGCGTTGCCCCACTGATTCACGCCGATATGTTTCATGAGAAAGTGCTGAGTAGTTCTGAGCAGTAGCCCCGATCTCGCCCACACAACTCGAACCATTCCAGACCCATCTGGATCAGCTTGGCCCGAACAGGTGCCAGTAGCTTTCGTGTGCTTTCCCGGCCGAGCACAGCAATGATTAAATTGCTGGCAACTTCTATCCCGTATTGATCTCTGATGATTTTCTTCACCTGCTTATTCGTCGCACCAGGCACCGCCCTGGCCACCTCCCGAATCAGCTCACTTTTGTTGAAGAAATTAGCGTTCAATCCACTCTTGGTGCTGCTCATAAAAAGCCCTTTCCAGTTCTGCGTATGAAATGACCATGGAATCAGCCGGAAAATCGGCCAGCCCAGCCAGGCCGTCGATGGCACCGCAGTGGATGCCATCCTGATCCATGCCGATCACCAGGAATTGGCCAGCAACCAGGGCCACATCTCTGCTGCACAACTCATCTGCCAGGTGCTCTGCAGAATGGAATGGCCAGTTTCTCACCTGGCTGTAGGTGATCTGAAGATATTGGCCAATGCTCTTGTGCTGGTATGTGGGTTTCATTGCTGGGATCTCCTATGCGGTCTGCAATAGGAGATACACCAGAATGAAAACATTCTTGCTTTTTCCCGTGCCAGGTGTACTAGAGATGTAGAAGGGTTGGATCACTTTCGACGTTTGGCTATGTGTGATGACGGGGACCAATACATCCACCACAGGCTCTGGCTGCCAACCACTATCCCCCAGCGAGTCAGGAGGTCGATCAGGCCGTAGCCCTCAGAGATGAGGTGAGGCCACAGCGAAAGAGGTAGTCTCGCTCAGTCCGATGCCGTCGCGCACCTCGGATGTTTCGTGCCACAGATGCCGTGGCCTATACCGCAGGTCCACACATCCAACATCTTCCGTTTGTTTGTGATGCAGAAGGGTTGGTTGATGGTTGTGGGTGCACAGCCCGTGAGCAATCTGGCCTTGAGTGTCATCATGCAGGGCAGTTTTCACCTCCCCAAGACCATTGCATTCACTGCACCAGTCTCCCACAGCCCATGATCTCGGGCATAACGCCTGGCACTCTCCCCACCGGCAACCCCGATCATTGGTGACACACGATCAGCGCTCTGGTCCGCATGGCAGAACGGGCAAGGTGATCAGCGGCGGACCCACGATCCTCCACACCGCTGGATCCTATCCGCTGTCTGATCCAGCGACTGGTTCTGGCTAC
>JBIIYN010000416.1:0-2937 GCA_044346795.1 Pirellulales bacterium
CTGCCCGCCGAACGAACGCTCGGAGAGGAGCCGTGCCCATTCCCCCTGCGGCTCGGTGTACCAGGTGTTGGGCACGTGGATCAGCTTCGCCACCTGCTCCTGCACCGCCCGCACCACCGGCTCCGGACAGTGGCCGAGGAGGTTGCAGCCCCAGCCGGGGAACAGGTCGAGGTATTCGTTGCCCTCGGCATCCCACACCTTCGAGCCCGCCCCGCGGACGAGGCAGACCGGAAACCGCCTGTAGTTGGGAACGACGTAGCGGTCGAACACGTCGATGACCGCCTGCGTCCTGCCGCCTACGGAATGACCGCCGGACGAAATGGCACCCGGCGAAGCGGGAGAGGCGTCGATCGTGGCCATGGGTGGCTCCGGAAAAGGGTTCGGGGGCGGAAAACGAAAATGGTGGGCGACCGGGCCGCCCGAGGGCCTAGCGGCCGGAGGCCGCCACCGCGGGCGCCGCCCGGGCGGAGAGGTTGACGGCGTCGTCGCGGACCAGTTCCGTGCCGACGCCGCTGGTGGTGTAGATCTCGAGCAACAGCGAGTGACGCAGCCGCCCGTCGATGATGTGGATCTTCTTGACTCCCTGTTCGAGCGTGGTGAGGCAGCCCTCGATCTTCGGGATCATGCCCGAGGAGATCGTGCCGTCGTTGATCAGCCGGCGGGCCTCCGTGGCCGTGAGCGAGTGGATGAGGCTTTCGGGGTCGTTCACGTCGCGCAGCACGCCCGGGATGTCGCTGAGCACCACGAGCTTCTCGGCCCCGATCGCCGCGGCCACCGCCGTGGCGGCGGTGTCGGCGTTGACGTTGAGCTTTTCTCCTTCGGCCGTGATCGCCATCGACGGGATCACCGGCACCTGGCCGGCGTAGGTGAGGTTGTCGATCGTGAGCCGGTCGACCCGCGTGACCTCGCCCACGTGGCCGAGGTCGAGCGGCCGGCCATCCGGACCCTCGAGCGTGAGCCTGTCGCCGAAGAGCACGTTGGTCGAGAGGAAGTTGAGCGACATCGCGCGGCCGCCGTATTCCTCGATCTTCGCCGTCAGCTCGTGGTTGAGTTCGGTGGCGAGAACCTTCTCGACGATGTCGAGCGTGGCCTGGTCGGTGTAGCGACGGCCCTGGACGAACCGCGGCTCGATGCTCGCCTTGTCCATCGCGCGGCTGATCGCCTTGCCGCCGCCGTGCACCACCACGATCCGCATGCCGAGCGTCGACATGAAGACGATGTCGAGCAGCAGGTGGCGGAGCGAGTCGGGGTGTTCGACGACGCTGCCTCCGAGCTTGATGACGGTGGTGGTGTCGCGAAACTTGCGGATCCAACCCAGGGCTTCGATCAGCGTGTCGGCCTTCTGGATGGCCTTCTGCTGCACTTTGGAAATGGCGGGGCTCGTGGGCACGGGCGGACCGATCCTTGGCGGGGACGCGGGGCGGACAAGAAACCTCCAATCCTACCAAGCCCGGCCGGACAGGAAACGGCCGTTTTTTGGGCGGGAAAAGCCGGCAGCAGCCGGGCCCGCCCGCCCGCGGCTCAGCCGGGGACGACCTCGGCGACCGTGCCCGAGGCGACGACGCGGCCCCCGTCGAGCCGGTAGAGCCGGTCGCAGTCGGAGACGGTCGAGAGCCTGTGGGCGACGATGATCAGGGTCTTCGTGCCGTGGAGGGCGTTGACGGCGGCCATCACCTCCCTCTCGGTCTCGGTGTCGAGGGCGCTGGTGGCCTCGTCGAGCACGAGCACCTGCGGATCGTGGTAGAGCGCCCGCGCGATGCCGATCCGCTGCCGCTGCCCGCCCGACAGCCTCACGCCCCGTTCGCCGACGCGGGTTTCGGCCCCGTCGGGCAGCCCGTCCACGAAGGCATCGAGCCGCGCCGCCGCCAGGGCCCGGCGGACGGCCTGCTCGTCGATCTCTTCTTCCGGCACGCCGAACGCCACGTTGCGACGGATCGAATCGTCGCACAGGTAGATCGTCTGCGACACGTAGCCGACGAGATCCTGCCAGCCGCGGAGGTTGGCCTGGATGTCGACGCCGTCGATCGCCACGCGGCCGGCGGTCGGCGGCAGGAGCCCGAGGACGACGTCGACGAGCGTGCTCTTGCCCGCGCCGCTGCCCCCCACGAAGCCGACGGAGCCGCCATGCGAGATGGTGAGGCTCACCGAGTCGAGCACGTCCCGGTCGCCGCCCGGGTAGCGGTACGAGACCGCCTCGAGGGCGATCGCCTCGCGAAACCGCAGCGGCTGCGCGGGGCTGGCGGGCGGGACCGCCCCGGGGAGGGCCAGTTCGGTCGCCAGCCTGCCGATCATGGTCTCCGAGAACCGCAGCTTCTGGATGGCCGCCGTCATGTGATTGACGGAAGGCAGCATGCGGAACGCCACCGTCGCAAACAGGCCCAGCGTCGGGACGAGCACGTTCGAGGGCCTGCCCTGCCAGACCATCACCGCCGTGAGCAGCAACAGCGCGGCGACCGCCAGCAGTTCGAACCAGAGCCGCGGCATCTGCTCGATCAGCGACTGTCGCGCCGCCATCCTCGCCACCGCGTCGGTGTGGACGCGGAACTGTCGGAGAAACTCCCCCTCACAGCCGCGCATCTTCACGTCCTTCGCCCCCTGGAGCCCCTGCTGCATGTGCTGCATGAAGAGCTGCGTGTGATGGAGGCGGCTGGTGCCCCACCGCCGGGCCCGTGTCCGCGCGACGGCGTTGAAGAGCCAGGCCGCGACGCCGAGCGTGGCCGCCACGACGATCGCGCCGGTGGGCTCGAACCAGAGCAGGAGCGCGACGAGCCCGATCAGCACCAGGCTTTCGGAGACCACCATGATGAGGGTCGAGCAGATCTGGGAAAACGCCTGCGCCTCGCTGATGGTGTGCATCAGCCTGGCCGAGTTGCGCTGGAGGTGAAACGTCCACGGCTGCGACAGGTAGGTGGCAAACAAGCGGCGGCTCGTGCCGGC
>JBIIYN010000417.1:0-2935 GCA_044346795.1 Pirellulales bacterium
TGAAGATCGGCCTTCTCGTCGGCGGCCTGATGACGGCGGCGGCCTACCTCGTGCTCGTCGAGCGGTGGATGGCCGCGTGGGTGCAGGACCGCAAGGGCCCCAACCGCGTCGGCATCCCGCTCACGAAGATCCGCCTCTTCGGGCTCGGACAGCCGCTGGCCGACGGCCTGAAGATCATCATGAAGGAGGACTTCACGCCGCGGCACGTCGACAGGGTGCTCTACACCGCGGCGCCGCTCGTGATCCTGGCGGCCTCGCTGGCCATCTTCGCCGCCATCCCCTTCGGCAGCGTGCTGCCGCCGCTGGGCATCCCCGGCCTGCCCGACCCGGTGCCGTTCCTCGTCGCCCCCGGACTCGACGTGGGAGTGCTGTGGGTCTTCGCGCTCTCGAGCATCGCGGTGTATGGCGTGCTGCTCGGCGGCTGGGCCAGCAACAACAAGTACGGCTTCCTCGGCGGCCTGCGCTCGAGCGCCCAGCTCGTCGCCTACGAGATCCCGCTGGGACTGGGCCTGCTCGGCGTCGTGCTGGCGGCCGGCTCGCTCAAGCTCGACTCCATCATGAACGCCCAGGCCGAGTCGGGCGTCTGGTACGCCTTCGCGCAGCCGCTGGGCTTCATCGTGTTCCTCGTGGCGAGCTTCGCCGAGGCGGCCCGGCTGCCGTTCGACCTGCCGGAGGCGGAGCAGGAACTGGTGGGCGGCTACCACACCGAGTATTCGGGCATCAAGCTCCTGCTGTTTCTCGTGGCCGAGTTCCTCCACATGGTCACGGCCGCCTTC
Source organism: Pirellulales bacterium (assembly GCA_044346795.1). Lineage (GTDB taxonomy): Bacteria > Planctomycetota > Planctomycetia > Pirellulales > UBA1268 > CAMCQY01. The sequence goes on from JBIIYN010000417.1 coordinate 777, forward strand.
CTCATCGTGATCATGTTCCTCGGCGGCTGGCACCTCTGGGGCGTGACGGGCTCGAGTCAGGAGGTCACGTGGCTCGGCGCGCTCGTCCGCTTCGGCGTGCTCTCCGCGAAGATCTTCGGCGTGATCCTGTTCTTCATGCTCGTCCGCTGGAGCTGGCCGCGGTTCCGCTTCGACCAGCTCATGAACCTCGCCTGGAAGGTGATGCTGCCGCTGGGCATCGCCAACCTCGTGACCGTGGCGACGGTCGAGGAGTTCCGCCCGCTGCTGGTCGAGAAGCTCGGCGCCGGCCCGGCCGCCGTGGTGGCGATCGCGGCGCCGTGGGCGGTGTTTTTCCTGGGATGGATCGCCGCCGGGCTGCTCACGCCCTCCGGCACCGACAACCGGCCGATCCGCGCGGCCGGCCCGCTCGATGCCGAGCACGAACTGGTGGAGGTTTGACATGAAGCCGACCGACCCTGCCGTCACCTGGATCGAGGACAAGCCGCTGGGACTGGCCGAGCGGCTCTACCTGCCGCTCTTCGTGCAGGGGCTCACGACCACGGCCCGCCACCTGGTGAGCCCCAAGGTGACCGTGAGCTATCCCGAGCAGCGGCCCACGGTGGGCAACCCGCTCATCTACCGGGGCGTGCACCGGCTCAACCGCGACCAGGAGGGCCGCGTGAAGTGCGTGGCCTGCTTCCTCTGCGCCACCGCGTGCCCCGCCCACTGCATCGACATCGTCGCCACGAACAGCCCCTGGCCCGACCGCGAGAAATACCCCGAGAGCTTCTCGATCGACGAGCTGCGGTGCATCTTCTGCGGCATGTGCGAGGAGGCCTGCCCGGTGGACGCGATCGAGCTCACGAGCCTGCTCGACCTCACCGGCAAGAGCCGCGAGGAGATGGTCTTCGACAAGGAAAAGCTGCTGAGTGTCTACGACATGACGAAGGATGCCGAGCCGATGAAGTCGGCGGGCCTGGGAGGCACGCTGTGAGCCCGCTTCCCGAAAACCTCCTCTCCTCCGGCACGCTCTTCTCCTCCGGCGCTCTTTTGGCCGGGGCGATCGTCGCGACCGCCGCGAGCCTCTGGCTGCTGCTGCCCGGCGGCCGGGAACGCGGCGCCGTCCGTTGGCTCGGCACGCTCCTGGGCCTGGGGGCGCTGGCCGCCTTCATCGCGACCGGTCGGCGTCTCGGCTGCCTGGGCGAGGAAGCCGTGTTTCTCGTCGTGTCGCTCGTGGCCGTCTTCTCCGCCGCCGCGACGATCCTGTCGCGGTCGCCGGTCTACGCGGCGATCTGGTTCGCCCTGTCGCTGGCCGGCGTGGCCGGCGTGCTGCTCGTGCTCGGGGCACAGTTCCTCGGGGTGGCCACGATCGTGGTCTACGCCGGCGCGATCCTCGTGATGTTCCTCTTCGTGCTCATGCTCGCGCAGCCGGCGGGGCTCGCCCCGTACGACCGGGTGTCGAACGAGCCGTTTTTGTCGGCGATCGCCGGCGCCGTGCTGCTCGGCATCCTCTCGCTGTCGATCGGCCGGCTCTCCGCCCAGCCCGCCGCCTGTTGCAGCCTGCCGTCGCAGGCCGCGGCCGCCGGCGGCACGGCCGGGCCCGTCGTGCCCGCGGCACCGGCCGTCGATCCGCTTGCCGCCGACCACGTGGCCCGGCTCGGCGGCGAGCTCTTCGGCCGGCATCTCGTCGCCGTCGAGGCGGCGGGCGTGCTCTTGCTCGTGGCGCTCATCGGCGCGATCGCCGTCGTGTCCCGCGGCGAGGCCGCCCACGCCGCTTCGACTCCGGCCGCGCCGCGGCCCGCCACGGCCAGGAGCCCCGCCCGATGAACCCCACACCGTCGCTCGCACTCCTGCAAAACGCCCTCACGGTGGGCGCCATCCTCTTCAGCCTCGGCCTCGTGGGGATCCTCACCCGCCGCAACCTGATCGTGATGTTTCTCTGCGCCGAGATGATGCTGCAGGGCATCTCGGTGAGCCTGGTGGCCTGGAGCCGCCACCACGGCGACTGGGGCGGGCAGGTGCTCGTGATCTTCGTGCTCACGGTGGCGGCCTGCGAGGCCGCGGTGGCGCTCGTCTTCGTGCTGCAGGCCTTCTCCCGGACCGGCCGGCTTGACGCGGCCGCGTGGCAGTCGCTCCGCGAGGCCACCATGCCACGCACGATCGATCACGAACTCCCGCCG
>JBIIYN010000128.1:0-10367 GCA_044346795.1 Pirellulales bacterium
GGGCTTTCGCAAGCGTCTGGTCGTGCTCGAGCAGTCCAAGGGCACGTTCACCAACTTCATTCCCGTCGAGTTCGTGAAGGACGGCTGCGACGCGGTGGACGATCTTGCCGTGGGAGACGAGATCGAGGTGACCTACCGGCTGAGCGGCCGACGCTGGCAGCGCGACGAGGCCAGCGAAGCCAAGTATTTCCTGAGCGCCGAGGGGCTCTCGTTCAAGCGGCTTTCCGGAAGCGGGCAGGCCCACGGCGGCGCGAGCGACACCATCGATCCCAACGAAGCCCTGGCCGAGGCCGGCGACGACGACGTGCCCTTCTGAAAGGGCCTGCCCTGGTCTCACGGCGCCGCGAAAACCCACCAGATCGCGACGCCCAGGCAGATCAGGGCCGTCGCGATGATCCACGGCGGCTGCCGTGGCGCGGTATGGTCTTCCGCGGAGATGTATCGCTCGCAATAGGGACAGTGCGGCGAGTCCTCGAGGATTTCGCGGCGGCAGTATGGGCACGGGACGGTCGGCTCGTCGCCCGAGTCTTCCGAGTCGTCGGCGTCCTCCGCCTCGTCGTCCCAGTCGTCTTCGTCGCCATCGGCGTCGCGGTGGGCGTTCATGGACGGACCTGCGTGTTGCCTGCCACGTGCCGGGGCTCGTACGGACAGTGCCGACAGCCGGAGCCGCAGCAGGCGCCCCGCTCGAGATGGTAGGCCGCCGTGTAGACGAGCAGGCCGCCCTCGACATACCAGTCGGGCTGCGGAGCGGCGTGCGTGTCGCGAGGATCTGGACCGTCTGGGGACATCGAATGCCGTTCGCTCATGCGGGGAGTTTCGTCACGTCGGGGCGGCCGGCTCGTTACCTGCCGGCGGGAAACCCCGCTTGTCGGCGCTCAGATCTCGACGTGCGTGACGCCGGCGATCTCGTCGAAATGCCCGATCTTGAGGAGCACTCCCGGCGACTCCGGCAGTTCCGCCACGAAGACCGGGTCGCAGACGGCCACCGTCGTCGCGGTGGTCACGGTCTGGGCGGTGACGGTCGCGGTCAGCGACATCACGAAGGCGGTGGCGAGTGAGAACGCGACGAACCAGGGGAGCGTGCCCGCCGCCACCTGCACCAAATGCTCGAACTCGGCGGACGAGAGGTCGTGCTCCAGGGCATAGTGCTTGACGACGTCGATCTCCTGCACGGGGCTCATCAGCTGGAGCATCTCGTCGCAGCTGCACCGGCTGTTGAAGGTCTGCCGATGGTTCAGCGCCGCCTCGAGCGCGTATTTGCGGCGCTGGAACTCGAGCCGGTTCCGCTGCACCTCGAGGGCCTTCTTCTGACGGTCGATGTAGAAGTCGACCATCGCCCTCGGGATCGCCAGCGCCGTGGAGGCGATGCCGTCGACGGCCCGGCGGGCGAGGTCCCCCGCGAACAGCCGGCGGTATTCGGCGAACACGTCATCCTGCACCCTCCGCATGGCGGCCTCGACGTTGTCGCGCGTCGTGAAGATCAGCTTGTCGCCCACCTCGATGCACAGCGGCTTGAGGTAGGAGACCTTCACTCCCGCCCGCTTGCCGGGCCCGTCGAGAAATTCGTCGAGCCTGGTCCGCACGCACGCCGGCACCTTGTCGGTGATGGAATCGAAGTGTTCCTGGTCGGTGACGGTGACCAGCAGCCTGCCCTTGGGGAGCCGGATCGACGCCTTGAAGAGGTCGATGCCGCGGACGTGCGCGAACTCCGACCGGTGCTGGTCGAGCACCGCCGACCAGCCGCGATCCCGGCCGCGGGCGGTGAAGCTCGACCGGGGCCAGAAGCTCGACGCCAGCATCGTCCGTGCGAACGCCGTGCTCCGGTCACGCGGCGGCACCCAGAGCGAGCGGCCGGCCCAGCGGGCGAACGGCTCGAGCTCCTGATCCAGCGTGAACGGCTTGTCGGCGATCGGCCGCAGCGCGCGCCGCCGGGTGGTCTGATGATCCTCGCTGGCACGGTTCATCACGTTCGACATGAAACCCTCCCTCCGGCGGTTGGCAAGGCACGCGGTACCGGAGAGAATTATGGCCGTTCGACACTCGAAACGCCAATCCCCGGTCCATCCTCAGAACCATGTTCATGCCCACGACACGCCCCTGCCTGCTCGGCCTTTGCCTGATCACGTTCGCCGCCATGTCTGTCGTTCGGGCACAGGCCCCCGCGGGGCCGGCCGACGCCATCTACTCGGGCGGCGACATCATCACGATGCGGACCGCCGAGCCCGAGCAGGTGGAGGCGCTGGCCGTGAAGAACGGCAGGATCCTGTTCGTGGGCCCCGCGGCGGGGGCGAAGCAGCTGGCCGGCCCCGCCACGAAGATGGTCGATCTCGGCGGCCGGACGATGCTGCCAGGTTTCATCGACACCCACGGCCACATGGTCTACTTCGGCAAGAATCTCGTCGATGCCGACCTCTTCGGCTGTGCCGACGTCGCCGATCTCGTCGCACGCATGAAGAAGCAGGCCGAGCGGACGCCCGCCGACGGCTGGATCGTGGGCTTCGGCTACGTCGCCCGCAAGCTGAAGGAAGGCCGCCCGCCGCTGATCGAAGAGCTCGACATGGTGTCGGCCGACCGGCCGGTGATGATCGTCGACAGCTCCGGGCACGCCGGCGCGGGCAACTCCGTGGTGTTCAGGGCGGCCGGCATCACCGCCGACACGCCCGATCCCACGGGCGGGAAGTTCGCCCGCAAGGCCGACGGCCGGTCGCTCCTGGGACCGATGGAGGAGACGGCCCTCAACGCCGTCCGCAGCAGGCGGCCGCACTTCATCGGCGAGCTCGCCGATCGGGCCATCAAGGGGGCCGCCGAGGTCTGGGCCAGCCACGGCCACACGACGGCGATGGAGGCGGGCCTGGGCCTGGGCGAGGACGACATCGGCATCGTCACCAACGCCATCGACAAGCAGCTCCTGCCGATCGATCTCTACGTCGCCGCCAAGGACTCGGCCGTCGACGCCTCGATCGCGGCGGCCTACACGGTGGCATCGCAGTACAACCCCGGGCCCGACGGCACGCTCGCCAGGCTCCGCGCCGCGCGGCCCGATCTCGACAAGCGTTACGTCAACCGCGTGCGGCTCGGCGGCATCAAGCTGTGGCTCGACGGCAGCCTCGACACGGCCTGGTTCACCAAGCCCTACGCGGCGAACCCGCCCGGCAAGACCGGCACCTACGCCGGCTACCGGCAGATCCCCGACGAGGTGGTCGACGCCGCCTTCGACCGCTTCTGGCCGACCGAGATGCAGATCCACCTGCACATGAACGGCGACGCCGCCGCCGACCAGGCGCTCGCCGCCATCACGAAGGCGGTGAAGAAGCACGGCATGCGGGATCACCGCCCGGTGTTCGTCCACGCCACCTACCTGCGGCCCGACCAGATCGAGAAGATGAAGGCGTGCGGGGCGGTGCCGACGTTTCTGACCGCGGGGGTGGCGTCGGGCGGCGACGCCGTGCTGAAGTTCTGGGGGCCCGAGCGGGCCGCCGTCGCGATGCCGGCCCGCACCTTCCTGCGGATGGGCCTGCCGTTCACCTTCTCGCACGACGCGCCGGTGTCGCCGATTCCGTCGGTCCTCGCGCTGGTCGACGCCGGCGTGAACCGGCTGGCCGCCAGCGGCACGACCGTCGGCCCCGACGAGCGGGTGCCCCCCTACGCGGCGCTCGCCGCCGTCACGTCCACGGCCGCCTACGAGATCAAGGAGGAGAAGACGAAGGGCACGCTCGAGCCGGGCAAGCTCGCCGATCTGGTGATCCTCGACAAGAATCCACTCGAGGTTCCGACCACCACGATCAAGGACATCGCCGTCGTGGAAACGATCAAGGAAGGCAGGACGGTCTACCGGGCGGCGAAGTGAGCCCGCCGGGCCTGGCGCGGTTCGACGCGGTCCTGGGGGCCGGATGGGGCTTGAGCCCCGCGCGCACCTTCCCATGCAAGCCCGAAGCGCCAGCGAGGGAAACCGCGCAGCGGTTTTGGACCCATCCTCGGGTTGATACCCGGGGCTTTTATGGGAACGGGCGCGTCACGGGGCTGGCTTTTCCGGCCCGCTCACCTTCACCGTCAGCTTGCCGGTGCACTTCGTGCCCGCCGGGGCGTTCACCTTGAGATAGAGCACGCCGTCGCGGTCGGCGGGCTTTTCGTAGCCGCTGCCCACGGCGAACGGCCGCGGTGGCCGATCGCCCTGGCTGTCGGCAAACCCGCCGGCCGGCGCGATCACGCCCACCACCGCCCCCAGCGGGGCGCTCGGCACGAGGTCTTCCGCGGGGTTGGCCGTCGGCACGCCGTCGGGCCCCAGCGAGAGCGCGGCGGTGAGCTTGTACTCGCCGGTCGCGCGGATGCGGATCATGCGGTCCTTCGCCACGGCGCCGATCGGCTGCCAGGACGCGCCGGGGTCGAGTTCCACGTCGAACTCGTCACGCTCGACGATCTTCGCATTGAGTTCTCCGATCTTCGCCCGGACCGGCTCGTTCCGCGGGTCGAGCCGCTGCAGCGACTCGAGCAGCGTCTTGGCCCGCTCGTACTGCCCGAGGTTCTCGTACGACAGGATCAGGGTCGTCGTCTCCCGCAGGAACGATTCCCGCACCTCGTCGAGCCGGGCGTCGAGCCGCTTCACGTCGAGCGGATTGCCCTGCTTGCCCTTCTGCTTCGCCGTGCCGCCGGGTTTTGCCGTCGGGGATTGGCACGGGGCGTCGGTGGCACCGGCGGCCGCGAGGGCCAGGAGCAGGGCCAGCGTCGTCCATGACCGCCGGAGCTTCATCGCGTGGCGTCTCCAGCCGGTGCGGGCCGTGCGGCCGGAGCAGCTGCGGGGGGGCCGCCGCCGTCCACCCGCTTGAGCAGCCGGAACAGGTCGCTGTCGGTCGTGAGAATGAGCGTGCTGTCGCGGCCGAGGGTGGCCTTGTAGGTGTCGAGGGTCTTCACGAAGGCGTAGAAGTCGGCGGCCTTCGGGCTCGCCGTGTAGGCGGCGGCGTAGATCTCGGATGCCTCGGCGTCGGCCGCGCCCCTGATCTCCTGCACCTTGCGGTAGGCCTCCGACTGGATCCGCTGCAGGTCCTTGTCCTTGCGGCCGTCGATCTTGGCCGCCTCGCCCGCGCCCTCGGAGCGGAACCGTTCGGCGATCTGCATCCGCTCCGAGATCATGCGGTCGTAGATCTTCTCGATCACGCCCGACTTGTAGTTGAGCCGCTTCACCCGCAGGTCGAGCAGCTCGATGCCCCAGAGGCCGACCTTGGGCTGCGCCGCCGCGAGGATCTCCCGCTCCAGCTCCTTGCGGCCGAACTCGATCGGCGGCAGCGTGCCCACCGCGGCGCCCGAATCCGCGAGGACCGCATCCTGCTCAGGCTGCCGCGCCCGGTCGGACCGCACGACCTCGATCAGGTCGTGACGGGCCACGACGTTGCGGGTCTCGCTGCCGAGGATGTCGTCGAGCCGCGACATGGCGCTCCGCTCGTCGCGCAGGCTCTCGAAGTATTTGAGCGGATCGGCGATCCGCCAGCGGGCGAAGGTATCGACCACGACGTAGAGCTTGTCGCGGGTCGTCATCTCGCTCGGCGGGCCGTCCCATTCGAGGATCCGCTTCTCGAACCGGTTGGCCGTCTGCACGAACGGCAGCTTGAAGTGCAGGCCCGCTCCCGGCGTGGCCGCGTTGATCGGCTGGCCCACCGGCCGGCCGAACTGCGTGATCACCACCTGCTCCGCCTGATCGACGGTGTAGGCACAGCCGAGCAGGAACACCGCGGCCGCCGCGGCCAGAAGGCCGCCCACCGGCGAGAAGATCGTGTCGACGACCCGCCGGGCGAGCGTGAGCAGCGGGTGATTGATGGGAAGGTTGTTCATGGTTCGTCGGCGACCCTGCGCTGGAACGCATTCGGCTCTGGTGGAGCGCCGGCTTCGGGGCGGCAAAAGTCTCGTCGCGTGGGCAGGATAGCCCAATGCTCCTCGAGCTTTCGCCGACCCCTCCGCCTCCGTCTACTAGTTTAATAGCTTCGCTACGGCTATCTCAGATGGGTACTTATGGTTTGGTCGCGTCGAGCTGCCGCAGGTTCATCAGCGGCAGGAACTGCCTGGCGTCGGCGTCGAGGATCACCTTGCCGCCGAGCTGCGGCAGCACCTCGGAGATCGTTTCCAGGTAGAGCCGCTGCCGGGTGACGTCGGGGGCCTTTTCATACTGCTCGAGCAGGGCCTTGAAGCGGGCCACGTCGCCCTCTGCCTCGTTGACCCGCTTGAGCGCGTAGCCCTCCGCCTCCCGGAGCTTCTTCTCGGCCTCGCCGCTGGCCCGCGGCACGACCTTGTTGTATTCGCCGTTGGCCTGGTTGATCATCTGCTCCCGCTCCTGTTGCGCGCGGTTCACCTCGTCGAACGACCGCTGCACCGCCTGGGGCGGATGGACGTTCTTGAGCTGGACCTGCTGCACGCGGAGTCCCAGACCGAGCTCCTGCACGAGCGCCGTCAGCTTCGCGATGGCGTCGTTCTCGATTCCCTGGCGGCCGATCGTGAGCACCTCGTCGACCGTACGGTCGCCCACCACCTCCCGCATCACGCTCTCGGCCAGGTCGCGGAGCGTCGGGCCCGGTTCCCGGTGGTTGAAAAGAAACTGCTCGGGATCGTTGATCTCGTACTGCACCACCCACTCCACGTGGGCGGCGTTGAGATCGCCGGTCACCATATCGCTCTCCCGATCCTGGTCCGCCGAGGACGACGTCTGGTCGGGGTTGCTCGCCCCGGGCGAACCGAAGCCGAACTCCATCTTGAGCTGCCGCTTCACCGGGAGGATCGTGACCGTGTCGATGCCGAAGGGCAGCTTGAACCGCAGCCCCGGGCCGACCGTGCCGATGAACCGGCCGAACCGCTGGATCACCCCCACGCTCTCCGGGCCGACGGTGTAGACGCCCCGGGCCAGGCCCGAGACCAGCAACAGCCCCGCCGCGAGCACGGCCAGCCACTTGAAGGGCACGGCCCCCGCCGGGAGGCCGGGAGACCGCGGCTGTTGCGGAAAACGTGGGAACTGATTCATTGAGCGACCGGGATGTTGGATTCGATGAAGGTTTGAAAAATGCGTTTAACCCCTTTCCATGCAAGCCCGAAGCGCGAGCGAGGGAAAGGCGGGGCTGGGGTCGGACCGGCCCTCGCTCGCGCTTCGGGCTTGGATAAACGTGGTTTTCAACGCCTCACCCTTCTGTAATACACTCGAAACCCGCCTGCGTCGAATGCCCGCCCCTCCAGGAGCTTTTCGCATGTGCCTGCATCACTGGTTTCCGGCCTTGATCGTCCTGCTGCTCGCGGTCCTTCCCGGCCGGGCCGCCGACCCCTGGGTGTCCGTGGAGGGGGGCGATGGCCCGGGCAAGGGGAAGCGGGTCGTGCTCGTCAGCGGCGACGAGGAATACCGCAGCGAGGAGGCCCTCACGCAGTTGGCCAAGATTCTCGGGAAACACCACGGCTTCAGCTGCACCGTGCTCTACGCGATCGATCCGGCCACGGGGGAGATCAGCCCCAACACGGTCGACAACATCCCGGGGCTCGAGGCGCTCAGGCAGGCCGATCTGATGGTGATCGCGACGCGGTTCCGCGACCTGCCCGACCCGCAGATGAAGGAGATCGACGACTATCTCCGGGCCGGCAGGCCGGTGGTCGGGATGCGGACGGCGACGCACGCCTTCAACGTGGCCGAAGGGAAGACCTTCGCCCACTACGGCTGGAAGCAGACCGGCGAGAAGATGCCGCAGGGCTTCGGCCGTCATGTGCTCGGCGAGACCTGGATCAACCACCACGGCCACCATGGCCACGAGAGCACCCGGGGCCTGCTCACGCCGGCCGGCAGGGAGCATCCGATCCTGCGCGGCATCAACGACGGCGACATCTGGGGTCCGAGCGACGTGTATGGCGTCCGCCTGCCGCTGCCGGGCGACTCGCTGCCGCTCGTGCTGGGGCAGGTGCTCGAGGGAATGACGCCGGGGTCGCCGGTGGTGGCGGGGGAAGACGCCAAGAAAAACGAGCCGATGATGCCGGTGGCGTGGGTGAAGAGCTACTCGCTGGCGGGCGGCCCGACCGGCCGCGTGTTCACGACCACCATGGGCGCGGCGACCGACCTGGTCAGTGCGGGCACGCGGCGGATGCTCGTGAATGCCTGCTACTGGGCGGTGGGTCTCGAGAGCCGGATTCCGGCCGCGGCGAACGTCGATTTCGTGGGGGTGTACGAGCCGACGCCGTTCGGATTCAACGGGGCGAAGAAGGGGCTCAAGCCCGCGGACATGCGGTAGGCTATGGTGCCTCCAGGAGGATCGATTCCATGCTGAAGCCTGTTCATGCCGAAGCGCCAAGCAACGTCGAGCGGCTGACGGAGTCCGCCCGGTTCCACGACTACCGCTATGCCTCCAACCCGCTCGCCGACGGGTCGCTCGGGGCGGTTCCCGGGGCGCGGTTCGGGGCCGAACTGCACGAGCGGGGGATGACGCGGACGGTGCCCCTCGACAACAGCGCCGTTCTGGGCTGCCCGGGCCCGGCCACGTCGCCCGGGCTCTGCGCCAACTTCGTGCACGTGTGCGCGGACGACGCGATCATCACCGACGCCAATGCCACGAGCCAGCTCTTCTTCGTGATGCGGGGCACGGGCACGACGCGACTCGAGGGGGATGCCGGGTCTGCCGGCGCCGCCGGCGAGATCGCCTGGCAGGCGGGCGACCTCTTCACGCTGCCGGCCAGGAGCCGGGCGGTGCACGCGGCGGCCGACGACGCCGCGCTCTACTGGGTGCACGACGAGCCCTTGCTGCGGTATCTGGGGGTGGAGGCGACGGTGCGGCAGTTTTCGCCGACGCTCTACGAGCGGAAGCGCATCCACGAGGCACTCGAGGCGGTCATCCGCGATCCTGCCAGCGCGCACGCCAACCGGCTCAGCGTGCTGCTCGGCAATCGGCTCTTTCCGCAGACGATGACGATCACCCACATCATCTGGGCGATGTTCGGCCGGCTGCCGGTCGGGGCGGTGCAGGCCCCCCATCGGCACCAGTCGGTGGCCGTGGATCTGGTGGTGGACGCCAAGCCCGGCTGCTACACGATGGTGGGCAGGTCGCTCGGGCCGGACGGCCGGATCGCGGACGGCGAGCGGTTCGACTGGCAGCCTCACGCCGTGTTCGTCACCCCGCCGGGCCTCTGGCACTCCCATCACAACGAATCGGGCCATCCGGCCCATATCCTGCCGATCCAGGACGCCGGGCTGCACACCCACCTGCGGACGCTCGACATCCGGTTTGCCCGGGCGAAGGCCGGGGGCGGCAGCGAGGTGGTGGAGAATGCGGGCTAGGGGTTCTGGACGCCTCGGCGGGACGGCGTTTTGGGCCATCCCGCGGCCGCACCCCCTCCCTGCCCGGCAAACCCGGCGCGGCTTGTGAATCCGGCAAATCGGGGTTTTTCGGGCCGACGGATTCGTTGTCGGCCGACAAAAACTGGGTTAGAACCGAACAAGAGTGGGCTTGGCCGCGTATTCCGGGGAGTCAAGGAATCGGCAGCCCGAATTTTCGTCCGGGTGGAAGCCATCGACGCCTACTGTTTCCGGTTTTTGGGGAATGGCGGGCGGCCCACGACCTTGCCGGTCGCAGGCCGTTCAATCCCGTTGACCGGTGGATTTTCTTTCCGTCTTCTTCCGAGCGGGTCTCTCCCATGAGCAAGGCATCCTGGCTGGCCACTGTCGACGAGCTGTTTTGGAGGCGGTCGCGCTCGCCGCGCGGGCCGGCACGTCGTCGTGGTGCCCAGCGGAGCGCGACGCATCTCGAGCGACTCGAAGAGCGGCGGGTGATGGCATTCGATCTCGTGTCGTCCTATGCCCAGAGCGGCACGCCCTTTTTCGTGACCGGGCAGTCGGCCCTTCCCACGCTCAACGAGGCTCCCCAGCAGATCACGCTGCGGTTCAGCCCGGGCGTGAAGATCGACGCGGCGACCGTGGCCGGAAACATCTCGGTCGTCCGCAGCGGCGTTGCGGGCGACGCCTTCGGCGGCCCGGGGAGTGTCGCCGATGTGACGATCGTGCCCGGCCGCATCGGCGTCGACGATCTTCCCAACGAGAACCAGGTGGTGATCCGGTTCGCCGACACGCTGCCCGACGACACCTACCGGATCGCGATCAAGGGTGGTGCCGACGGACTGAAGACGACTCTCGGCAACGCGATGGCCGACAGCCGCACCATCGACTTCCGGCTCGACCTGGGTGCCATGGTCGTCTCGGTCGTGCCGCAGCCCGTGACGCGGAGCGGTGGTGCCCTGGCCCAGAACCGCGACCGGATCGTCGTGCATTTCAACCGCAACGATCCGCTCACCAAGGCGTCTGCGGAGACGATCGGCCTCTACCGGCTCTTTGAGGTGGACGCCGCAGGAACCGACGTGGCCGCCGC
>JBIIYN010000129.1:0-10360 GCA_044346795.1 Pirellulales bacterium
GAGCGCGTTCATCCCCGCCTTTCCCGCGAAGAGATCCCGCGCGGCGGCGGCCACGAGCGGCCCGCCGAGCAGGAGCACGGCCAGCGCCGCCGGCAGCGCCGCGAAGAACGGCTGCTTCCAGAGCCAGCCCGCGGCCAGCGAGCAGAGCAGGAGCGTGCCGCCCACGAGGGTGGAGACGATCTGCACCCGCAGCCAGCCGCCGAGCCGCGGCGCGGCGACGGCAGCGGCGGCGCGGGGCGGGGCCGCTTCGCCCGACGAGGGCTTTGGAACAAGGAGATTCACATCATCGACGACTGCGGTGGACACGCAGAAACCTCGACTGAACGTGGACGCGGGGCGGGAATGATCGTGACGGGCAGGACAGCAATGGAGCATAACATCGGGATCAAATGGCTGCGGCCGCCCGAAGGCGGCCGCAGCGGAAACACATGCCGTGCCATGGGGCCTGGCACCGGGTGCAGGGCCCGATGGCGGGCGATCAGTTCGGAGCATCGCCACCGCCGGCACCGGCTGCCTCGGCGGTGCCGAGATCCTTGAGCCAGAGCTTGCCACGGACTTCACGCAGGCCACTGTCGTTCAACTCGTACCACGCGGACGAATTGGTGGCCGAGCTGGCACCGCCCTGCTTGAACGGTCCGATCCAGCTGTCGGCATTATCTTGCCAGCCGCCCTCGTCCTTGATCCGGCCCACGTGGCCATCGGCGTAGAGGATCTGGGCATACCCACCCGACCAGAGGTTGTTGCCGTCCTTGCGGGCACCCACGACCGGGTAGATGTCGTTCAGTTCGTGCATCGCCTGCGAGTGCTCACTCGTGTTGGAGGTTACGGCACCGGTCAACTCGTATGCCGTCGCCACTCCGGCGGAATACACTCTCGTGCCCTTGCCGTCGGTGAAGGACTCCACGGCGAAGTCGCCCAACTTGCAGATCGGCTTCTCGTTGGGGTCGTTGAATCCGAAGAACGTGTTGATGGTGTCGGCGCTCACGCCGTTCGCGGTGCCGTCGATGGACGCATCGGCACCGTCGCCGTTGCGGGAGTTGCCCATCAGCGCGATGATGTCGCGCTGCACACGGCACTTCATCAGCTTGTCCTCGCTGAGCGGCCCTTCACCGTCGAGCGGGCTCTTGCCCCGGTCGCGGGTGTCGGCGTCGTTCGCCAAGGTATCGGTACCGGTTTTCTTCTGGTCACCCAGAGAGAAGTGCCACGTGGTGCAGAAATTGGTGTTGTACCCGGCGTCCCAGAGATTCTCGCGCTTCTGGGCCGCCGTCCAGTTCGAGGCGTCCTTCGGGCCGTTCGCCCCGCCGTAGTACACGTTCGAGGTGGTCGAGGCGCCCCACAAGCGCGGGTTGATGTTCGCCGACTTGTTGGTGTTCACCGCACCGCAGTAGTCGCCCAGTTTCTCGCTGAGCTTCGACGGGTTCGACGCGTCGTTCGCCTTGTTGGGGTTGGCCACCTTGAGCTTGATGACGTCGGCCACCCAGCCCACCCTGCGGACGTCGCCGAACCGGTGCATGTCGAAGGCACCCGTGCACAGCTGGCCGCGTTCGGCCACGTCCTGGTCCGCCGTCAACATGAACGCACGACCGAAGCCGTTCAGGTTCATGTTGGCCCCGGCGGCGATCGCCGACTGCCGGGCGGCACTGAGCGCCGGCAGCAGCAACGCCACCAGCAATCCGATGATCGTGATCACGACGAGGAGTTCCACCAGCGTGAAACCCGCCCGCCTTTGGAGCGATGAACAACGCATAAAAAATCCCTTTGATGCTTGGAATCGAGCCCGTGTCCAACCCGATCCGGAGACCATCTCCGAATCGGACTTCGCGAATGCTATGGGCAGGCGATGAGCCGATTGTGAATGGGCCGTGAGATTTTGATGAGCGCGGGAGATCCTCGGCCGTTCGCCCCCGGGATCGGTCAGCGGGGCGGTTCCGCCGCGGTCCGCAGGGCGGCTGCAGCCGCAGTTTGCCCTCGGGATTCAAGAAAATCCGCCAGCAGGAGGGCGGTGGACCGCCAGGCCGACCCGCGCGGTCCGGCGTCCGCCTGCATGGCCAGCACGTGCCGAAGATGCCGCTCGGCGGCAGGGTCATCTCCCTCCTCGGCGAGGGCGATCGCGAGCACCGTCTCGGCGGAGAGCGTCGTGGGATGGCCGCCGCCCAGGCGGCGAGTCGCCGCGTCGAAGAGCCGCCGCGCGGCCGCGATCCCGCCGTCATGCTCGCGGCGCATGAGCTTCAGGCGGACGGCCACGAGTTCCATCGACAGGGTGATCGGATGATCCTCGCCCAGAGCGGCGCGGATCGCGGGCAGCCGACCGGCCACGAGATCCGCCGCTTCGGTGAGTCTGCCCTGCTCGACGACCGCCGTCACGAGCCCGGCCTGCAGGTTGAACTCCGGCTGCCGACCGGCCGCCTCGGTGGCCTCAAGCGCCTCGATGCCGGCACGGCAGGCCCGCTCGCAGCCCGCGTGGTCGCCGGCGGCGGCGAGCACTTCGCCGAGCGTGTGAAACGTGGTGCCCCACGGATCGCGGGCGGCCGCCCGGCGGGCCAGGGCGATCGCCTCGTCGACCCGCCCCCGCCGGGCGAGCATGACCGCCACGATGGAGTTCGCGCGGGGACTCTCGGGGCTTTTTGCAAGCACATCGCTCCAGAGCCGACCGCGGTCGTGGTAGACCCGGTTGCGGGCATGCGTGGCGGCACCGAGCGCGACCACGGCCGCCGCGGCCAGGAGGATCGCCATGCGACCAAGCAGCGTCGCGTGGCGCGGCCACGCGGTCGCCACCCGGCGGAGTGCCTCGGCCGCCCCCGCCACGACGAGTGTCACCAGGCAGGCGAGGGGCAGATACATGCGATGCTCGTTGGCGATGTCGATGACGGGCAGCACGCTCGAGGTCGGCGCCAAGAGCAGGAAAAACGCCGCCGCGGGCCAGCCCCAGGCCCGGCGGCGAAGCAGGCCCCAGGCCGCCGCCACGAGGGCCACAGCCACCACGGCCACCTGCGGCACCGCCGCGGCAAGATCCCGCACGAGCGGCCAGTCGGAATCGAGGTTCTGCCCGGCGGGCCAGCAGGACAGCCGCAGGTAGTGCAGGAGCACGCCGGCCTGCGTGACGAGATAGGCCAGCCGCGGATGCTGCTGCGCGCCGAGTTCGCCGTAGGCCCCGCTTTCCGCCACGAGCACGGCGGCCAGGACGGCCCAGGTGGCGACCAGCGCGAGCCAAAACCGCGCGTGCCGCCGCGCGAGTTCGGCGACCGACGGCGGCCCGCCGGAGACGCACCCGTAGCTCCAGGCGTAGCTGAAGACCAGCAGCGGCAGCACGACGGCTGTCTCCTTCGAGAGCATCGCGGCGACGGCCGCGGCGACCGCAGCCGTCTGCCAGCGGCGGCTGGCGGCGGCCGCTCGTGATCCCGCCGGCGTGCCGGTCGCCCCGTCGGCCTGGGCGGCGGCCGCCAGGGCCCGCTCGGCCGCGACCAGGCACGCCAGCATGGCGACCGCCGCCATCACCTCGATCCGCTGGTAGACGTAGGTCACCGCCTGCGTGGTGAGCGGATGCACGACCCAAGTCGCCGCGACGGCCGTCGCCACGGGGACCGCCCGGCCGGCCCATCGTTCGCGAAGCCGCGGGCTCGTCAGCGTGCGACTCGTCAGCTCGAAGAGCAGCAGGGCGGCCGCGAGGTGGAGCACGAGATTGGTGAGGTGGTAGCCGGTCGGATCGTCGCCATAGACCGCATGATCGATCGCGAAGCTCAGATAGGGGAGCGGCCGGGCGGGGGAGGGATTGCCGCCAAACATCGGCACCCACGGCGGCCAGAGCCGCCGCATGGCGGGGTTTTCCACGATCTCCTGGATGTCGTCCCAGACGAACACCCCCCCGAACGAATTGGCGTAGGCGGCGATCCCGGCAAGCGTCACCAGGAGCAGCGCTGCCGCGCGGGAAGACCGCCACGGGACAACTTTCGGCCGGTCACTCATCGCGCTTGATCCTTCGGGCCGCCTCCCGGGCCCGCGCGACGTCGCCGGCGGCTTCCGCGGCGAAGAGGACATGCCGCCAGATGAAGCCCAGGCGATCGGTCGGGCGATGGTCGCTCGCGTCCCACGTCCAGAGCTTTTCCGCCACGTCGCCCGCGATGTCGGGTGCGTCGTGCACGAGTGTCGCAAACACGCGTTCGGCCTCCGCCGCCCGTCCGTCCCGCACCAGATTTCTGACGAGCAGCGCCCGGGCGTCGACCTCCCGCGGCCCGTGCTCGATCGCGAGTTCGAAGCATTTGAGCGCGGCGGCCGGTTCGTCCGTCATGTCGTAAAAGGCGCCCAGTATCCGCAGCAGCGGCGCATTCGGGCCGGTCGCCTCGAGCGACCGCAGGATCACCCGCTCGCTGTCGTGCCAGCAGGCCACCCAGCCCCAGGTCGTCATGAAGAGCCCCGCCAGGTAGACGAGCACGATCGCCCGTGCCGGCCAACGGATCGCCGCCCGCGGCGCGGCCAGCCAGCCGCACCGCCACACGTGATGGACGATGGCCGCGATCAGGAGCAGGTGGGGAAGGTAGGTGTAGCGATCGGCGCGGGAGTGCTCGCCGATCGCGACGATGCCCGACATCGGAAAGGTGATCAGCAGAAACCAGGCCCAGCCCGCCGCGAGCCACGGCCGCCGCACGACGTTCGCCGCCGCGACGGCGGTGATGCCCGCGAGCAGGGCGAGCGTGCCGAGCACCCGCCAGGGCGGCAGCCAGGGATTCACGGGGATGGGGTAGAGAACCGAATGCCCGCCCACGACGAAGAGCTGCCACAGATAGACGCCGTATGACATCACCGTCTGCTGCAGCCGCCACTCGAGCGGCGCGGCCCGATTGACCGCACCGCCAGTCGCCTGCGCCTGCATCGTGACCAGCGAGAGCCCCGCCGACATCACGAGCCAGGGCAGCTTCTCCACGACCAGCCACCGCCACGACCGCGGCCGGCGCGGGTCGAGCCTGCCGAGCGGCCAGAGATCGAGCACCGCCAAGCCGACCGGCAGCGTCACCGCCAGGGGCTTGGAGAGCATCGCCAGCGCGATCGTCGCCGTGACGAGCAGGTATCCCGCGGCCGTGCGGCGCACCGCATACCGCTGGTAGGCGAGCATCGTGGCGACACAGAAAAACACGCAGAGGCAGTCCTTCCGCTCGGCCACCCAGGCCACGCTGACGACCCGCAGCGGATGCACGCCGAACACGAGCGCCGCCAGGGCGGCGGCCGCCGCCGGCTCGCCGGCCCGCCTGAGGAACAGAAAAAACATCCCCACCGACCCGAGGTGCAGGAGCAGGTTGTGAAGCTTGAACAGCCCGGCGTTCCACGGCGAGAGCTGCCAGTCCAGCATGTGCGACACCCACGTCAGCGGATGCCAGTTGGCCTCGTGGTATCCAAAGGCCCAGCGGAGGCTCGCCCATGAGAAGCCGCCACGGATTCCGGGGCCGAGGTAGCCCGTGTCGTCGACGACCATGAGCGTGTCGTCATAGGTCTGCAGATAGGGAAGCGCCACCACGGCCACCACGGACAGCAGAACAAGCCAGTCGCGACGGTCGAAGCCGGCCACCTGCGGCGGGGCGGCGGCGAGGCGGTCGTGATTCATGGCAGAACCCTCGACGGGCGGAGAACGGCGCTTCACCCGGCCGCGACGTCCCGTAGGGCCAGAGGATACCTCGCCGACCGGACGAGCCCCAGTCGCGCGAGGCGGTAGCCGGCCGCGGTGGCCAGGCAGCCGAGGCCATACCGCACCGACCGCCGGAAATTGATCGACGACGCGTCGCGTGCATACCGGGTCGGGCAGCTGATCTCGGCGATCACGTGGCCGGCCCAGAGGATCTGCGTGAGCATCTGGTTGTCGAAGACGAAGTCGTCGGAGTTGGCGTCCAGGGGCAGGCTGCGCAACAGGTCCCCGGAAAACGCCCGGTAGCCGGTGTGGTATTCCGAGAGTTTGGCCCCCGTGAGCAGGTTTTCCACGAGCGTGAGGAACCGGTTGGCGACGTACCGCCACGCGGGCATGCCCTGGGCCAGAGCCCGGCCGCCGAGGATGCGGGAGGCGAGCACGCAGGAATAGTGGCCGCTGGCGATCATCGCCGCCATGGCCGGGATCAACCGCGGCGTGTACTGGTAGTCGGGATGGACCATGACGACGATGTCGCCGCCGTGCTCGACTGCGAGCCGGTAACAGGTCTTCTGGTTGCCGCCGTAGCCGAGGTTGGCCGGATGCCGGTGGACGACCGTGCGGGGCAGCGCCTCCGCGATCCGCAGGGTCTGGTCGTGGCTGGCGTCGTCGACCACGATCACGAGGTCGACGATCTCCTGCGCCATCGTCTCGTCGTAGGTTCGCCGCAGGGTGGCCTCGGCGTTGTAGGCGGGCATCACCACGACGACTTTTCGACCCTTGAACATGGCCACGGCTCCGGCGGGCGGGACGGGGAAATCAGAACTTCACGCACCAGAAGGCGACATGGACGGCGACGGCCCACGAGCCGAGGATCGTCAGGAGCCCCGCCCGCGTCCAACGCCCGCGCAGTAGCGGCTCGCAACCCTCGGCGGCAAGCACCCCAAAGACGGGCGAGAGCCCGAGCAGATAGGAGCCCTTGACGGTGGAGTAGATCGGCAGCCGGATCCACAGGTCGACCACCGCCACCATGAAGGCGACCAGGAGCGCGGAAACGAAGAGGAGCAGCGGCCGCTCCGGCACGGCCGGCTGGAGCGGACCGCGCAAGAGTCCGGCGATGACGCAGGCCGCGGGCACGAGGCCCGCCGGCGCGATCACGACGAGCCAGTCGACGTTCCACGGGACGGCCTGCGGCGGCGCGATGGCATCCGACAGGAATCCGTCGGTCCACAGGCTCGAGTGCAGGGCGTCGCAGAGGCTCCAGTACCCGGAATACACCGGCGCGGAAAGGCTCGGGCCGAAAGCGGTGATCTGCGACCCGCAGCGGAAGCCCGGATCCTGCCACCAGTCGAAGCCGCGGCCGCGATCCCAGCCGCCGATGAACGGCCGCCCCAGGACCGCCCAATTCCGCACGTGATACCAGCCGGCGACGAGGCCGGCGACGGCCGCCATCTCGGCGAGCCGCCGGGCCGCGAGCCGCCAGCCGACCTTCTCCGTCATCGCCCGCGAGACAATGGCAACGACGAGGAAGGGCCCAAGCAGGATCGCCGTCGCCTTCGACAGGATCGCCAGGCCCCACAAGGCCCCCAGGCCGGCGGCCGACCAGCGACCGACCGCCAGCCGCCGGCCCGACAGCACTTGCAGGCAGCCGAGCACGCTCGCCGCGATGAGCACCGCCGCCAGGGGCTCGTTGTGCACCACCTGGCACTGGTAGAGGCCGATCGGCATGCACGCCCCCACGAGCACCGCGACCGACTGCCGCGGCTGGTCATCGGGAAAGCAGATCCGGGCGGTCCGGTGGCAGAGTTCGATGAGTCCCGCGCCGCAGGCCATGGGAATGAGCCGCAGCAGCATGTCGGCGGTGGTGTCGTCCACCGCCGCCACGAGCATGCGCCGCCACGCCGCCGCGAGCAGGTAGAAAAGCGGCGGCTGGAACATCGTCCAGCCGTCCGTCGCGAGCGGCAGGCGGCCCTCGTGAACGATGAAATGGATGTATGCGAGATGGCCGTGGAAGTCGAACCCCCAGTCGGCGGGAAGGCGAAACAGATTGTTCACGCACAAGGCGGTCCACGCCGCCAGGAGGATGGTCCGCAGCCGCCCGGATGACAGCCCGCCGTCCGCACGGTGCGACACGACGGTGGCCCCGACGAGGATCGTCGCGGCGATGGCGATGAGCCACGGAGCCAGCCGGAAGCCCGCCGCCCAGGCGGTGGGATAGCGATCCGAGAGAGGGCCTGGCGGCCGATCCGTCGCGATCCTCACCGGCTGCCAGGTGCCGTCGGAGGCGAGCCACTGCCACGACGCATCACTGCGGAGCCCGAGCGCGGCGCTGGCGGCATTGAAACAGGCCGGGCCGCCGTGGTTGTCGGCGAGCACGTAGACCACGTGCGGGCCCGCCTCGATGGCCCGTGCGAGCGAGAACCGCCGGCTCGTCCGCCAGCCGTCCATGTCGTCCGGCGTGGCCGCCAAAGGCGCCGTCGTGGCGTAATCGTCGTCGATCCACAGGCACCCGCGGCGAAAGACCCGCATCGTCACGTCCGCCCGCTCGACCGCGCCGGGCAGCTCGAAGTGCCGCCGGAAGACCGTCGTGTCCTGCATCTCGAACCGGGCGAGCAGATTGAAGGGGCGGTCCGGCAAAATCCAGTGACCGGGCCCCCCGCCCAGAAAGAACACCGCCGGGCTCATCGCAACGAGCCACCCCCAGCGGCCGACGACGACCGCAACGCCCAGGACGGCCAGCCCGACGAGCACGCGGCAGGCTCTGTCCCGGTTCGTCGGAGGAAATGCAACGCGCATGGAACGATTCGACATCCTGAAGCGGATATGGTATCGAGCCATCGACAAGAAGCGACCTGGTGAACGTTTAGCCGACCGCACGGAGTGTGAGGGTTTCGTGAGCCTTCGGTGGCACTCCGGCAACGTCGCGGCGAAACACGCGATGGAGTCGCTCTTCCTGCGGCACCACGCGCCGATTGTTTTGACCTGGGTCGTGCTCGCGGCCGCGGTCACGCTGCTGGCGTGGCCCCATGCCCGTGCGCCCGGGCTCTTCTACGACGAGGCCGTGCAGGTGGGCGCGGCGAAGGACCTCATCACGGGCCGAGCCCACGAGCACTACCCCGGCTACCGCGCGATCGATCTGGGCGGCCGGCCAGTGCCGCTCTTCATCCAGAGCTATTACGGCGCTTTGAAAGCGTGGATGCTCGTGCCTGCATTCACCCTGGGGGGCTTCAGCCTCGCCGTGTTTCGGCTGGCCTCGCTGGCCTGGGGACTCGTCTCGCTGTTGTTGTTCATGCTCTGGGTGAATCGCTGGCAGGGGAACCGACTCGCCATCGTCGCCGGCACGCTCTTGGCCTTCGATCCCGCCTGGTTTTTTTCCACGATCATGGACTGGGGACCGGTGCTCCCCGGATTCGTCTGCAAATTTCTCATGTTCGACCTCGCCCTGCGGTGGCATCGCGGGGGAGATTGGCGGCATGCCTTCGCGGCGGCCTCCTGCGCGGGCCTGGGCTTTTTCGCGAAGGTCGACTTCGCCGTGGTCGTGGCCGGAACCGGGCTGGCAGCCGCCCTGGCGACGCCCGGACTCGTCACCCGCATTCGCAGCCGCCCCGGCGTGCTGGCCGCGGCGGCGGCCGGGTTCCTGCTCGGCGCCCTGCCGATGCTCGCCAACGTGCCGGGCATTCTCGCCGGCCTCGGGGGAGGGGACGGCCACCCGTCGGCGGAATGGCCGGAAAAGGTCCAGGCCTTCCTCGCCATGTATGACGGCTCCTACTTCCGGAGGGTCATGGCGTGCGGCGGCGTCTTCACCGCGCTCTACGAGATCCCGCCCGCCACCGCGAGCCCCTTCAGCCTTGCGGTCGTCGGCAGCCTGACCATGCTGATCGCGCTGGCGTGGCGGAACCGGCTGCCCGGCACCGTGCGCCAGGCGGCGGTCTTCACGGCACTCTCGACCGTGCTCGTCACGGCGGGCACGCTGGGCACGCCGGGCGCGGTGCGACTGCACCATACGATCAGCGTCTATCCATTCCCGCATCTGGCGGTGGCGATGGCCGTGATCGTGCTCTTCGACCGGTCACCGATCCTGCGGAGTCGAGCCGCCGCCCGGCTCCTCCTGGCAGCGGCGATCCCCTTCGTGCTGCTGGCAGGCAACCTGCTCGAAATCCGTCGCACCCAGGCGCTCGTGCAGGCGACGGGCGGCCGCGGCTGGTGGTCCGACAGCCTCGACCGATTCTGCGCCGAGGTGCGGAATCGCGACGATCTCACGATCGTGAGCCTCGACTGGGGCTTCAACGAGCAGCTCATCGCGCTCACGGACAAGCCCAGGCTCGTGGAGCCGATCTGGGCGTTCGTCTTCGGCGGCCGCATCCCCGAGCGGCTGCCTGCGGAACCCGGCGCGGTCTACCTGCTGCATCCGGAACGTTACGGGCATTTCCCGTTCAACGCCGTCTTGCTCGCGGCGGCCCGCGGGCTTCCCCCGGATCAGGTCGACATCCGCGCACACCGCGACCGTGAAAACGAGATCGCGTTTTATTCCGTCCGCTTCGTCCGCCCCTGACCTGATGTTTCCGAGCGCCGGCCATGACGACACGACGAACGCGACCGACGCCCAGGCTCTCCAAGAGCCTGGAGACGCCCTCCGCATCGAGGCCCGATGACCTCCTGCCGGCGGGCCGCTACCGGCTGGCGATGGGCCTCCTCGTCGGCACAGCCGCGCTGGCCCGCATCGCGATGCTGGCCGAGTTCGTCGCCGTCCAT
>JBIIYN010000418.1:0-2919 GCA_044346795.1 Pirellulales bacterium
GACCAATCCGGGTTCGC
The DNA here is from genome assembly GCA_044346795.1 of Pirellulales bacterium. GTDB lineage: Bacteria > Planctomycetota > Planctomycetia > Pirellulales > UBA1268 > CAMCQY01. The sequence continues at coordinate 18 of JBIIYN010000418.1, forward strand.
GCACCGTATCGCGGCTGCTGTCGCGGCGTGTCGTCAGCGCGTCCTTGTCGGCCGTCAGACGAATGAGCGCCGGATCGCCGGCCACCCGCCAGGGGAACCATTCGAGAGGGGGATCGGTCGGAGGGGGCATCGTGAGGTCCTGGATAAAGCGGGGTGCTGGGCAACGTGGGAGACGAAAGCATACCCGCGCGATTCGTACGTGCGGCGCTCTGGTCCGACGGTGCGCGGCGCGTCGGCCCGGCCGGGGAGAGCATCGTGGCAGCGGGCAGCACGGGTCACTCGCTCTTCGTCAGCGGCTCATCGAGGGCGTCGAAGACCATGTCGAAAAACTCGGTCTCGAACCACTCCGGTGCATTCCACGGACTGGCGCGCGGGGGCTGACTGCGCCGCCATCAGGTTCCCGACTGCCGTCCTGTTTCGCAATCCATCCTCACGCCTGCCTCAGCTGTCCAGGGTCACCCGGGCAACGAGGGGAAACGCGGCAGGCGTACGAATCGATTCGACAGACAAATCAATATCGAGCAGTGGCCAGTGCAGATGGTCTTCGACCAGTTGTTGTGCCTCGCCGATAACGTGCGTCGCCAAGCCTGTCTGGGTGGCAAGTTCGACTTCGGGCCTGAGCCAGAACTTTGCCTCGCCATCCGGATGGGAGACATGGACGTGCATTCTCGTTTCCTCTCGTGAGAAGAAAAAGAAGCGGAATGGTCCTTTCCGAAAAACTGTCGGTGTCATGGAAGTGTTCCGTGCTGCTGACGTGCCGAATTCTACTCGAGTGTCATAGACTCGGCGATTCGAACTTCACCCCAGCCACCCCAGGGACGAATCCATGGCTTTTTCAGCAAAGATCGTAGGCGACGAGCTTGTTCTCAGGATCCCCATGAACGCGAAGCCTGAGAAGTCTGGCAGTGGCAAAACCCTCGTCGTTGCCTCCACCTATGGCAACAAGGAAACCGACTGCGTGGTGGACGGAAAAAAGGTGATCGTCGGGGTCAACGCCTACATTCCAAAGAAATAGGCGTTGGCAGGCCAACCCAGTGACATGCGAGCCTCCGGGAAAGGTTTTGGGGTTAACCCCATAACAGGCAAAACGAGACGATTCGGAGATCCTTCCAAGTCGGTCTTCATTTTGCCCGACTTTGCCGAAAACCGTTGTGGCTCTCGGGCGAGACGTCAAAAACATCGCACAACAAGGCGACATCGCAGGAAAGCGGAATCGTCCTCATAATCCCTTGGTCGTGTGTTCGAATCACACCGGGCCTACTTGACGCGCGAGCCTCGTTCGGCGACGCGCTCCACGCGGTCCGCGACCGCGGCCAGCGCCGCGCCGGTTTCGAGTCGATCCGCCACCGCGCGGCACCGCGCGGCCATGGCGGCGTCGCCGAGGAAGCGGCCGAGGGTCGTGGCCAGCAGGGGCCCGCGGAAGGCGCGACGGGCGATCCCCGTCCCCACGCCGAATCGCTCGAGCCGCGCTGCGTTGTCGAATTGATCGAAGCCCATCGGCATCACCACCTGCGGCACGCCCCCGGCGAGACCCTGCGAGAGCGTGCCGATGCCGCCATGATGAACCAGGGCCGCCGATCGCGGCACGAGCCAGCGGAAGGGGACGAAGTCGACGTGCCGCACCCCCTGGGGAAGGGCGGAAGGAATCTGTTCGGGAAAGCGGGTGAGGAGGAGCCCGCGGCGGTCCAGCCGGAGGCAGGCGTCGGCCGCGGCGGCGAAGAAGGCATGGCCGTAGACGTTGGCACTTCCGGGCGTGAAGAGGAGCGGCGGCGGCCCCTCCGCGATCCACCGCACCAACTCCGGCGCCGGCGCGCTGGCCCCCTCCTCACTGTAGAGCGGGAACCCGACGAATTCGATCTCCGGGGGCGGCTCGGGAAGGCGGGGCGCGAACCACTCCGGAAACATCCCCAGGGTCGCATCGGGCGAGTGAATCCAATCGCGAAACAGGCCCCGCACCGGCGGCAGGCCGAGGCCCGTGCGAAAGGGGCCGAGCCAGCGGCCGATGGCCATGTCGAGCACCGCGTCGCCCAGGCCCCACTGCAGGCGGCGAAACCAGCGCGGCCCCCGGTGGACGAGCAGCCCGGGAATCCGTGGCGGGTCGTCGAGGCTCCGCACCAGCATGGGCGAGAGGTGCAGGGTGACCAGCGGCACGCCCAGCCGCTCTCGGGCCACGCGGGCACCGAAGGCGAGGGTCGATGCGGCCACCACCGTCCGCCGCCCCGCGGCCCGGTCGGAGCAGCTGGTTTGCTCCACGATGCGGTAGACCGGCTCGAGCAGCGGCCGGCCCAGCTTCTCGAGGACGAGCCGGGCTCCGTGGAGCGGATGCCAGAGCCGCTCGTCGCGGATGCTCTCCGCGAAGTCCATGTCGGGGAGCGGGTCGACGAACCCGAGCCCCGCCCGCTCGACGACGTTGCGAAACCATCCCGCGGCCACGAGCGTCACGGCGTGTCCGCGGCGGACCAGTTCGCGGCCCACGCCGATGAACGGGTGGACGTCGCCCGAACTGCCCAGGGCGATGAGCACTGCATGCAGCGGTCGCTGGTCGACCATCCGCTCCTCCTGCCTTAGCGCGGACAGCCTGGCCGCGCTTTTCGCCGCGGGCGATGCCGGCCGCGACAAACGAATATCGCAGATTCCCGCGCCGACGGCGGCGCCGGGGGGCGGTCGGGTGATGGCGTGCGTTGCTGCGTGTGATACGCTTTCCGTTAGGCGGCCCGCCAGGCAGCGGTGCTGGAGCCCGATTCCAGAGAACCAGCGACCACACCCCCATGAAAGATCCGACCGTCCGCGGCGTCGTCCACCTGATCGAGGAGACCAAGACCTTCGGGCAGAAGGGCTTTCGCAAGCGTCTGGTCGTGCTCGAGCAGTCCAAGGGCACGTTCACCAACTTCATTCCCGTCGA
>JBIIYN010000419.1:0-2907 GCA_044346795.1 Pirellulales bacterium
CGAAGCGGTGCAGGAAGGAGACGGCGCCGAGCCGCGGGCGAGCGGGGGCGCAGGCGTCACTCGTCACGCCTGCCGAAACGCACAGGAGTCGCTCGATCTCAGCAAGGAAGATTCTCGTGACGGCTGAGCCCCGTCTTGTGCAGCGGATCGTGCGGCTGGCCGGCACTTACTTGCGGAAAAGCCACCGACCGTCCTATTCTTCCCGGGTGCTATGTCCGACGCGAATCTCCACAACGACATCTCCGCGCTCGTCATCGCCGCGAAGAGCAGCGACCGCGACCGTTGGCCGGCCGCCGAATGGGCCCGCGTCGGCCGACGACTCCTCGACGCCCACGCGCTGCTCGACGCGATCGACCTGCTCCGCGCCGGGCTCGATCGCTGGCCGGACGATGTGGGGCTGAGGCAGGCGATGGCACTGGCTTGTTCGCGGTCGGCGTCACCGGACGCGTCGGCCGAACTCCTCGCCACTCTCGTGGCCGACGGCGCACGTGACGCCGAGACGATCGGCCTCCTCGCCGCCGTCCGCAAGCAACTGGGCCTGGCGGCGGGAAGCCACGGCCGGGCCGCTGTGCGGGAGTCGCTCGCGCTGTACGAGGAGGTGTACCGCAGGGAGCGGACGACTTGGCACGGGGTGAATGCTGCCACGCTGTCCTTGCTGCTCGGCGACACCGTCCGCGCGCACGACACGGCCACGGAGGTGATCGGCCTGTGTCGTCGGCAGCTCGACCTGTCCGGCGACACGGGAGACTACTTCCTCGCAGCCACCATGGCCGAGGCGAGCCTCGTGCTCGGCGACCTGGCCGCGGTGGAGAAGTGGTCCCGGCGGGCACGAGGCCTCGTGGCCGGACGACATGGTCTCCTCGGCACCACGCGACGGCAGTTTTTCGCGGTCGTCGATCATGTGGGGCTCGACCGTCGGCTCGTCGACGACTGGCTGCCAATGCCCCGTGTCGTCGTCTTCGCCGGCCATATGATCGACCGTCCCGGCAGGGAGGTGCCGCGATTCCCGGCCGACCGGGCTGCTGCCGTGGCGCAGGCCATCCAGGACTGGCTGTTGCGCAACGAAGCCGGATTCGGGTTCTCGTCGGCGGCATGCGGCGGTGACATCCTCTTCCAGGAGGCGTTCGCCATGCTCCGTGGAGAACGCTGTGTCGTGCTTCCCTTCCCGGAGGAGTCGTTCCGGCACACGAGCGTCGAACGGGACGGCCCGACGGAATGGGGCCCGCGATTCGAAGCCGTCGTCACCGGGGCGACGCGGGTCGTTCGCGCCAGCCGTTCGCCGCTGCGAGACGAGAGCGTGTCGTACGAATACGCCAATCAGCTCATTCTGGGGCTCGCACGGGCCCGTGCGACGGAGCTGGGTGCCGCGCTGGAGACGCTCGTCGTCTCGGACGGTCAGTCCGGCGACGGAGACGGCGGCACGTCGGCCGTCGTCTCGCTGTCGCGGCGGCTTGGGATTCCCGTCCATGTCGTCGATCCGCGGCCCGGCCGGGAACCGCAGGTGAGAACGCTGGCCGCCGAGATGGCGCCAGTCGGCGGGATCGCCGGGGTCGAGCCCCCGTTCGGTGCCGTGCTGTTCGCCGATGCCAAGGGTTTCAGTTCGCTCCCGGATGCGCAGGTGCCGCTGTTCACGACCCGCTTCCTCGGATGCATCGCGGCGTTGATCGACCGGCACGGCAGCGACCGGTTCGTCGCCCGCGAGACCTGGGGAGATGGCATGTTCTTCGCCTTTCCGGGTCTGCTCGACGCCGCGTTGTTCGCCCTCGACGTCACGGAGGCCGTCAACGGCACCGACTGGGTGGGTGCTGGCTTCTCGTTCCCGCTCCTGCTGCGGACCGCACTGCACTACGGACCGATGTATCCGGTCTTCGATCCGATCGCGCAACGGCAAGGCGTGTCGGGCGCCCATATCGCCCAGGCCGCACGACTCGAGCCGAAGACACCGCCCGGCCAGGTCTACGCGACCGAAGCCTTCGCGGCCCGTGCAGCCCTCGAGAACCACGACGCCTTCCGCTGCGTGTTCGTGCGACAACTCGACTTCGACAAACGCTTCGGTTCGTTCCCGACCTACGTGATCACCCGTGGCCAGGCGTCGGGCGTCCCGCACCGGTGACGTTTCGGCGGGCCGTTCCGTTCGTGGCGTTGTCCGGCAGCCCCGCGACAGGATCGAGAGCCTGCGGCAGTGGGCTGTCGATCGTGTCGCTCGACGAATCGGGCAAGGGTGATCTGCTCGAGTGTAGGGCTGATGGACGGGCTTGGGCTGGCTGACGCTGTCTCGGGTCGGAAAAAGCGGCATGGGTTCAGAAACCTGTGCCGCTTTTTCGGAGATGTCAGCGATCACGACGCTGCGGTCGACAAGAAGTCCGGATACGACTCGCTGGACTTAACTGCCCGTGGGTTTAAGGCCACAACAACCCTGTCTGGCGAAATGTGCGGACGTGTCACACGGATACGCTCAGGGACTGGCATAACGTTATCGAAACCAGCACAATAAATAGCTTCTCGGTGACCATCACTGCAGTCTGTCACTGTGCAGCACGCGAGCGCAGCATGCCCCACGACGTCTTCATTAGCCATTCGTCGAAAGACAAGGTTATAGCAGACGCCGTATGCTCCACTCTGGAGGCCGCTGGCATTCGTTGTTGGATAGCGCCAAGAGACATTCTGCCCGGGGCGAACTGGGGCGAGTCGATTATCGATGCATTATCCACCAGCAAGGCGATGGTGCTGATCTTCTCCGCCAACTCCAACGAATCGGGGCATGTCGTGCGCGAGTTGGAACGGGCCGTCAACAGAAATATCCCCGTCATCCCGTTTCGCATCGAGAACGTGTCGCTCTCGAAGGCGATGGAATACTTCATCAGCACGGCCCATTGGCTCGATGCGTATCCGCTTTACGAAAAACAT
>JBIIYN010000004.1:0-30809 GCA_044346795.1 Pirellulales bacterium
GCGGAATATTCCGGACCAGCTTCTGGGAATTCGAAAGCGTAACAAAACCGCACCAGCAGTCATATATCCAGCAGTGCCAGCGCATTTTGGGCGGTTTCTTCACCGCGGGTAAACTCGAGAGGACCGGCGTCGTCGTTGGCCCCCTGCCGCTCGGCCCTGTCGCCGACCGCCCATCAATCCCCCAGCATATTTCGCTCTTCGCACCATGCGACGCTTCCTCACGGGCCTTCTGCCGCCGCACCGTCTCCCGTCGGCGATCTGTTTGGCGACCGTCTTTTCCGCCCTCGCCGCGGCCTGTCTGGCCCTCGTCCCGGCCCACGGCCAGGAAACCGGCCTCACGAACGAGGAACGGGCGAAGCTCGACACCTTCGAGGGGGTCACGCTCGACAAGGCCGACAAGGTCTTCGCCGCCAAGGACTACCCCCGCGCGCTCGCCGAATACGACGCATTCATCGTGCAGTTCCCCGAGTCGAAGGTCACGCCCTACGCGATCCTGCGGAAGGGCCGCTCGCTCCAGGAGCTGCAGAAGCGGTTCGAGGCGATCAAGATCTACCAGGAGGTGCTCGACTTCTTCCCCGACGACGTGAAGTATGCCGCAGCCGCCCAGTTCCGGATCGGCCAGTGCCATGCCGAAAACGGCGACGTCGAGAAGGCCATGAAGGCCTGGCTCGCGCTGGCCGACGACGCCGACTACGCCAAGGAGCCGCTCGGGGCGGCCGCGCTCAACGCCCTGGCCGACAACCTCATCAAGCAGGGCAAGGCCGACGAAGGCATCAAGCGGTTCGAGCAGGTGGCGATCAACTTCCGCACCTCGAGCCCCGACGCCGCCCGCGGCGCCATCGGCCGGGTGGTGCCCTACTACGTCCGCACGAAGCCCGACGCCGAGAAGCTCCGCGAGTTTTACGTCGCCGCCAAGACCTTCGAGCACGGCCCCCGCGACGCCGGAGCAGACGCCGCCACCGACGGGCTCTACTGGCAGCGGGTCCGCGAGGCGATCAACAATCCGTCCAACAACACGTTCACCGACCTGCAGAAGGACCAGCGCGACGCCTACTACCGCTACTGGGCCGGCAAGATGCAGGGGCAGATGCCGGCCGACGACGGCTTCCAGATCGACCTCGCCAGCTACATCCGCGCCTACGAACGCGACGACGCCGCCTGGGCCCAGCGGCTCGACAAGCAGTTTGCCGACCGTCAGAAGGAGGGCGACTTCGGCCGCGTGGTTCGCTGGATCAGCGCTTTCGCCTCGAAGAAGGAGAAGGTCGAGGAGTATTACCAGAAGCTCGACTTCGCGAAGATGTCGAACGCCGACATTCAGAGCCTCGTCTACACACTCGCGGAGACCAACCGTGACCCTGAGCGGGCCAAGGCCGCCTTCGCGAAGCTGCGCACGGCCGATATGCCCGACGACGCCAAGCTCGGCATGCTCAACTGGTTTCGCGACCGCTCGCAGATGCCCGGCAGCCGCGACCTCGCCCTCCTGACCTGCCAGTCGTTCGCGAACCCCGACGCGGGCCGGATGCATGCCCTCCGCTACATCCACTGGCGGTGCCTGCCCTGGCAGGGCCATGTCCGCGCGGAGAAGGATTTTTCCGACGGGCTGGCCCTGGCGGCCGACCTGCAGAAGGTGCCCGCCCATGCCAAGGAGGCCTTCTCGATCGGCGGCAACCTCCTGCAGTGGTCGGGCAAGTACGAGGACGCTATTCCAGCCTACCAGCAGGCCGACAGCCCGCCGCAGACGCTCCTCTGGACGTCCGAGTGCCTCGCCAAGCTCGGCAAGCTCGAACCCGCCGTCGCCCAGCTCCGCGAGGTCGAGAACTTCTTCAAGGATTCGGCGTCGGACGCGGCCCTGCGGACCGCGTATCTCTACCGCGACGCCGGCATCAAGGACAAATACGTGCGGTCGCTCCGCGCGGTGCTCAAGAAATATCCCAAGAGCGGCCAGTCGAGCGAGGCGCACCAGCGGCTCGAGGAAATGGGGCTCCCGATCGGAGGCGGTGTCGATGCAGACGAATGACGTGATGACGACGATGGTACGCGTGGGAGTCGTCGCCCTCGCGGCGATCATGGCGCTGCCCGATGCGGCGGAGGCGCAGCGGCCCCGGCGGTCGCGCGGCGAGGCGGCGGAGGGCGCGGCCGAAGGCGGGAAGAAGGGCGAGGCCGGGAACTATGCCGCCTTTCAGCTCCTGCGCAAGGGCCAGGAACTGCTCGACTCGGGCGAGCACGACCGCGGCCAGAAGATCCTCGAGACGATCATCGAGCAGTATCCGAACGACCCGATCCGCTTCAAGGCCTATCTCGCGCTCGGCAAGCACGCCCTGTCCCGCAGCGAGCAGATGGAGGCGATCGGCTACCTCCGCAACCTGAAGGCCCTCGAACAGCCCGGCATGGAGATGGACGCCGACACCCGCGAGCTTTTCCTCGAAGGCCTCTATCTTCAGGGCATCGCCTTCTTCCAGACCCGGCAATACCCCCAGGCCTTCCCGCTCCTGCGGCGGATCACCAACGACTTCCCCAACACCATCTGGGCAAACCAGTCCTACTACTACATCGGCATGTGCCACTTCGCCCAGGGCAACTGGAACAAGGCGATCGAGGCGCTCGGCCTCGTGGGCACGTTCGTCGACGACAAGAGCGGCGCCGTGGAATACGCCGAGGCGGGGCGGCGGTTCTACGTGAAGATCCACGACACCGACCTGCCCGTGCTCGACAAGCTCGGCCAGGAGGTGAAGGTGAAGGTCACCTCGGCCAGCGGCGACTCCGAAACCGTGTCGCTCGTGCCCCTGCCGGGTGACGAAAACGCCTCGATCGGCTCGATCGCCACGGCGCTCGGCCAGGCGAAGCCGGGCGACGACGTGCTGCAGGTGATCGGCGGCGACACGATCCGCACGTCATACGTCGACAACAACACGCTCGCGGGCAAGAAAGACGTCGCCCGCACGCGGGAGGTGAAGGTGGTCTCCTCCGCGTCGCTCCTCTTCACGCGCGGCGACTTCGAATCGCAGGCGGTGGCGGCGTTTCTCGGGCAGCCGGTGTTCGTGCTGCTCTCCGATGCCGATCTCGACGTCTCGGCGAAGGCCGACTCGGCGACCGTCCGGGTGATCTCGCGCTTCAAGGAGGAGGAGAGCGACGAGGTGCGGAGCAACTCGACCACCGGCGTGGACATCGAGCGGATGCTCCGCAGCGAGGAGGAGCGGTGGCGGACTCGGGACGAGATCACGGTCACGCTTGCCGAACTCAAGGCCTTGGCCGACGAGGCGACTGCGGGAGCCGCCGGCCAGACTGCGGGCCGTACTCCCGCGGCCCCCGCCCCGGCCGCCGGCGACGTCGTCCACACCGGTCGGTTCGGCGGCCAATTTTCCCTGGTGCCGTTCGTCGAGGATCAGCCGGTCGAACGGACCGACGCCGCGCTTACGGCCGCCGTAGGCGACGAGATCGTGGCCAGCTTCAACGACGAACTGCACGTGGGGGGCACGTCGCCCCGCACCGTGACCGCCAGCACCACCGTCGCCAGCGAGATCGATTCGAAGCCACGGGCCGTGCAGTACGAGGTGGGCGATCCGGTCGTGGCCGCGAAGAAGAGCTTGGTCGAGAGCGCCGCCTTCCTCGAACTCGGCCGGATCTTCAAGGCGATGGGCCTCATGAAGGGGGCCGTCGAGAAGGTGGGCGAGGGGCTCGCCCGGATCGATCCGATCATCCGGCAGTCCGGCACCCTGCCCGGCTCGCTCACCGAGGAGGCCTTCCGCACGAAGTGGGAGCTGCACATCGTGGCCGACGACTTCCAGCAGGCCATCCAAACCTGCGAGCTCTTCAACCGGCTGTACCCCGAGTCGCCCTTCGTCGATCGGGCCCTCCTCCAGATCGGCCAGATCAAGGAGGATAGGAAGCTGCCCGACGAGGCGATCCGCGTCTACCAGCGGATCCTCGCGCTGCCCGTCTCGCAGATCAAGCCCGAGGCGCAATACCGGATCGCCCAGGCCACCGAGAAACTGCAGTCGCCCGCCGCCGCCGAGCAGGCGATCGTGCAATACAAGCTCTGCGCCGAGCGCTATCCGGAGAGCCCGTTCGCCGGCGAGTCGCTCGGCAAGCTCGTCGACTACCACATCGAGAAGAAGGACAACACCGCCGCCAACGACCTGCTCGAGCAGATCTTTCAGGACTATCCCGACGCCCAGTTCCTCGACGCGATGCTGCTCAAGTGGGTGATGGTGGCCTACCGCACGGGCGACTTCCAGAAGGCCTACGACAAGTGCACGCAACTGCTCTTCGAGTATCCCGCGAGCGGCTATGCCGAACGGGCCCGCGCGATCCTGCCCAAGATCGAACAAAAGGTGAAACCCGCCGGCGAAAAGGCCGCGGGCTAGAACGACGAACACGACCTGGAGACGGACATGCTCTCGACCCGATTCACGCTCGCGCAGGCCGCCCTGGTCTGCTGCCTGACTGCTCTCGCAGCCCCGGCGGCCGTCGCCGCGGAGCCCGTGGCCGCGAACGCCGATCCGAAAGCAGCCCAATACGACGCGCTCGCACAGGCTATCGCGCAGAATCCCGCCGCGGCGGGCGAGCAGCAGATCGTCGAACTCGTCGCCCTGGCCCGCGATCTCGGCCGCCCCTATGCCGCCAATATGGCGATCAAGACCTGGCTGGCCCGCGCGCAAAACCCGTCGGCCAACGCCCTGCTGGCCGCCGCCGAGAATGCGGCCGCCTCCGGCGACCTGCGGACCGCCGCCTCCCGCTACAAGCTTCATCTCGCCGCGGCGCCGGCCGACGAGGCCCGCTCGCGGGCTGCGGCCCGTCTCTACGCGATCCTCATCGACGATCTCGCAAACGCCGACGACGCCTACAGCTTCATGGTGCGGCAGGGAGCCGACCTCCGGCAGTCGCCCGAGGCGCGGAAATACGACTTCTGGTTCCTCGAGCAGGCCCAGAATCGCCGCGACGCGGTCTCGCTGGCCGCCCGGCTGGCGGCCATCATGGCCGAGCAACTGCCGCTCGAGCTCGAGCGGATCACCTGCTGGGATCGTCTCGACGCGCTGATGGGCGAGTTGGCCCGGGCCACTCCCAATCAGTTCGCCGCGGCGGCCGACGCCCGACAAATCGTCGGCCTCCTGCGGGAAAGCCCGCCCCGGGCGGCGCGGTATGGATTCATCGTCGCCTGGCTCGATTTCCGGGCCGGTTCGGCCGGCAAGGATCCGGCGGCCCTCGCGAAGGCGTTCGAGCCGGTCGTCGCCGCGGCCACGGCCTACGTCGACGCCGTGCCCACGGCCGCCACGCTCGCCGACGTGCAGCAGGTTTTCGTCTGCGGCACGAACAACCATGACATCTGGAAAACGCAGGAAGGCCCGATCCGCGGCTGGTGGACCGCGTCGTTCCAAAAGCTGCCCGATGCCGAGAAGCCGAAGGCGATCAACTGGCAGGGCTGGCATGGCTATCAGGCGTCGGCCGACCAGTGGCTCGAGCTGGGCACCAAGTTTCCGGAGGTCTTCAAGAAGGCCCCGGCCACGGCCGGACTGCCCTTCCTCGTCAACAAGCCCGACCCGGCCGTCTATGCCGCTCAAGCCCCGTTCCTCACGGGCGTGCCTTCCGACGGCGCGAGGGTGGCCAATGCGCTCGCCGCGACGAAGGGCACCGACCTGCTCGCGGGCTACAGGCATCTCTCGCAGCAAGAATCCTGGCACGGCACCTTCGAGAGCACCTACAACGCGGCTGCGAACGCCGTCTGGCCGATCTGGCGGTCCTTCCCGCGGCAGCCCGTCGCCACCGATGCCGACGGGCACAAGGCGTTTCTTGCCTGGGCGCCCGAGGCGATCGTCCGTTCGCCGATCGCGATCTTTCAGCCTGGAGCGGCCGCAGCTTATCTGAACACGGCCTTCGCGCACTCGAGCGCCGATCCCGGTGACAGGTCGGCCGTCGTGGCGGCGCTCCGCGGCCTCGACTGGGTGCCGTGGGACGAAAAGACCCGTCGCGAGGTGATCACGCCCACGCACACCGCCTTCAAGCAGTGGGCCGACCAGGTCCGCAACCAGCTCAAGGCAACGCAGGCGGCAGCCAAGGCCGCGGCCAACGACAAGGCGAAGGCCGACGAGGCCGCGAAGTGGGAGAAGGCCGCCGCGACGATCGCGCCCTTGGAGGAAGAGTTCAAGAAGGCGTTCGACGTGAGCGTCTCGGCCACGGCTGACCTCGCCAAGCTCGCCGACCCGCTCGCGGGCCACCTCGCCCGCTGCGTCCGCGCGATCCAGGCCAAGAAGCTCGACGACTATCTCGCCGCGGCTCGCGAGGCCTACAAGCTCGTCCGCGACTACCCCGAGAAGAAGACGCCGTTCGGCCAGCCGGCGCTCACCTGGCTGCTCACGAATCGGCCGGCCGCCTTCGATACGATCGACTTCCAGCGGGAGGTGATCGCCGACCAGATGGCCCAGTGGAAGCCCGACAGCCCCACGGCCGCGTTCCTCGCGATCGACACGGCCATCTTTACCGGCCGCCCGGGCTGGAACTGGTGGGTCATTCCGAAGAAAGACCGTGACCTGGCGCTCGCCTTCAACAAGACCATCGGCGAGGGCATGCTCGCCCAGCTCGCCCGGGGTGCGTTTTCCAGCTCGTTCTTCGAACGGTTCCGCAACACCCGGCGTGGAGGCGGCTGGCAGGAGCAGGATGTCGGCAACGAGGTGCTCGCCAAGCTGATCGAGACGAAGGCATTTCAGAAACACAACTCACGGCCCAACGCCCATGCGAGCGCCACCTGCGACTATCAGTGGGCGATTCGCAACGAATTCCAGGGGTTGAACAAGCAGTTTCCGGTGGAGACCTTCTTCGACGACATGTTCGTCGAGGAGTCGAAGGCCAGCGGCCGGCTCGACTGGGCGTTCACGCAGTACAGCCGCGACGAAAAGAAAAAGGGGATCGGCGCCGCGGCCGAGCGGTTCGCCACCTTCGCGTCGATGGCCACCGGCCCCGGCAATCCGCTGGGCTACGAGCGGCTGCCGCAGGTGCTCGTAGCCGGCGACCGCCGCGAGGTTTCTACGGCCACGGTTGCCTGGGAAGTCTGGAGCTGGAGTGAACGGGCACTCTCGGCCGACCCGCCGCTCCGCGAGAAGGTCGTGCAGACCGCGGAAGCGGCGTGGGGCACGACACGCTTTGACTCCTGGGCGATGGGCCGAGCCTCGATTCCCGGCGACCCGGCCAGCATGAACGACGCCACCAAGCGGGCCGACTTCTTCAAGAAGTTCGCCGCCTATCTCGAGCGTGGCAAGGCCTCCCGCGGCCGGACCGGGCCGCCCTATCTCGGAGCCATCACGCAGATTCCTGCCAATGGCTTCTCTCCCGAGGAGTTGAACCTGCTCCTCTCGATCTTCGACGGCAACACGCCCGTCACTTGGTGGGGCGGCTGGGGATACGAGCAGCTCGGCCTCGTGCTCGCCCAGGCGCTCCCAGCCCAGAATCGTCTCCGTGACCTCGCCCGGATCGCTCCCGAACTCTGGCGGATCGGCCGCGACACCCGCAACGGCGACTATCTCTCCCGCCTGGCCGGATCCGCCGCCGCGGTGGCGAAGGCCGGCCAGCCCGACCTCGCGGCGGCCGTGGCCGATGCGGGCCTCGAGATGCTCGGTACCGAGCTGCCCGAGGCGGCCCGCACGCAGCTTACCACGTTGCGGACCGACGCCATCCTGGCCCTCGGCGGCACCAACCCCGTGCCGCGGAGCGACCCGCGGTGGCCGATCTACGACGCGCAGCTCGCGTTCGCCGCCGGCAAGCCGCAGACCGCCTGGGATCGCTACGCCTCGAACCCGGCGATCGTCGCGCAGATGTACAAGGAGCTCAATCCCGCCTTCACCACGTGGCTGATCCGCGAAAACACGCAGACCGGCAACTACGACCGCGCCCGCGAGCTTGCGCAGCTGATGCTGGCCTGGGTGGACGCCACGCCGGGCGCCATCGACGCCGAGGCGCAGGCCGGCCTGCTCGTGGCCTACGCCGACATCGCCCTGGGCCGCCGCGACTATCCTCAGGCCCGGGCGCTCTACGAGCGGATCGCAGCCGCGAAGGAGTTCGACGGCACCGCCGGCAAGCGTGATGCGGAGCTCCGCGTGGCGGAGGTGGACCGGCTGGCCCGGCAATTCGACACCGCCAAGGAACGGCTCGACCGGCTGGCCCGCCGGCCGGACCGGGTCCTGCAGTCTGAGGCCAACTACCAGCTCGCGCTGCTCAAGGCCGACCAGGAGGAGGTCGAGGAGGCGGCCGGCTATCTCGAGAAGGTGTTCACGCTCGTGCCGAACCACGTCGGCGGCCGCATCCTCGAGGGCAAACTCAACCTCCTCCGCCGCAAGTACGACGTGGCCTCGAAGGTGAAGCTCGGCGTGCTCGGCGACAAGAAGTTCCTGATTCCGGGCAAGGCTCTCGAAGTGGACCTCGAGGACAAGAACCTCGCCGTCGTGGGCAAGGCCTCGCAGATCGAGATCAAGGCCTGGACGACCAGCGGCGACGAGGAACGGTTCAACCTCTTCCCGTTCGGCGACTCGAAGACCCGGTTCACGGGGCAGATCCCCACGGCGCTCGCGGCACCGGTGAAGGGCGACCACACCCTCCAGGTGGTCGGCGGCGATACCGTCCGCTACACGTTCGCCGAGTCCTTCGGCGGCTCGAAGGGGGGCGTCGCCGAGGAGCCGGCCGCCATGACCGTTGTCACCGACTCCGATCTCTTCGTGTCGAGCGGCGCGATCCTCTCCAAGGAAGACCTGGAGAACCGGGCCCTCGAGAAGATGATCCGCGACCGGCTCAAGCTCAACGACAGCCTCGACAGGCAGATGGCCCTCGCGTCGGCCCGCAGCGACGACCAGATCAAGCCGGGCAACAAGATCAACGTCCGCGTGGTCGATCCCGACCGGGGCACGTCGGCCGCGAAGGACACGCTCCAGGTGCGGGCCGCGACCGCCAGCGGCGACAGCCTGCTCGTGACGCTCACCGAGACCGACGCCTATTCGGGCGTCTTCGAGGGCACCGTGCCGACCGGCACGAGCCAGGCCACGGCCTTCGCCTCCGACTCGACCGACGGCAACGACCCCAACAATGCCATCGGCCCCGAGGCCGCCACCCCCTGGGTCGGCCTCGCCGACAACAAGCGGCCGAAGACCTTCGCCGTGGATCTCAACGACAACGTGAAGCTCGGCACGATGACCGTCACCGCGAACGTGCCGGGCCGCAAGCTCAAGGACGTCTACGTGCAGACCTCGCTCAACGGCCGCGACTTCCGCACCGTCGGCCAGTGGCGGGCCGACGGCAAGGCCACGTTCAAGCCGTGGGATGGCACGCCCCGGGTGGATCTTGCGCGGTTCGTCGCCCAGCCCAAGCCGCTCTCGACGCCGGCCGAATTCGAGGACTACCTGGCCCGCTGCCGGTTCGCCCCGGCGGCGCTCGTGTCGCAGCCCCTGAAGAAGCTCGCGATCGGCCCGTGGGACGGCAATCTCGGGGGCATGGCCGGCCCGGCGAGCGTGGGGGATTGGTACGTGGGCCATTGGTATGCCGGCTTCGAGGTCGACAAGAACCAGACCCGCACCTTCACGCTCGACCCCAAGGGCAAGACCGAGAAGCAGAACATACGCTACGTATTCGCCATCGACGGCATCGTCTCGCCCCAGCGGGACGCGCCGCTGACGATCTCGCGGGCGCTCACCAAGGGCGTGCACCGGATCGACGTCTACGCCCATGCCTATATGCACGCGGGCATCAACTTCGAGGTGCTCATCGACGCGGCAGAGCCGCCGTTCACGGCCCCGATCCCCGAAGCCTTCTTCAGCCCGGCCGAGCATCCGGCGATCGCCGAGACGCTGGCCGTGCCGCCGGCCACGATCGCGGCCGCCGAGGACAACGCCAAGCTCACGATCGGCTTCGCCAAGGACCTGCGGGCCCGCGTCGTCCGTCTCGTCATCGCCGACTACGAGACCGACGCCCCGGCCATCAACACGGTCACCCTCACCGACGCCGACGGCAAGCAGGTGCTCCCCACGGAGAAGAGCTTCCAGAACCTCGCCAAGAACGACGTCCTGGAGATCATCCCGGGCGACCGGATCACCGTCGCCTACGACGACGCGGCCGTGATCACGCCGACGAAGCGGACGCAGGAGCGGTTTCTCACCGCCACCTACACCAACGCCGAGGTCTCGGCGGCGTTCGTCGAGTTCCGGGAGGTCGGCGGCGAGCGGCGGGCCGAATACATCCCGATGCGGCGATTCAAGCCGGGCGACACCGTGAAGGTGTTCGTGAACGATCCCGACATGGACGTGTCGGACCAGCCCGACCGCGTGTCGCTCACCGTGAAGGCCGGCCGCGGCGAGGCCGTCTCGATCGAGGCGCTCGAGACGGATGGCCACTCGGGCATCTTCCTGGGCACGCTCTTTCCCGTGGCGGGCAAGCCGGCGCGGCCAAGCGAGATCGCCGTCGCCGCGGGCGACGACCTCAAGCTCGCCTACGTCGACCGCGACAACACCGACCCGGGCATCCCCTGGGAGCGAACGAGCACCGTGGAACAGACCGGCTCCGACGGGCCGGAACTGCGGGTCTACGACGTGGCCAGCCGGCCGCTCGACGAGAAGGAGCGGGCCGCCGTCGTGGCCAAGCAGGCCGGCGGCCGGAGGCTCGAGGAGCGGATCCCGATCACGCGGGAGATCGTCGCCGTGAGGCCCGAAGCGGTGGCCAAGGCCGGCGCGCGGGCGAAGGTGCTCGTCGACGGGCCGCTGCTGGTCGAGGTGCTCGCGCCGCGGCTCGCACAAAGCCCGAAGAGCGTGGCGGAACTCTTCGTGCAGACCGAGTCGGGCCGTGAAAAGCTCGGCCGCCCGGTGGGCGACGGGGAATATCCGCTCGACGTGCCGGGCACGATCCGGCTCCGCCGCCACCCCGGCGATCCCGGCCAGCTCCCGATCGCTCCGGGAGTGAGCCAGGTGCTCGTGCGTGGCAACCGCTACGCGACCGACGCGCTCACCGAGGGCCGGTTCACGTTCCTGGTCGAGAAGGACTTGGGCCCCGTGCCCGACGCCTCCCAGGCCGACATCGAATACGACATCAACCACGACAAGCCGCCGGTGCTGCAGATCCGCGGCAACGACACGATCTACATCGGTTGCCGCACGACCGACGGCTCCGGGGCCGAGCGGTGGACGATCCAGCCTGTGGAGCTGACTTCGGATCTCGCCCTCGACGTGATGGACCGCCGCTACCAGGAGGAGCTTGCGGGCACGCACGTGGGGGACAGCCTGAATCTCCGGCTCATCCAGCCGATCCTCGACGCAACCGACGAGAAGGATGCCGTCAGCGTGAAGCTCACGGCCTCGGGCGGCGGCGAACTGGAACTGCCGCTCACCGAGACCTTCGGCCACTCGGGCGTCTTCAAGGGTGCCGTGAAGCTCGCCTACCGCGACGCCGCCGGCGACAAGCAGGCGGGTGGCAAGGCTGGTGAAATTGCCCGTGACAAAACGGCGGCCGCCGACGGCCGCACGCTGCCGGTGGCCTATGGCGAGACCGTCACGATCCGCTACACGCCCTCCTCCGGCGCGCCGGTGGAGCGGACCGTCGCGATCTTCAAGGGGGGCGACGCCGAGCTCGTCCCCTTCACCAAGCAGTTCAAGGAGCCCGAGATCGCCGTACAGACGCAGTTCACCGTGGCCGAGGCCTGGTTCGAACTGGCCAAGCGGCACCGGGAACTCGGCCAGGAGAGCCTCGCCCGCCGCGAGATCGCCCAGGGCAAGAAGCTGCTCGAAGAGGCTATCCGCGACTACCCCAACACCGAGTCGCGGGCCCAGGCCGACTACCTGCTGGCGAACCTCTCGTTCGAGTTCTCGAAGGACTCGGCGAACGAGGAGATCGCCCGGCAGCACGCCATCGACGCCGTGACTCGGTTCAGCGACATCGTATCGAGCTACCCCGACAGCGAATACGCGCCGAAGAGCCAGTACAAGAAGGCGCTCGTGCTCGAGAAACTCGGCCAGATCGACCAGGCCTGCGAGGAGTACGTGAAGCTCTCCTACCGCTACCCCGACAACGAGCTGGTGGCGGAGACGATCGCCAGGCTCGGCCAATACTTCCTCGCCAAGGGGAAGGAGTTCGACGAGTCCGCATCGGGTCTGACCGACCCCGTCGAGAAGGAGAAGGTGGCGATCAAGGGCCGCGAAATGTTCACCACCGCCGCGCAGGTCTTCGGCCGGCTCGGCGAGCGGTTCCCGCAGCACGCGCTGGCGAGCAAGACGAAGATGCTCTCGGCCCAGTGCTACCTGCGGGCGAAGGATTTCGAGCGGTCGCTCGACGTCTTCGAGGCCATCTACAAGGACACGAAGACCGACAAGGATCTCGCCGCCGAGGCGATGTATTGGGCGGGCGACGTCTGCCTGCAGAAGGGGGACATGAAGAACGCCTACCGGGCCTTCAAGAAGCTCACCTGGGATTACCCCGAGGGCAAGTGGGCCAAGTTCGCCCGCGGCCGGCTCACCGAGGAGGCGATGGTGAAGGCGGAGGCGGCCATGGAGAAGGACGGCAAATGACCTCCCCGCCCCTCGACCCCCTCCCCGTCGCCGTCCGTGACACGCTCCGGGCCCGGGCACCGGCCGCCGCCGATCTGCCGGTCCGCTGGGCCGCCCGGTCGGGCACCCGCGTGGACACCGGCGGCTGGTTCGGCCGCGCGCCGCTCTACGCGGCGGTGCTCGGCGACCGGTTCGTGCTCGTGGCCACTGGACCGCGGCCGCTCGTGCGGGTCGTGCCGGCCACGGCGCTCGGCCGCGCGGTCTACAACCACGTGACGGGGGAACTGGCCTTCCCACCGGTCACCTCCGGCCCCGCCTTCCCATCGATCAGGCTCGATCCCCTGGGTGCCCGCTCATTGCTCGAATCAACCAATGCCCCGGCCCCGGAGAGGGCCCGACAAGGAGATCCCTTCCATGCTTGAAACCATCATCAAGGGCGGCTCGATGATGCTGCCGCTCATGCTCGAAAGCGTGCTCGCGCTGGCCGTCGCGCTCGATCGCTGGATCGCCTTCTCGAAGAACGACAAGGTCGACACACGGTCGCTGCGGTCGAAGGTGCTCGAACTGCTCGCCGCCGGCAAGGTGAACGAGGCGGCGGTCCTCTGCTCCAACACCCCCGGCCCCGTCTCCGCGGTGATGCTCGCCGGCCTGCAGGCTTACGCAAAATTCCGCGGCGTCACGGCCGGCCGTCCGGAAACCTGCCGCGCGCTCGTCGAGGACGCGATGGAAAACTACTCGCAGGTGGCCACCGGGGCCATCAACAAGCGGCTCGGCGTGCTGTCGTTCGTGGCCGGCTCCGCGCCGCTGCTGGGCATGCTCGGCACCGTGACGGGCATGATCAGCGCCTTCGCCGGCATGGCCGTCGGCGGCGTGTCGAACGAGACGGTGTCGGCCGGCATCTCGGAGGCCCTCATCACCACGGCGGCGGGCCTGATCATCTCGCTGATCGCCGTCGTGCCCTACCACTACTTCACGGCACGGGCCGGCGCGATCGAGTCGGAGATGGTCGAGTCGGCCTCGGAGTTGCTCGACTACATCACGATCCGGCAGGGCACCCCCGCCCAGCCTCGGCCCGCGGCGGCCCAGGCCCCCGCCAACCGTCCGGCCGTCGCGGCGGCCCCGGCCGTGCAGCCCGCGCCCGGCACCTGAACCGAGACCAGCCCCACGCGGGACCAGCCCCCGGGAGACGTGCCATGGCCCTGGCCAAGCGCAAGGAGAGGAAGGATCTCGAAATCCCAACCGATTCGGTGTCGGACATCGCGTTTCTGCTGATCATCTTCTTCATCCTCACCACCACGCTCAGCAAGCTGTCGGGCTTCACGGCGGAATTGCCCTCGGCCAACGCCTCCGACAAGCAGGCCGCCAAGACCGACGCGAAGACGCCGACCGTGCAGCTGGGCAACGGCAAGATCCTCTTCAACGAGCAGGAGGTGTCGGCCGCCACCCTCAAGGACCGGCTGCTCGACCTGCAGCTCGCAAGCAAGCAGGGTGAGGACAAGGTCGTGCTGCTCGAGGCCGCCGGCAAGGTCGACTACCAGAGCTACTACGAGATCCTGGCGGCGATCAGCGCCGCCGGCGGCGTGGTCGCGATCGTGGAGGAGGACTGACCCCGCGGTCGGGCTGCCATGAAACTCCACAAGACGCGGCGGGTGCCGCCCCTCGTGCCGCTGGCCAGCATGGGCGACATCGCCTTCCTGCTCACGATCTTCTTCATCCTGACGAGCAACTTCGCCAAGGACGATACCCGCAACATCGCCCCGCCCTCGGCGGCGGAGCTGGCGCAGCTCGAGAACCAGAACGTGTCGGTCTCGATCGACGGCGACGGCGGCATGTTCTTCAACGGCCGGCCGGTCGGTTCGGCGGACGTCATCGAGGCCGGCGTCGCCGGCTTCCTCGCCGGCAAGAAAGACGCCAAGGATCGGATCGTCGTGTTCCGCTGCGACAAGGGCGTCGACAAGCAGGTGTTCGAGCCGGTGCTCGCGGCGATCTCGAAGGCAGGGGGCGTGATCGCCGCCGTCGGCGAGGCGAAGGGCAACACGCCATGACCCCCACTCCCGAAAACCCTCCATCCCCTCCTCCGTTCCCTTTCCCGACAGGCAGCAAGGACCAGACCCCATGAGTGCCCAGGCTGAATCAACCCCGGCCGAGCCCCGGATCGACCGGCTCTCCCCCGATTCGCTCGTCGCCACCTTCTCGCAGAGCCATCTGCTCAAGTGGTTCGTGCTCGCGTTCCTGATCCACGCGGTCGTGATCGGCGGATTTTCGATCGGCAACATCCGCGACCTGCTCGATCCCGAGGGGGCCAAGGCCCGCAAGGAGGGGAGAATAGCCGCCGCGAAGGCCACGCCGCAGCCCGCCGCCGCGGCGACGCCGGCATCGGCGGCCCCCGCCGGCGAAACGACGGCCGCCGCCACGACCAAGCCCGCCGCCGAGCCGGCGCCGATCGAGAAGGCCACGACCGAGGTCGCCAAGCCCGACGAGATCCCGAAGGCCCCCGACGATCTGGGCCTGAGCATCGAAGACACGAACCCGAAGTGACGCCCCGGCCATCGCCACCGTGACATCCACCTCCCGACTCCTGGCCCGCGCGGCGCTTGCCGTGCCCCTCTTCGCGCTGGCCGCGATCGGGGGGCTCGTCGCCTGGCGGCTCGTGCCGGCGCTCGCCTCGATCCTCGCGCGGCAGCCGAACTTCGCCGGGCCCTTCGAGACCGATGGCGTGGGCTGGCTCTTCACGGCCGTGGCCGCCGTCATGGCCGGCGCCGCGGCGGTGGCGGCGGTCGGTGGGCTGGCCGCCTTCCTGCCCGGCCGGCTCTCGCTGCGGCTGGTACGGCTGGGATTCGTCGCATCGTACCTCGCGGTGGCGGCCTACCTGCTGCTCGTCACCCGCACGGTCGGCGTCATCGGGCAGCACAAGCTCACGATCGACGAACTGCCTCAGGATGCGGTCACGCTCTTCAAGCTCTGGTGGGGCTTCGCGGCGGCCGTCCTCCTGCCGCTCATGATGGCGGCCGTCGGCCACGTGCTCACCTGGCGGGGCTCGACGCTCGCCCTCTACGGCGGTCGCGCCGCACACGAAGCGGCCCCCGCCCCCGGCGACCGGATTATCGAAAACGTCCGCACCGGTGGCGGTGATCCGCTCTTCCGCAAAAGCTGGCTCTCGAGCCTGTCGGGCCACCTGCTCCTGATCGTGATCCTTCCCTGGCTGATCCGGTCGATCGGCTGCTCGGAGCGCTACAGCGTGCCCCACGGATCGGGCGAGGAGGCGGTGGCGGCGGTGGTGCAGGTGGCGAAGCCGGTCAAGAACAAGAAGCGCCGCTACATGCTCAACCTCAACTCCGCGATCATCCTCTCGCGGCCCGACATCGACAAGGATTCCGACGTCGAGGAGAAGGTCGAGAAGGCCTCGGAGATCACCTACGTCGCCGACGCGAATTCCGCGCAGGCCCGCGCGGGCGGGAAGATGGGCAAGGGCGGCGGGAAGACGGGCGGCTGGCCGGACGGCGTCGGCGACGATCCGGTGCGGTTCTTCCGGATCAAGCATGCCGGCCCCGGCTGGGACGACGGCATGGACGAGGTCAGCCGCGCCGACATGAACTTCCTCGAGGAGTTCAAGAAGGTGACCGGCTTCAAGATCGCCCGCAGCCCCGAGGCCCGCACGATCGCGCAGCTGAAGAACTTCGACAAGGGCTTCGCGCCCCCCTTCCTCTACCTCACCGGTGCGGGCTCGATCCCGGTGAGTTCGAACGACGTGAAGATCCTCCGCGAATACCTGATCGACGGCGGCATGCTCTTCGCCGACGCCGGCTCGCCGCAGTTTCACGACAGCTTCCGGGCGCTGATGGCGGCCGTCTTCCCCGACCGGCAACTCGTGACGATCGCCGACGACGACCCGATCTTCCAGGCCCCGTTCGTGTTTCCCAACGGCGCGCCGCCGCTGTGGCACCACGGTGGCAACCGCGCCCTCGGCATCAAGCACCAGAACCGCTGGGCCGTCTTCTACCATCCGGGCGACATCAACGACGCCTGGAAGACGGGCGCATCGGGGATGAGCCGCGACCTCGCCAACGCCTCCTACCAGTTGGGCGTCAACATCATCTACTACTCGTTCACCAACTACCTCGATCTGACCCGGAAGCACCGCAAGTGACGCCGACGCTCGAGATCCTTTTGAAAACGTTCGGCCTGCTCGGCCTCGCGTCGTGCCTCGCCTGGGCGGCGGCGGCCACGGCGCTGCTCGTGGGCCTCGTCTCACGCCGTCGCTTCCAGGCGTGGCTCGCCGCGACCGGCCTGGCGATCGTGGGCCTCGCACTGGCCGCCGCGACCTCCGAGAGCATCCGCGGGATCGAGGTCGATCGCTCCGCCGAGGTGCTCGCCGCCGAGGAGGCCGCGAAAAAATCATCGCAGGAAAAGCTGCGCGGCCGCGCCGCGGGAATCCGCTTCGCGGAAGACACCGCGGCCGACCAGGCCGACGTCGCCGGGGTGTCGGTCGCCGAGGAACAGGGCGCCTACGAGCGGGCGGTGGAGGAGCGGCTGGCGAAGATTCCGTCCTACCGCAACCGGGGCAAGCAGCGTCGCTCGGCCAAGGGCGGCGACGCCAGCGCGGCGGCCCAGCAGCCGGCCGGGGAAGCCGCGGCGGATACAAAGGCCGACGCGGGGACGGACGAGAAACCGGTCGGCCGGATGCTGCCTGAATCGCAGCTACTCGTGGCCGATCGCTATGACCGGATCAACCGTGGCGTGGCCTGGAGCCTCGTCTCGCTCGCCGTCGGCCTCGTCGGCCTCGAATACCTGCGGCGGTTCAACAGCACGTTCGACGCCGTCTGGCCGCTGCCGCTGGCGGGCACGTGGATCGACGGCGCGTTCGCCAAGTCCTACGTGGTGGACGGAGGCCCGCCGCACGCCGCCGGTCACGATCCGCTGCCCGAGTTTCTCGGCCGCGCGGTCCGCAAGGGGGAGTCGTTCGTGCTCTTCGCCGGCTTGGACCCGCTGCCTGATCAAGACACGCTGCCGCGGCTGGCGGTCGGTCCGTTCGGCACGAGCCTGCCCAAGCGTTCGTTCGCCGTCGCCGACGTCGAGGCCGATCCGGCGATCGCCGAGATCGTGTTCGAGTCGGCCTGGTACGGCCGTGGGGCGTTCGTGCTTGTCGGCGACGCGCCGGCGGCCGACGCGGTGCTCGCGGGAATGGTCGCGATGCTCGTCCGCCGGCACCAGTGCCGTGCCGTCGCCCGTCGGACGGTCAACATCGTCTGGGCACTGCCGCATGGGCCCACCGCGGCGGCGATGGACGAATTGCGGTACCTCTGCCCGCAGATGAATCTGCGGGTGATCATCCTGCCGACGCGCCCGTAAAAGCTCCCAACTCGCGCCGAGTCGGTGAGGCGATCACTCGCTGCCGCGAGGCTGGAGGAGCTGCGATGGCTTTCCGCCCGCTGGCCGCGACCGCTTCTCGAGCGGCTCGAGAAACCATCCGCTGACGGTCTTCTCCTCCGTCGGGATCTCCGGAATCGGCTCACCGGTCAGCCGCTCGATCGACCAGTGGCAGGCACGGCGGATCTCGGTCTCCTCTCCGTCGCCCGCGGCCACTTGCCGCAGGGCGGGCAGTTGTTCCTCTGCCTTCATATGTCCGAGGGCCACCGCGGCCATCCGTCGGACAAGCGCTGATTCTGGCACCATCGACTCCGCCGCTAGCCGCCCGGCCAGCAGGCTGGCGAGCGCCGGATCTGGCTCGTCACGGTGCAGGAGCCCGAGCGCCCACACCGCAGCCGCTCGCGCGGGCTCGGAGCGATTGGGGCCGTCGCGCGTATCGCCGGCCACGTGCCTGCGCAGCAGCGGCTCCGCCGCACGATAGCCGGCCTCGCCGAAGGCCTGGTGCAGTTGGCAGGCCTGCCTGTCGCCATGGGCGCTCGGCGTTTTGGCGAGCGTCAGCCGCTCGATCTCCTCGGCCCGGGCGAGCATCGGCCCGAGGGCGTCGGCGGCCTGCAGCTTTCGCAGCGCCCACGCGGCCGTCACGGCCACTTCTTCCCGCGGATGACGCAGCAGCTCGATCAGTCGTGCCGCCGCCGGCTCGTGGTCGAGGCTGCCGATGACGAGCGCGGCCTGCTCGGCCCCCTTCCAGTCGTCGGCCGCGAGCCGCTGCATCGCCTGACCGACGACGGCCTCGCGCAGCGTCTCATCGCGGCCGAGCGCGACGAGCTGGGCGGTGACGAACCGCCGCAGCGACGGGTTTCGATCCGTGAGCAGAGGCCCCAGGAGTGCGACCGCGTCGCGATCCGCGGACCGGGAGACGAGCGTGGCCGCCGTACGCCGCAGCCCCGCGTCGGTGGAGCCGAGCGACGCCTTCGCGATCGGCAGGGCCGCCGCGGGACGGAGGACGCCATGGCGTGCGAGCGCCGCCGCGGCCACCGCCGGCTCGGGATCGCGGGCCAGGCGCTCGACGATCTCGACGGCCGCGTCGTCGGTCTGCGACTCGAGCAGGCGGACGGCGAGCAGCCGGCCGAGCGCTGGTGGGACCGCGTGTTGCCGCGTGAGTTCGTCCGCCACGGCGGAGAGGTCGGCGGAGCCGAGGCGACCGGCCGCCGTAGCGGCAGCCAGCCGCAGCGCCGCGTCACGGTCTCCGCCGCGGACGATCGCGAGCAGGGACTCGCCGGCCGCCGCGTCACCGGTTTCGCGGACCGCATCGATCGCCAGCAGCAGCCTGGCCCGCTCCGCCGCCGGATCCTTGAGTCGCTCGCGCCACACCTGCCGCATCGCCGGATGCCGCCACCTGGCCAGGGCCGGCTCCACGACGAGGGCGACGAGCAGGCCGTCCCGCTCGACGGCATCGCGCAGATCGTCGGCCGCATCTCGGGCGTCGATGGCGACCAGCGCCCGGGCCGCCGCCCGCCGCACGGTCGGATCACGGTCGGAGCGGAGTAGCTCGCGGAGCCGGGCCGTGGCGTCTTCCCAGCCCTGCATGCCGCGTTCGACGGCGATGCCGATGGTGTCGATCGCCATCCGCCGGGTTTCGGCATCCGGTCGGGCGACCGCCTCGAGCCAGAGTGGCTTGAGCGCCGGGGAGAACACGCGCGTCACGCTGCCGCGGGGCGGCGCGGTGTCGGCGAGCATCGCGTCGTCCACGGCGATCTCCGCGGCGGTCGCCTCCTGCCCGATGGCCATGACAAGGTTGACAAGCATGACGAGCATGGGACACACCCGAAGGAGGAGGCGCAGTCCCGTGGTGGCGGCTTCACGCAGAGGCCGCCCTGTCGGCCGCCGGCCGCCCGCGTCGGATCGCACGCGTTTGCGCATCATGCCGGCTCCTGCAGCCTGCGGACGCGGACGCCCAGGGCCACGAGCGCGACCGCCGTGACGAGCCCCGCCACCTGCCAGCTCCGCGGGATGAGATCGTATTCGGCGAACCCCGGCATCCGAATCGCGGCGAGCGCCGCACCGAGGGGAGTCAGCGACAATGCCGCCTCGACGAAACCGTGGCCGAAGGGCCGCTCGCGGGCCGTCCAGACGAAGAGCGGCCCGAGAAAGACCGCCATCAGCGCGGCGTAGGTGACCACCGTGGCGGTGGCCGTGTGCGAAAACCAGCCGCCCACCGCGGCGCTGATCGCGAGCGTCATGAAGACGGTCAGCATGAGGCAGACCATCACGAGCGACACCTGCAGCCACATCGTCGGCCGGATCGCCATCATCACGGCGTAGCCGGGCACCGTGGCGAGCAGTACGAGCAGCGTCGTCAACGCCACGCTGGCGAGCTTCCCGGTGACGATCCGAAGCCCCGAGAGCGGCGTCATCCGCAACAGCTCCCAGCCGCGGCTCTCGACTTCCGCGCTGACGAGGCCCGACGCCAGGCTCGGCGTGATCACCACGACCAGCGCGACCTGGAAGAGCACCAGCGCCCCGCCGATCGCCTCGACGCCCCAGTTGATCGTGCCGGTGGTGGAGGCGAGCGTGATCACGAGAGACAAGACGGCGCACCCGGCGATCAGCCGCAAGAGCCAGTGAAACCGGCCGAACCGGCGGGTGCGAAACTCCTTCACCATGACCGGATTGACCCAATCGGAAATCCCGGCCGACCGCCGCTGCGGATCGACGACGAAAAACAGCCGCCGCATCGCCCGCACCGCGACCGACTGCTCGTCGGTGATCGCCCCCTGCGACCGCGATCGATCGAACAGCCGCTGGTTGAGATTAAGCAGCGTGACCGCCATCACCATGAGCGACGCGAGCCCCGCACATGAAAAAAACAGGCCGGCGGCTGAATCCCGCTCCAGGAGCCCCGCCGATCCGGCCCCTGCCAGGCCGACTCGCTCGAGCATCACGGGCACGGGCGAGATCCCGCGGACGAGTCCGGCGGCGGCCGCCTTCCAGCCCGACTGCCCGCGAAGGAGAACATGCGGGCCGAGCGTGAGGAAGCAGAGGGCGAAGACGGCGGCGTAGGTGAACCGCACCGCCGCGTCGGTCGACTGGGCGAAGGTGCTCACGAGCAGTGCCACCGCGATGCACTCGACCGTCACGAGCCCGAGCACGGCGTAGAGCACGAGCACGTCCCGTCCCAGGTCGATACCCCCCATCGCATAGCAGGCGGCCACGGCCGGCAGGCTCGTGCAGGCGAGCAGGGCCGCGAACAGGAGCATGGCGAGCAGCTTGCCGAAGTAGATCGCGGCCGGGCTGAGCGGGGAATTGAGCAACAACAGCAGCGTGCCCTGCAGCCGCTCGCGCACGATCGAGGTGGCCGGAAACGCCGGCACGAGCAGGAGCACGGCGGCGAACAGCCCGAGGGCGAAGATGCGGAACACCTCCCGCGACTGCGAGCCGGAGAGATCGACGATGCCCGCGGCCGGCCACCGCCAGAGCACGAGCGCCGCGAAGCAGGCGGCCGCCGCCACGATCGTCGGCATGACCCAAGGTGTCCGCAGGATGGCGAGAAACTCGCGCCGCAGGATCGCGATCATGGCGTCGCCTCGCCCGCCTGCGTGACCGACAGAAACGCATCCTCGAGATCCTTGGGCACCTCGCGGCACTGCACGACCCCGAATCGCCCCTCCACGAGCCGCACGAGCATGCCGGCCAGCTCCGCGTCGGTGCGACCGGTGTCGAAACGGACGATCCCCTCGGTGGCCGACACCGTCACCGCCGCCCGCTCCGGCTCGGGCAGCGCCTCGCGGACGAGTTCGCCGGCGCGGGCCGCCTGGCCTGGATCGAGCAGTTGCACCTCGAAGGTCCGCCGCTGGCTCAACGACCGCATGATGGCATCGAGCGTGCCGAACGCCCGCAGCCTGCCCTTCGTGATGATCGCCACGGTGTCGCAGATCCGCGACAGTTCGGGCAGGATGTGGCTCGTGACGATGAGCGTCTTCCCGAGGCCGGCGAGCCGCAGGAGCAGTTCCCGCATCTCGATCCGCGCCTGGGGATCGAGGCCGTTGGCGGGCTCGTCGAGGATGAGCACTTCGGGGTCGTGCATGAGCGTGCGGGCGATCCCGATCCGCTGCCGCATGCCGTGGCTGAGCGACTCCACGTAGCGATCCTGCATGTGGGTCGAGCCGGTCGTGTCGAGCACCTCGGCGATCCGCCGCATCCGGTCACGGCGGCGGATGCCGAAGGCGGCCCCGAAGAAGTCGAGATACTCCCGCACCCGCATGGCGTCGTACGACCCGAAGACGTCGGGCATGTATCCGACCAGCCGCTTGATGCGACGGGCGTCACGGACGCAATCCGCCCCGGCGATCCGCGCCCATCCGCTCGTGGGCCGTAACGCACCGACGAGGATCTTGATGGTGGTGGTCTTGCCCGCGCCATTGGGGCCGATGAAGCCGAGGATCCGTCCGCGCGGCAGGCTTATCGTCAGCGCCTCCAGGGCGGTGAATTCCCCGAACCGCTTGGTGAGCGCATCGGTCTCGATCATCGCGTCGGTCGTCATGGGTCTCCCAGCTTCACGGCTCATGGCTTCACGACGGGGCCCCCCGCGCCGCCGTCCGGAAGGGTCCGGCCGGCCACGGTGAGCAGAGCATAGTCGATCTGCCAGCGGTCTCCGGGAGCCCCGACCGCCTCACCACCGCTCTCCATCCGCACTTCGTCCGCGAGCTCGGCGGCCGTCGGCCCGATCGTGAGCGTCAGGCGAATCCCGCCCCGCTCATCCTGACCAAGATGGTCGGCGGTGAGCGGACACTCGACCACGCCGTCAGGGTTGTCGAAGTTCCTCACCGCGACGGGCGTTCCATCCCGGTACGACGAGACGGTGAATGATCGCGACGGCGCGGTAAGCCGCACCGTGAGCGTGCCCTGCTCCAGCCGGGCGGGAAGGACGTGGTGGGGCAACGCGTACCGCAGCACGACCTCGCCGGGGGCCGTCCGGCCTTTCTGCCAGCGTCCGGTGCGGGCGTCGAACACGGTCGAACGACCGTGTGGCCCCGGACAGTTGGTCACACGGAGGAAATTGGCTGGGATGCGAAACTCGGTGTCGGCGGGCGTGCGGCGGAATTCCAGCGGCACGATCGCCAGCGCCGTGTCTCGCTTCTCAAAACCCTCGGGCAGGGAGACCGCCTGATCGACCGGATCGCACCAGAACGCCAGCGCATGGCTCCGCGGCTGTTTCACGTCCTCGGGCGCGCGGTGATCGAAGAGCGTGCGCAGGAGGTCCTGCCGCCAGCGCTGCTTCTCCGAGAGGATCGCGTTTGCCGAGAAGTCGTCGGCCGGCAGGATCTGGTCGGGCCGGCAGGCGATCCGACCGTCTTCGCCTGAGGAAACGGCCGCCGCCGCCGCCGGCGGACTCAGGATCACCGCATCGGCGACGCCGCCGAGGCGGCCGATCGACAACCGACCTGTGAGGCCCTCCGGACCGAACTGCACGACCGCCGCCACCCGCTCACCGAGGGGCTGGGTGCCGACGACCGTTGCCGACTCCACGCTTCCGGCGCGGGTGGCGATCTGGGGCAGGACAACGGCATCGTCATCCGTCCATTCCCTGCGGTTCACCGACCCATCGCCGGCGCGTTCGAGCGTGAGCAACTGCAGCCGGCCGGCCTGCCAGGCGACCGGCCGCGATCGCTGATCGTAGATGGCAAGCAGGCTCTCGGCCTGACATTCGTCGGTTTCCGGCGCGACTCTCACCAGCTGCGCCGCGACGACCGTCGGCGGCACGCTGCGGGCGGAGGCGACCCCGCCCCCCACGAGCAGCCCGGCCGCCGCGATGGAGGCGATCGGCACGATCCAGAGCAGCCGTTCCGGCCGCCCGCGTCGGGCGCAGGCGATTCCGGCGGTGAGGAGCGTGAGGCAGTATCCGCCGAGCAGGACGAGCGGCACCCGCCGGCCCATGACGCGATAGCCCACGAGCTGCTGGATCGCAGGCTCCGCCGCGGCCACGTTCGGCCTGCTTTTGCGGGGCGAGAAAAACCGCTTCGCGAGAATCCTCAGGCCCTTCGCTGCCGTCTTCCCGTCGGCCGCCCGCCAGCCGGTCGAACCGAGCATCGTGAGCAGCACCTCCCCTTCGCCATAGGGCAGCCAGACCGCGGCCGGCCAGCCCTCGACCCGACAGGGGACGTCGGGCTCGGACGTGACGACGCGGACCATCCCGGCCGGCTCCTCGAGATCGCAGGCATCGGTGACGAATCCATCCTTGGTTTCGTCGAAGGTCTCGAGCGTGAAGCGATCCAGTTCGACGCGGTCCACCGTCTTCAAGGGCATCCCATTGCCGAGCAGGGCCAGGAGCGTGGCGGGCTGCACGCGGTCCACCATGATCCAGAGCCTGCCGCCATTGCGGACCCAGCCGCGAACGGCGGCCAGACCGGCGGTATCCCGGACAATGCGATCACTCGTCAGGAGCATCTGGTCGTACCCATCGAGGCACTCCGACCAGGGGGGCAGAAAATCGGCGTGCAGGGAGCTGCAGCCGGGCTCGAGATCGAAGTCCTCACGGACGGCTGCAACCGTCTCGAGGGCCTGATCGTCGGCGTCCGGAGCGGGTTTGTCGTAGAGGCTGGCCGCTTCTCCACCGGGACTCGAGTCGGCCTCGTTCATGCCGGCGAGGTAGCTGCAGGTGTTGGTCGTGTCGTGCCCGATCGCCATGAGCCCGTCGCCGACGAGGCCTTCGCCCGCGCGGCGTTGGAGCACATCCTGCCCGGCCGCTGCGTCGAGCGAGAGGACGCGATAGGACTGTCGGCTGACCGATGGGTCGATCCCGGCGGGAATCTGCACCGGCAGCCAGCTCGTGCGTTCGGCAGAGGCTGGCACCCAGATCCGACGTGCCCATTGCCGCTGCGAATCGGGCGGGAAGAACACCGACACCAGTCCCTCGCCGGCCGCATTCCCGGGATTCGTGGCCGTCACCCCGAGCACCGACCAGGCACCCGGCCGCTGCCGCACGATCACGGTCGAGTTGACGGCGACCTTCACGCTCGGCTGCTGGCCGGAGCCCTCATCCGCACGGCCGGCAACGGCCGTCATCCCCGCGACAGCCAGACACGTAGCCAGCAGGAAGGCCACGGGCCCAGGCGCGTCCCCGAGCGGCGGCGATGCCGTGGCTGTCAGCTGTTTCACGCCTTCGTTTCCCATCGCGTTCGCGACATTGTCGCCGGACAGCATAACGAGATCACCGAATCGCTGACACCCGCACCTCGGAACCAGACCACCTCCCATCCCAGCCCGAAGCGCCGGCGAGGGAGCCCGGACCGGAGGTCCGGGCCACAAGGGGATCGATGCCCCCCCTCCGCACAGTCCCTCGCTCGCGCTTCGGGCTTGGATGGGACCTTCCGCGCCAGGGCCGGAGGCCCGGGTGAGCACCAGCGGTGCGGATGGCCGCCAAGACAAGGTCGGCACGATGCCGAGCCTTGCCGTGAAGGTCATCGTGGCCGCGCGCGATACATCGTGCCGTATGCGGCGACCTCGAAGCCGAGCTTCGTGAAGAGTTGCACCGCCGGCGCGTTCGACAGGGGCACGTGCGTTTCCGCGAGTGTCACGCCCTCCTGCGCGAGGTCGTGCAGGGCCTCCGCCACCATGTAGTGGGCGAGCCCCTGCCGCCGCCGCGGCCCCTCGATCCCCACGTGCAAGAGCCCAGCCGCCGACACGCCCCAGGCCGCCGCCAATGGCTGCATGTCCCAGAACGAGGCCGTGCCGAGCAGGTCCTCGCCCGCGCCGCGCAGCTCGTAGCGACGCAGCGCGATTCCCGTGGTCGTGGCCGCCTCCCACCAGGTCCGCCGCGACGGCTCGTCGATCACCCGCAGCGTCGTCGACCGGCGGATCGCCAACTGGAGCCGGTTGACCGGCGGACGGAAGCCCGCGAGCGGTCGCCTCAGCACGCCGATCCGCTCCACCGGCTCGTATCCGGCCCGGCCAAACACATCCTGCATGCCGGGCGAGGAGTCGAGGATGCCCGGCAGGTCCGCACCGCCATAGAGCCCAAGATAAAAGCTCCGCATCCCGGGTGAGCCGCCCCCCATGACCACGGTCGCGCCGCGCCGCCGCAGGTAGTCTTCGCAGCGGTCAAGCAGCGCGGCGCCGATCGACTCCTGCTCGGCATGCGGCACCACCACCACGAGGAGCGTCGTGCCCACGGAGGTGTCGATCGCGGAATGGTCGCCGTTCGGCCCGAAGGCCGCATGCGCGAAGCCCACCGCATGGCCGTCCTGCACGGCCACGATCAGGCCCTCCCGGTCGAAGTAGGGCTTCGAGAAGACGCAGGCCTCGAGCAGGGCCGACGTCATCGGCTGCATCGCCGACGGCCCGAGATCGGCCGACCTCCAGACGTCGGCCAACCGCGGCGGGTCGTCGTTGCGAAAGCAGCGGAATTCGATCACGCGGTCGCCCCCGACGCGGGCCCGTCGGCGGCCAGCCGCACGTAGAGCCGGCCCGCCTCCTCGCGAATCTCGTGCACCTGCTGCCGCACGGTGGGGCTCAGGCCATGCCGGCCGGTGACGACGTCGAACTGCCAGCCGTGCCAGGGGCAGGTGAGCACCGTGCCACAGAGCGCGCCGGTGCCGAGCGGCCCTCCCTGGTGCGGACAGAGCCCGTCGATGGCATGGAAGGTGCCTTCGACGTTGGCGATCGCCACCATCCGGTCGCCGGCCAGCCGCTCGATGCTCGTGCCGGGCGGGCAGTCGCGGGCGTCGGCGATCGCGATCCAGTCGGTCATGCTCAGGCTGCGTCGGACGCGGGCTGGAGGAATCGCGGGGGCCGATCGAGGGATCGCGTGCGCCTGAGCGGTCGGCGGTCACGCGGCGGCACGCGCCACTGTAGCCTTTGCGGGCTCCCCACGCCATCGACGGTGCACCCACCAGTACTGCGCCGGCTCGCGGCGGATCGCCCGCTCGAGCAGCGACGTGTACCACTGGGAAATCGCCTTGAGGTCGGCCGTTTCCGGGCCGCCCAGCGCCGGATCGGCCACGCCCTCCAACCGCAGGTCGTAGTCGAAGAGCCCCCGCCGTCGGGTGGCCGAGCAGACGAGCATCGGGGCCGACGAGGAGAGCGAGAAGACGCCGATCGCCTTGTGCACGCTGGCCGGCCGGCCGAAGAAGTCGACCCAGCAGCCCTTGGGCCCGGCCGCCTGGTCGCCGAGCAGCCCGATCGCGCCGTTGTCTTCGAGCACGAGGGCCACGTCGGGCGCGCTCCCCTTCTTCGGCAGGATCACCTGCCCGCGCGACTCACGAAACCGCGTCACGAACCGGTCGAGCAACGGATTGTCGAGCACCCTTGCCACCGAATAGATGCGAAATCCGAACACGCCGAAGAGATACGCCGCCAGTTCGAAGTTGCCGTAGTGGCCGGAGAGGATCACCTTCGGACGGTCGGCCCAGAGTTCCCGCACCAGACGCTCCATGCCGTGGATCCGCAGGTGCTTCCGCCAGGTGGTCTTGCGGATGACCCGGTCGGCATGGGCGATCTCGACGACCATGAGGATGAGGTGCTCCCACATGCCGCGGGCGGCCTCGCGGCTCTGCGCGGGCGTCCACTCCGGAAAGGCCTGCCGGAGGTTTTCACGGACCACCCGCCGGCGGATCTTCGCCCGGTTGGCGAGCAGGTCGGACGACGCCCGTGCGAATCGCTCGCAGAAGCTCCGGGGCAGCGACTGGATCACGCAGATCGCCACCCGCACTGCGGCATACGCCACGAAATCGACGATCCGGTCGGCGGGTGAACGGGGCATCGGCCTGTCGTCCCTGACGGCTGCGGCGCGTCCCTGCGCCGCGGGCCCGAATTCTCGCGAATGACGGGCCGTTGAACCAGATCGGTTCCCGGGCCGGTCGGGATTCACCGGCCTTCACACTGGAGAGGCCTTGCCGCCACCCCCCGCGTCGGGGGCCGCCGTCTGGAGCAGCACGAGCCCCACGCTGACGGCATTGAAGAGTCCGTGCAGCATGATCGCCGGCACGATGGAGCCGGTCTGCCGGCTCAGGTAGCCGACCACGAGCCCGAAGAAGAAGAGCGGCACCCAGGCGAGCCCCTGCCCCACGTGCGCGGCCGCGAAGGCCAGGCTCGAGAGCACGATCGCCGCCCTGCCGCCCCAAGTCGGCTCGATCGGCTCGAACCATGCCTCCAGCCAGCCCTGCAACACCCTCCGGAAGAGAAACTCTTCCGCGACCGGCGCCGCCACGACGGCTGCGAACACCACCAGGCCGATCGACACCCCATCGCGATGGGCCGCGAGAAAATCGACGATCGCATGGCGATAGGGCACCACGCGGTCGAGCATTGCCGCCAGCCCCAGGAGCGGCGCGAGCATGAGTCCGAGCCCGGCAGCGGCCAGCCGCAGATCGTCTCCGAGCCGGCCGAGCCCGAATCCGAGCACGCCCCGGTCCTTCGACCGCGCCCAGAGGTGCCCGGCGGAGACGGCCGTCGCCGCGAGCATCGCGAAGCTGCCGGCCGCCAGCCGGGCGTGCAGCGACGCGCCCGCCGGCAGCATCTCCGCGGCGAGCACCTGCAGCCCGAGAAACGCCAGCACGGCCGCGGCGACATCGGCGCCGCGCCACGGCACCGCGTCGTGCGGCCGCCGTTCCACCACCGGCAGCCCCTGCCGGCACCGCCGCACCGCGAACCAGGTGATCACCATGCTCACGGCGAAGCAGCAGCCGGCCACGAGCCAGACGGCGAGCATCTCCTCCGCGGCGGGCTGGCCGAGGGCCACGTCAGGTATCTCGATCTCCATCTCCGTGCTCCGGTGTGGTGAGCATGCCGCGGGCCGCCACCAGATACTCCGCGCCCGACCAGACCGTGGCCGCCACCGCCGCCCACGCCGCCCACGAGGCGAGCGAGCCGAGTTCCACGCCGGCGAACGTGCGGTCGCGAGCGGCCCGCGCGGCGAGTTCCAGCGCGATCGCCGCGCACTGCAGCACCATCTTCAGCTTCCCGGAAAACGCCGCCGAGAAATCTCGCCCGGTGCGTTCCATCTCCGCGCGGATGGCCGTGACCACCAGTTCCCGTACGACGACCACGACCGCCATCCACGGCAGGATCGCCGACCCGCCGCCCCGAGCCGCCAGCAGAATGAAACCGCCGCAGACGATCACCTTGTCGACGAGCGGATCGAAGATCCTGCCGAGCCGGCTCACCTGCCCGAACCGCCGCGCCCACCAGCCATCGACCCAGTCGGTGGAGGCCGCCACGAGGAAGAGCGCCGTCGCCGCGGCATACCGCTCCTGCTCGATCACGCCGAAGAGCACGACCGCCAGCAGCAGCCGCGCCGCCGACAGCATGTTCGGCACGGTCCAGACACGGTTCAAGGGATCAGATTGTGGCATGGTTTTTTACTGGGAGCAGTTGTTCTGCATAGGAAGGTCGATGCATCCGTGAGGGGCTGCCCATGCCCTGCGAGCCGGCGTATGCAGACAAGCGGAGCAAGGATTGCGGAGCGCCGTCTGCATCCGAGTGAGCGAAGGACAGGATGTCCGAAGCGAACGTCCGGCTCACGGGGCATGGGCAGCCCCGAACCGCCGGCGACACCCCCTAACCACCGTCGTTCGGCACGCCCGCGAGGTCGTAGCCGCTCGAGGCCACGATCTCCACCGGCAGGATCCGGCCCGTGAGCGGCCGTGCCGCCGAACTGCCCGGGGCGGTGACGTAGACGACGCAGTCGATGTCGGGGGCGTCGGCCTGCGTCCGCCCGATCCACACGTCGTCCCGCTCGTCGCTCTGCCGGTCGATGATCACGTCGAGCACCCGCCCCACCTGCCGCCGCGCATGCTCGTGGGCGATCGCCTGCTGCACCTCCATCAGCTCGCCCCGCCGCGCCTGCTTCTCCCCCTCGGACAGGTGCCCGTCGAGCCGGGCGGCCGGGGTGTCGGGCTCGAGCGAATAGGTGAACACACCCACCCGCTCGAACCGCCACTGCCTCGCGAAGGCGAGCATCTCCTCGAACTGCTCCCGGGTCTCCCCGGGAAACCCCGTGATGAACGTCGTCCGCAGCACGAGCCCCGGGATCCGGCTCCGCAGCTTGGCGAGCAGCTCCTCCGTGGGCCCGCGGGCCACGCGGCGCTGCATCCGCTTGAGCACCGGGTCGCTGGCGTGCTGCAGCGGCATGTCGAGGTAGGGAATGATCTTCGGGCTCGCCGCGATCGTGTCGACGAGCCGGTCGGTGAAGTGGATCGGGTAGAGATACATGAGCCGGATCCATTCGATGCCGTCGATCCGCTCGAGTTCGCCGAGCAGCTCCACCAGCCGCGGCTCGCCGTAGAGATCCATTCCGTAGTAGGTCGTGTCCTGGGCGACGATCACGAGCTCCTTCACGCCGTCGGCCGCCAGCTCCCGTGCCTCCCGGACGACCTCCTCGATCGGCTTGGTGGCATGCTTACCCCGCATCTTCGGGATCGCGCAGAACGTGCAGGTGCGGTCGCAGCCCTCGGAGATCTTGAGGTAGGCCATGTGCCGCGGCGTGACCCGCATGCGGCCGGAGTCGTCGAGGGCCCGGGCGGGAGCCGGCCGGAAGAGGCTGCGCTGGTCGCCCAGGCCGCCGATCAGCCGCTCGGCCGCGCGGGCGATCTCGTCGCGGGAGAAGACGCCGATCACGGCATCCACGCCCGGCAGTTCGGTGAGCAGCGATTCCTTCTGCCGTTCGGCCAGGCAGCCGGCCACGATCACGCCCCGCGTGCCGCCCGACCGCTTGAGGTCGAGCATCTCGTTGATGGCCGCGTACGACTCCTGGCGGGAGGCGTCGATGAAGGCGCAGGTGTTGACGACCACGAGGTCGGATCCCCGCGGCTCGCCGACCAGCTGCCAGCCGTCCTGGCGGAGCAGGCCGAGCATCCGCTCGCTGTCGACGAGGTTCTTGGGGCAGCCCAGGCTCACCATCGAAAACGTGCCGCGGCAGGTGGCGCGGTCGACCGGCTGCGGTGC
>JBIIYN010000420.1:0-2889 GCA_044346795.1 Pirellulales bacterium
CGTTGCCACCTCGCCGGCCACGTCGGTGAGCCGGTAGTCGCGGCCGGCGTGGCGGTAGGTGAGCTTCTCGTGGTCGAGGCCGAGCAGGTGGAGGATCGTGGCTTGGAAGTCGTGGACATGCATCCGCTTCTCCACGGCCGCGCTACCGTATTCATCCGTCGCGCCGTACACAACGCCCCGCTTCACGCCGCCACCCGCCAGCCAGCTGGAGTATCCATGGTGGTGATGCTCGCGCCCTGCGTGATCGGCCTGCGTATGGTAGGGCGTGCGGCCAAACTCGGTTGTCCACACGACGAGCGTCTCGTCAAGCATGCCCCGCCGCTTCAAATCCATGACGAGGGCCGCGATCGCCTGGTCGACGTTCTTCGCCAACGGTTCGTGCGTTTTCATGTCGCCATGAGCGTCCCAGTTGTTCGATGAGCCGACATCGATCAGCTCGATGAACCGCACGCCCCGCTCGGCCATGCGCCGGGCCACGAGGCACTGCCAGCCGAAGCCCGTTTTCTCACCGGGCTTCAGGCCGTAGAGGGCGAGCGTCTCGGCCGTCTCATCCGCAAGATCAAACACCTCGGGCGCCTCGGCCTGCATCCCGAAGGCCGTCTCGAACGAGCGGATCCGCGCCTCCAGCATCGCGTCGAGCGCCCGCTCATCGGAATGGCGCCGGTTCATCGACGCCAGCCGCTCGAGCTCGAGGTTTTGGAGCGCCGGCGAGACGGTGCGACGGTTCATGTTCGCCACCGGCACCGGTCCGGGCACGATGTGCGTGCCCTGGTGGCAGCCGGGGAGGAAGTCGGAGCCCCAGGTCTGCGTGCCGGCATACGGCGCATGGGGCGCGATCGCCACGAACGACGGAAGATTCTGGTTCTCGGTGCCGAGGCCGTAGCTCACCCACGAGCCGATGCTTGGCCGGGCGAACGTGAACGAGCCGGTGTGGGTTTCGAGCGTCGCCTCGTAGTGGTTGGTGTGGCTCGAATGCATCGAATTGATGACGCACAGGTCGTCGACGATCGCCCGCATGTGCGGAAACAGATCGCTCACGCGGATGCCGCTCTTGCCGCCCGGCGCGAAGTTCCAGTGAGGCTTGATGATGTAGCGCTCATACTTGCCGGGCGCTTGGCCCCAGTGCTCAGTGGTGACCTTCTTGCCGTGGTCAGCGAACAGCTTCGGCTTGTAATCGAACGATTCGATGTGCGACACGCCGCCAGTCATGTACAGAAAGATCACCGACTTCGCCCGCGCGGCATGGTGGGCCGGCTTCGGCGAGAGGGGGCCGGCAGCAAGCCCGGCGACGGCCCGGGCCTCGTCGGCGAGTATCCCGGCGAGGGCCAGGCTGCCGATGCCGCCGGCACTGCGGCGGAGCATCTCGCGGCGGGAGCAGGGGAACGGGCTCATGAAGTGCCTCCGTGGCGAAGCTGGGTCAGTCGACGTGGTGAAACTCGTTGGCCGCGAACATCGTGCGGGTGAAGCCGGCCCAGGCCTGCCGGTCGCGGTCGGCGGCGGGGATGTCTGTCGAGTCGAGGGCCGCGCGATACCTCGCCACGAAGTCGGCCGCCTCGGCCTGCTCGGCATCGGTGGGCCGTCGGCCGAAGGCTTCGCGGTAAGCCAGCGTCGTTCGCGCAGTCGGATTCGGCTCGACCAAAAGACGCGCCGCGAACGCGAGCGACTGCTCGTGGACGAGCGGTGAATTCATCCAGAAGAGCGCCTGCGTGGGCACCGTCGTCGCCACGCGGTGCGGCGTGGAGGCATTGGCGTCGGCGCCATCGAACAGCGAGAGGAAAGGATGGCGGCCGAGCCGCGGCGTCATCAGGTAGACGCTCCGCTTGGGCGTGTCGTAGATGCCGGCGAACGGCTGGTGCTGCGAGAAGCCCCAGTCGGTCACGGGCGGGAAGGGATGCTCCTCGCCAGGCGTCTGGTCGAGCGTGCCGCCGAGCACGAGCAGCGAATCGCGCATCTCCTCGGCCGAGAGCCGGCGGCGGCGAAATCGCCAGAGCAAGGTGTCGTCGGGATCGGCCGCGGCCGCGGCCGAATCGAATGTACTCGCGAGGCGGTAGGTCTCCGACGAGAGGATCAGGCGGTGCAGCCATTTGATCGACCAACCATTCTCCACGAACCGGCAGGCGAGCCAGTCGAGCAGTTCCGGATGCGTCGGCGCGGCCCCGCGGACGCCGAAGTCGTTTTCCGAGGCGACGAGCCCCTCGCCGAAATGGTGCTGCCAGACGCGGTTGACGATCACACGGGCGGTGAGCGGATTCGACGGGCTCGTGATCCACTCGGCCAGTTGGCGACGGCCGCTCCCCTTCTCTTCAGCGGGCACCGTTTGGCCACCGAGCACGGCGAGAAACCGGCGCGGCACCTCGTCGCCCAAGCGGGTGGGCTCGCCGCGCTTCTGGATCTTCGCATTCTTCGGCGTGCCCTCGACCGCACCGTAGGCAGTGGGAAACGGCGGAGCGAACTTCAGCGACTCGTGCTGCTGCGTGAGCTCCTTGACTTTTGCCTCCAGGGCCTTGGCCTGCGCCGTGAGGGCGGCGACGTCGGGCCTGTCGGCGGCGGTAGGCTGCTGGGCTGCCTTCTTGGCGTCTCCGACCGCCTCATCGACCGCCTTCTTCTCCGCTTCAGCCTCCTTGAGGAGCCTTTCGGCCACCGCGAGCCGGGCCTCGAAAGCCCGCTGCGGGGCGGCGAGCTGGTCGGGCGGCAGGAGCGGCACCATGTCGCGCGGCCGCTTCGTCTTCTCGTCGCCGGGGAACGACAGCTTCGTGCTCTCAAAGATGCCGTAGAGGGCGTAGTAGTCGGCGGCCGTGATGGCGTCGTACTTGTGGTCGTGGCAGCGGGCACAGCCGACAGACAGGCCGATCGTGGCCTGGCTCACCGTGTCGATCATGTCGTGGTAGG
>JBIIYN010000130.1:0-10267 GCA_044346795.1 Pirellulales bacterium
CCCCGCGGACGGCCGCGCCGACTCCGGCGGCCGCCCCCCAGCCCCTGCTCGCGCCGCCGGCGATCGAAGTGCCCGGCATCGGCTCACCCGCCGGCAAGGCGGCCCCCGCCCCGTCCATCCTGCCGCCGCCCGACGTCGTGGCGCCTCCCCGACTCGACGGCGTGCCGCCGCTCCCGTCCGAGCCGCGGTTCCCGGGGGCCGCGGCTCAGGCGCCGGGGTCCGTCGTGCCGGCGTCGGCCACGGAAGCCGTCGCGGGCGAACCGCCCGCAGGTGCCGGGGCCGGGCAGACCGTCGGGCAGCCTGACGCTGCGCCAGGCCGGCCGCTCTCCCGCGAGGAGAGCCTCGCCGATGCCGGGCGGATCACGCACATCGTCATCAATCCGGCCCGGACCGAATGCTTCGACGGCGATGGCGACGGCCTGAGCGACGGCCTGGCCATCGTCATCGAACCCCGCGACGGCGACGAGCGGCTCGTGACGGCCGCCGGTGATCTGGCGGTCTCGGTCTTCGAGACGAGCGACCCACAGGGCACGGCCCCCGTGGCCCGCTGGGAGATTCCCGCGCAGGAGGCGGTCGCGCACTTCCGCCGCACGTCGCGCAACCGCGGCCTGCATTTCGTGCTCCGCTGGCCCGGCGCACCGCCCCGGGGTGATCACATCCGGGTCCACGCGGTGCTCACCACCTTCGAAGCCGCCGCGTTCGAGACCGACTGCACGGTGGCCGTCCGGCCCTAGCCCGGCGGGCCGTCATGGCAAGGTCGGCAGCATGCCGAGCCTTGCCGTGAACCCAGCGCCGCACGCCCCATCCAAGCCCGAAGCGCCAGCGAGGGAACCCGGCCCGGGGGGACGGGTCATACCAACGGGCGGGAGCCCGAGACCGGCGAGCTTACAGCCCCTTGTCCTCGAGGAAGTTCAGCAGGTCGGCGACGCGGTTGGAGTAGCCCCACTCGTTGTCGTACCAGCTGACCACCTTGACGAAGTTGCCCAGTCCGATCGTGTCGACGGCCGAGAAGATCGAACTGTGGGGATCGCCCTTCAGGTCGGTCGACACCAGCTCCTTGTCGGTGTAGCGCAGGATGCCCGCGAGCGGCCCCTCGGCCGCCTTCTTCATCGCGGCGTTGATGTCGGCCGGCGCGGCCTCCTTGCCGAGGAGCGCCGTGAAGTCGACGACGCTCACCGTGGAGACCGGCACGCGGAAGGCCATGCCGGTGAACTTCCCCTGCAGCTCGGGGATCACGAGGCCCACGGCCTTCGCGGCGCCGGTGCTCGACGGCACGATGTTGAGCGCCGCCGCCCGCGCGTCGCGAAGATCCTTGGCGGCCGTGTCGACCGTCTTCTGGGAATTCGTGTAGGCGTGCACCGTGGTCAACAGGCCGCGTTCGATGCCGAAGGTCTCGTGGAGCACCTTGGCCACCGGGGCCAGACCGTTGGTCGTGCACGAGGCGTTCGAGATCACGTGGTGCTTCTTGGGATCATATGCATTGTCGTTGACGCCCAGCACGATGGTGAGGTCCTCGTTCTTGGCGGGAGCCGAGATGACCACCTTCTTCACGCTGCCCCGCTTGTGGGCGACCGCCTTCGTGGCGTCGGTGAAGAAGCCCGTGCTCTCCACCACCACCTGCACGTCCTGCGAGCTCCAGTCGATCGCGCCGGGATCCTTCTCGGCGAAGACCTTGATCTTCTGACCGTCGACGACCAGGTCGTTCCCCTCGTAGCCGACCTTCCCCTTGAAGGGACCATAGTTGGAGTCGAACTCGAGCAGGTGGGCGTTGGTCTTGGCGTCGGTGAGGTCGTTCAGGGCCACGACCTGGACGTCGCCCTTGAGGCCGTACTTCTCGTAGATGGCCCGGTAGGTGAGGCGACCGATGCGTCCGAAACCGTTGATGCCGACGCGAATGGACACGGTGAATCTCCTGAGGCGGGTCGTCGAACAAGGGCCGGTCGCCCGGCAACGCTGCGGGCGGGCGACGAATCGAAGCGCCGGCGAATATACACCGCCCCGCCGCAGCCGCTCAATCGCCCCGTGGAAACCCCGGTTTTTCTTGCCGCCTGCCCGCAGCGGCTCCGGCAGCGGCTACGATGAGGCCATGGCCAATCCCGTCCTCGATCTCCGCGACGTCCGCAAGTCGTTCTCCATGCCGGGCGGCGAGCGGGTGAACATCCTGGACATCCCCTCGTTCCAGCTCGCGGCCGACGAGCACTGCGCCCTGGAAGGCCGCAGCGGCTCCGGCAAGTCGACGCTCCTCAACGTCATCGCAGGCATCATGCGGCCCGACGCGGGCCGGGTGATCGTCGACGGCCTCGACCTCGCGCGGATGGACGAGGCCCGCCGCGACCGGGTGCGGGCCGACAAGCTCGGGCTCGTGTTCCAGCAGTTCAACCTGCTGCCCGGGTTCACGGCGCTCGAGAACGTGCTCGTGGCGATGTCGTTCGGGTCGGGCCGGCCCGACCGCGACCGCGCGGCGCGGCTGCTCGACGCGGTGGGGCTCGCCGACAGGCTCCACCACAAGCCGTCCGAACTGAGCGTGGGCCAGCAGCAGCGGGTGGCCGTGGCGCGGGCGCTGGCCAACCGGCCCCGGGCCGTGCTGGCCGACGAGCCGACCGCGAGCATCGATCCGGCCCATCAGCAGCAGGTGATCGACCTGCTGCGAACCACCTGCACCGAGCAGGGGGTGGCGCTCCTGGTCGTGACCCACGCCGCCGACGTCGCCGGCCAGTTTCCCCGGCGGGTGCGGCTCGAGGATTTCAACCGCGCCGCCCGGGGCTGACCCGGAACCAGCCACTCCCCCCGCGAAACCGCCCTTCGTGACCTGATTCCCATGACGCTCCTCGGCATCGCCTGGCGCAACATCCGACAGCGGCTGCTCACCAGCCTGCTCACCGCCCTCTCGCTGGCCCTCGGCGTCGCCCTGGTGGTGGCCACGCTCGTGACCGGCGGCATCGTCAAGCAGGCCTTCGAGTCGGGCTCCGGCCTGGGCTACAACATGATCGTCGGCGCCAAGGGCAGTCCGCTGCAGCTGGTGCTCAACAGCGTCTACCTGATCAGCCGGCCGATCGAGAACATCTCCTGGGACTTCTACCAGCAGTTCCTGCCCGCGGCCGAGCGGCCCGACGGCACGGACGGCCGGTTCGCCGCCAGCACGAAGACCGCCGTGCCGATCTGCATGGGGGACTACTTCCGAGGCTTTCGCGTGGTCGGCACGAACGCCGCCTACTTCGACCGGCTCACGGTCGGCAGCGGGCGGGCGTTCGCCTTCTCCGCCGGCCGGAACTTCCGCGACGACGAATCCTTCGGCGGCGTGCTCGGCGCCACGGTGGCCGCCCGGCTCGGCCTCCGGGTCGGCGA
The DNA here is from genome assembly GCA_044346795.1 of Pirellulales bacterium. Lineage (GTDB taxonomy): Bacteria > Planctomycetota > Planctomycetia > Pirellulales > UBA1268 > CAMCQY01. The sequence continues at coordinate 3,346 of JBIIYN010000130.1, forward strand.
TCCCTTCGCCCCCACGCACGGCGCCGACGACGGCAAGGTGCACGATCCCTTCACCGTGGTCGGCATCCTCGCCCGCACCGACACGCCTGTCGATCGGGGCGTGTACGTGAACATGGAGGGGTTTTATCTGCAGGAGGGGCACGCGAAGCCGGTGGAAGGCGAAGCCGACGACGACGGGCCAGACGGCGGCGGGCCGAACGCGGACGGAGAAACATTCCAACCGCTGCCGTTCGCGCAGCGCGAGGTGACGGCGATCCTCGTGGAGACGGCGGCGCTCCCCGGGCTGCCGGGCATGCCCGACCTGCCCGCCGAGCTGACCGCGATGGCGCTGCGGACGGCGATCAACGAGGGCCGCGACGGGCAGGCGGCGGAGCCGGTGCGGGAGATCCGGCAGCTGCTCGACCTCTTCGTCAAGCCGCTGGAGCTGCTGTTGCTCTTGATCACGGCGCTCGTGGTGCTCGTCTCCGCGATCGGCATCCTCGTGAGCATGGTGGGCTCGTCGCTCGAGCGCAGCCGCGACGTGGCGATCATGCGGGCGCTCGGCGCCCGCCGGGCCCACGTGCTGGCCGTCGTCCTGATCGAGGCGGTGCTCCTGGCCGTCGGCGGCGGGCTGGCGGGCTGGGTGCTCGGCCACCTGCTCGTGGGAGCGATCGGCCCCCTCATCACGACCAACGCCGGTGTCTCGGCCAGCGTGCTCTCGGCGGCGCCGGGGGCGGAACTGCTGCTGGTGCCGTTCCTGGTGGTGCTGGCCATCCTGGCGGCCCTGCTCCCGGCCCTGGCCGCCTACCGCACCGACGTCGCCAAGTGGCTCCAAAACGGGTAGCGCGGGAACGCCCCGGCTTTCGCTAAACTGTGGTCATGCGAAACCTGCTCCCACGTCCGTGCCGTCCGTGGATCGTCGCCGTGATCGGCGTCGGCCTCGTCGTCGGCCAGGCAACGCGGGCGACGGCCTGCCCGTTCTGCTCGGCGGTGTCGCTCACCTTCGCGCAGGAGATCGCCCAGAGCCAGGCGGCGGTCGTCGTGAAGCTCGTGGAGCCGCCCCCCAAGGGGTCGCTTTCGCCGCGGGCCGAGGGGCCGCTGCCCAAGGGCAGGTTCGCCGTCGTCGAGGTGCTCAAGGGGGGCGACCTCGTCGCGGAGGCCGGCCACTCCGGCCCGGAGGGAAAACCGATCGAGACGATCCTGCTCGAGGAGAAGCCCGTGGGCACGCTCTTCCTGCTCATGGGCGTCGAGCCGCCGGCGCTCGTCTGGTCGAGCCCGATCCCGGTGAGCGACCGGGCCGTCGCCTACCTCCGCAAGCTCGCCAGCCTGCCCGAGAAGGGTTCCGATCGGCTGGCGTTCTTCCAGCAGCATCTCGAAGACCCCGACGAGACGCTGGCCCGCGACGCCTACGACGAATTCGCCGTCGCCCCCTATGCCGACGTGCGCGGCCTCGCCGATCGGATGCGGCCCGAGCAGCTGCTCGAGTGGATCGAGAACCCCAAGGTGCAGGCCAACCGCCGGCGTCTCTACGCCACGATGCTCGGCACCTGCGGCACGAAGGCCGACGCCGACCGGATCGGAAAGATCCTGGCCAACCAGGACCTGGGGCCGGACAAGGCCGAGGTCCGCAGCGGCCTCGACGCGCTCATCGCCTGCTACGTCACGCTGCGGGGCCCCGACGGCCTCGACCTCGTCGATGAGCTGTTCCTCGACCGCCGTGGCCGCGAGGTCCCGTTCACGGAGACCTACGCCGCGGTGATGGCGCTGCGGTTCCTGGGCGAGGAGTCCGAGCGGGTGCCGAAGGATCGCGTGCTCATGTCGCTGCGCCGGCTGCTCCAGGAGCCGAAGCTGGCCGACCTCGTGATCGCGGACCTGGCCCGCTGGCAGGACTGGTCGGTGATCGACCGGCTCGTCGAACTGTTCGAGAAGGCCGAGGCCGACAACATCTTCGTCCGCGAGCCGGTCGTGAACTACCTGCGGGCCTGCCCGCTGCCGGAGGCCGCCGCCGCCATCGCGAAGCTCGAAAAGATCGATCCGGAGGCGGTCCGCCGCGCCGCCGCGCTCGCCGCGTTTGCAGGCGCCGCGGGGGCCAAGCCCGCCGCCGCACCGGCCGCACCGACCGCCGACGGCTCGGCATCCGGGGACGACGGCGATGCCGGCGATCCGACGACGGCCGCGGCCCGCGATCCGGCCCGGGGCATGCCCCCCGACGCGGCCACTCAGGCCACCCCCGCCGAGGATGCCCTCGCGGCGCGGATCCCCGCCGTGCTGGCCGACGAAGAGGCCACCGACGACACGCCCGGCCGCGACCCGGCACACGTCGAGCCCGCCCGGCCGGCGGCCGGCGCGGCCGCGACCGGCGGCCCCACCCCGGCGGCCGGCGGCTCGAAGATGCTGCGGTGGGCGATCTGGGGCGTGATCGTGCTCGTGGTCGCGATCTTCTCGCGGGCGAGGCTGCGGGCGGGCGGCAGCGGCCCGGTGGCTCGATAGGTGGGCTTCGACAGGTTTCCGCATTGAGGTTTGAGGCGATGGCCACGGGTCTCTTCGACACGTCCCCAGAGGCATCGATCGACGGCGCCGACGGCGACGGCCGCTATCGCGCGATCGCCGGCACCGCGATCGCGGCCGCGGTGCTCGCCGCCCTCTCCCCCGTGGCGTTCATCGACTGGTCGCTCTCGGCCGTGCCGGCGGTGGGCCTCGTGCTCGGCCTGCTCGCCTACCGCACGATCACGCAGCGGCCGGAAGACTTCACCGGCAGGCCGCTGGCCACGGGCGCGATGCTCCTGTCGGCCGTCGTGCTCGTCGCCGCGCTGGCCACCCACACCTGGGCCTACGCCGCCGAACTGCCGCCCGGGTTCGAGCGGCTCAACTACGGCATGCTCCAGCCGCCGCCCGGCGACCCGCCGGGCACGGTCCCCGACACCGCCCGCGCGATGGACGGCCGCGACGTGCTGCTCAAGGGCTACATGTATCCGGGCAAGCAGCAGCGCGACATCGCGCAGTTCCTGCTCGTCCGCGATCAGGGCGACTGCTGCTTCGGCGGCAATCCCAAGATCACCGACCGGGTGCTCGTGCAACTGAAGGACCCCGCCCATCCCAAGGGCATCGAGTTCTCGCCACGGCTCACGAAGATCGCCGGCCGCTTCGTGATCCGCCCCATGGGTGCCCCCGGCCTTGACGGCGGCGTGCTCTACCACCTCGAGGACGCTTTTGCGAGATAGCCGTTTTCGAGCGACCGATGCGGCTCATTGGTGGGCGTGCCCGGCCGCGCTCGTATGCTGCCTGACCGGCTGCGGAACTCCGGCCGAGGTGCGGCCGACGGCGGAGCCCGCGCGGGCCGACCGCCCGGTCGCGAAGCCCGCGTCGCAACCGATGGCGGCCGTGGCCCGCCCGGCCGCCACGGCCGCCGCGCGGGACATCTCGTTCGACGACGTCAAGCTCGACATGCAGAAAGGGGATCCGTTCACCCGCGACCTGCTGCCCGACCGCGTGACCGCGCTTGAAAACGGCCGCGTGCGGATCCGCGGCTACATCCTGCCGAGCTTCCAGCAGACGGGGCTGACCCAGTTCGTGCTCGTGCGGGACAACCTGGAGTGCTGCTTCGGTCCGGGGGCGGCGCTCCACGACTGCATGGTGGTGCGGATGCTGCCGGGCAAGACGGCGGATTTCTCGATCCGACCGGTCGCCGTGACGGGCCGGTTTCGGGTCGAGGAACTGCGGGGGCCGGACGGCAGACACCTCGCGATCTACGCCCTCGACGGCGAAAATGTGCAGTGACCGCGGCCCGAAGGTAGGATCGCCGGGAAGCGGGAGGGCGGCGTCTGCCGCGCCCTGCGCCGCCGCCCTCTCCCTGGCACGCCCCCGGGCACGCACGCCCCCCTCGACCATGAGCATCGATCTCTTCTGGATCTACGACATCCCGCCGCACCGGCTGGCGTTGCTTTCGATCCTGCTGTTCGTCGGGTTCTACTGGTTCGGGGTGATCTTCATCCGGCCCTTCCTGCGGCCCTTCGTGAAGAACACGCCGGGCGCCAACGACATCGTCGGCTACATCCTCTCCTGCTTCTGCGTGTTCTACGGCCTGCTGCTCGGCCTCATCGCCGTGACCGCCTACCAGAACGTCTCCGAGGCGGGCTCGAACGTGACCCGCGAGGCCGCGGCCCTCTCGGCGCTCTACGAGGACGTCTCGCGGTATCCCGAGCCCCACGGCCAGAACCTGCGGTGGCTGCTGCGGGACTACACGCGGTATGTCATCATGTATGCCTGGCCGCTCCAGCAGCAGGGCATCGTCCCGGAGGAGGGGACGATCCGGGCCGAGGCGTTCAACGACAAGCTCCTCGAATTCCAGCCCGCCACGCCGGCGCAGGAGATCCTCCACGCCGAGGCGCTCCGGCAGTTCAACCACTTCCTCGAATGCCGCCGCATGCGGCTCTTCTCGGTGAAGTCGGCCCTGCCCGCCTCGATGTGGTTCGTGATGATCCTCGGGGCCGTGCTCACGATCGGGATGTGCTGGCTCTTCGACATGAAATTCGTCACGCACCTCGTGCTCGGCGGCATCCTCGCCACCTATCTGGGCACGATGATGTATCTGATCGTCGACATGAACCAGCCGTTTCGGGGCGACGTGAGCATCACCCCGGAGGTGTTCGAGACGCTCTACCGCCGCATGAACGAGGACTGACTATTGTCCCCGCACGACCAGCCTTCAGTCTCTTCCCCCGCGTCCCGCGCCGTCTCCCGCCGCAAGGCGCTCGCGCACACGGCGGCGACGCTCGCCGCGGTCCGCGGCCTCGCGCCCGGGCTCTTCGTGGGCTGCTCGCTCGGCGTAGAGCCGCGGGCGGCGACGGTGCCCGTGGGCCTGCTCCACTCGCAGACCGGCACGCTGGCGATCAGCGCGACCTCGCTCCGCGACATCCAGATCCACGCCATCGAGCAGATCAACGCCGCCGGCGGCGTGCTGGGCCACCGGCTCGAGGCCCGGGCGCCCGACCCGCGGTCGCGGTCCGAACTCTTCGCCAAGCGGGCCCGGAGCCTCCTCGAGGGGGGCGCGGTCGCCGTGTTCGGCTGCTGGACGAGCGCGAGCCGCAAGGCCGTGCTGCCGGTCTTCGAGGAGCTGAGGAAGCTGCTCTTCTATGCGGTGTCGTACGAGGGGAACGAGTCGTCGCCCTACTGCGTCTACGGCGGCAGCGTGCCCAACCAGCAGGTGCTGCCGGCCATCGACTGGCTCATGAGCCCCGCAGGGGGCACGAAGAAGAAGATCTTCTTGATCGGCTCCGACTACGTCTTCCCCCGGACCGCCAACTTCGTCGCCAAGAAATACCTCGCTGAAAAGGGGCTGCGGCCCGCCGGGGAGGTCTACCTGCCGCTCGGGCAGCGGGACTTCACGCCCGCCGTGCAGCAGCTGCTCTTCTCGAAGGCCGACTGCGTGCTCAGCACGGTCAACGGCGACAGCAACGTCGGCCTGTTCGCGAGCTTGGCCGAGGCGCGGGTCGATCCCGAGAAGCTGCCGGTGGTCTCCACGAGCATCGGAGAGGACGAACTGCGGAGCCTCCTGCCGCAGCAGGTGCAGGGGCATTACGCCGTCGCGTCGTATTTCCAGGGGCTCGACACGGCGGCCAACCGGGCATGGGTCGACGGCTTCCGCCAGGAGTTCGGCCACGACCGCGTCACCGGAGATGCCATGGAGGCCGGCTTCTGCCTCGTGCATCTCTGGAAGGCGGCGGTGGAGAAGGCGGGCACGTTCGAGACCGAAGCGGTGCGGCAGGCACTGCGGGACGGACTCGCGTTCGCGGGGCCCGGCGGCGCAATCCGGCTCGATCCCAAGACCCAGCACTGCACCCGCTCTTTCCGGGTGGGACGGATCCGCCCGGATCGGCAGTTCGACATCGTGCATGCCGCGGATGCCCCGCTCGATCCCGATCCCTACCCGCAGGTCGCCTTTCCGGGCTGGAGCTGCGACTGGACGAAGGAGGGCATCACCCGCGGTCCGGAGGTGTCCATCGATGGCGACATTTAAGGTCGAGCACTCCGAGGGCATGCGGTGGGTGAAGGTCGCGCTCGAAGACGACGACGTGCGGACCGAGCGGGGCGCGCTCAATCACATGCAGGGCGCGGTCGTGATGGACGTGCCCTGGCCGACGCTGAAGGCCTGGTGGGTGTCGCTCTTCTCCGATGAATCGCTGCTGCGGCCCCGCTACTCAGGCACTGGCACCGTCTTTCTCGACTCCACCCTCGGCGGCTACCACCTCCTGCAGGTGCAGCCCGGCGAGCGGTGGATTCTCGACACGCGCTGCTTCTGGGCGAGCGACGACGAGGTGAAGCTGTCGATCCACCGCGAGCGGATGCTCACGTCGTTTCGGGCGGGCGAGGGGCTGTTCTGGTACAAGACCGCGCTCAAGGGCGAGGGTCAGGTCGTGCTCTCGGTCGACGGGCCGGTGCACGAGGTGGAACTGGTGAACGACAAGCTCGTCACCGACGGCCCCTTCGTGATCGCCCGGACGCAGGGCATCTCGCTGCGGGTGAGGCGGCCGGCCAAGAACCTCGTCAGCTACTGGCTGTCGGGACAGAAGCTGGCCTACGTCTACGAGGGCACCGGCCGGCTGCTCCTCTGCACGGTGCCCTACTGGCGGGCGCGGATGCAGAAGGAACGCGGCCGGTGGGCCGAGGAATGACGCGGCCGCCGCGCGATCGCCCGTCGCCTCGCGGTGCGGGGCTGATCATCCTGCTGGCGGCGGCGTGGAGCGATGCGGCGGTGGCGTGCCCGTTCTGCGGAGCGGTCGGGCAGTCGCTCGCGCAGCGCCGCGACCAAGCGGCCGCGGTGGCCGTCGGCGAGGCGGTCGGCGACGCAGCCACGAACGCGAGCGGGCAGCCAGCGCAGCGGTTTCGCCTCGATCAACTCCTCCGCGACGACCGCCGGGCGGCGCGGGCCGGGGAGACGGTGACG
>JBIIYN010000131.1:0-10139 GCA_044346795.1 Pirellulales bacterium
CCGCCGGCGGCGAGCACGTGCCCCCGACCGGCGGTTTTGGCAAGTTGACCCTCCCCCGAACCGCCACTAAAGGAATCCTCCCCATGGCTAAACCCCTCCGCATCGGCATGATCGGCTACGGCTTCATGGGCCGCGCCCACTCCAACGGCTACAACCGCGTCAAGGATTTCTTCGATCTCGAATACCTGCCGGTGCTCCAGGCGGTCGCCGCCCGCGACGCCGACAAGGCGCGGGCGTTCGCCGACCGCTGGGGCTACAAGCGGGTGGAGACCGACTGGCGAAAGCTCGTCGCCGCCGACGACATCGACGCCGTCGACATCTGCACGCCCAACAATCTCCACGCCGAGATCGCCATCGAGGCCGCGAAGCACGGCAAGGCGATCCTCTGCGAGAAGCCGCTGTCGATGGACGCCGCCGAGGGGGAGAAGATGTGCGCCGCGGTCGAGAAGGCCGGCGTGGCGAACATGGTCTGGTACAACTATCGCCGCATCCCCGCGGTGACGTTCGCGAAGCGGATCATCGACGGCGGGAGGCTCGGGCGGATCTTCCACTACCGCGCCGAGTTCCTCCAGGACTGGACGATCAACGCCGACCTCCCGCAGGGGGGCGCGGCCCTGTGGCGGCTCGACGCGGCTGCCGCCGGCTCCGGCGTGACGGGCGACCTGCTCGCCCACTGCATCGACACCGCCCTCTGGCTCAACGGCTCGGTGAACGACGTCACGGCGATGACCGAGACGTTCGTGAAGGAGCGGAAGCACCAGCTCACCGGCAAGGTGGAAAAGGTGGGGATCGACGACGCCTGCTCCTTCCTCTGCCACTTCAAGAACGGGTCGCTCGGCCTCTTCGAGAGCACCCGCTACGCCCGCGGCCACAAGGCCCTCTACACGTTCGAGATCAACGGCGAGAACATGAGCCTGAAGTGGGACCTCCACGATCTCCACCGGCTGCAGGTCTTCGACTACAGGGACGAGGGGCCGATGCGGGGCTGGAAGAGCGTGCACGTGACCGACGGCGATCACCCGTACATGGACAAGTGGTGGGTGCCGGGCCTGGCGATCGGCTACGAGCACAGCTTCGTGCACCAGGTGGCCGACTTCCTCGAGGCCTACGCAAAGAAGCAGCCGGCCCACCCCACCTTCCGCGACGCGCTCGAAACCCAGAAGGTCTGCGATGCCGTCCTCGCCAGCGCCAAGAGCCACCAGTGGGTCACCGTCGGCTGACGCCCGTCGCGGTGGCGGCCGCCGCGGCCGTCGCCTGCGGCCTGGCGGCACTCGCGCCGCCGGCGCGGTACGAGGTCGTCGGCCTGTCGATGGCTCCCGGCCTGCTGCCGGGAGACGTCGTCACGACCGGCATGTTTCCCGCGGCCGACAGGTGGCGCCGGCCGCGGCGGTTTGAATGCTGGATGCTCACGGCCCCGGACGGCACGCCCGCCATCAAGCGGGTCGTCGGCCTGCCGGGTGAGACCGTTTCGATCCGCGCGGGCGATCTCGCGGTCGGAGGACGGGGCATCCTCGCCCCGCCCGGCCTGCTCGCGCAGACGGCCGCCCCGTTGCCCGAGCCGCTCGTCGCGACGGCGGCGGCCGACGCCGACGGGGGCTGCTGGCAGCGCAGCGTGTCGATACCGATCGTCTACGACGACGCCGCCCTCGCACCGGCCGAGCGGCGGATGCTTCTGCCGGTGCGGGACGTCGGGCTGGCGGCCGTCATCCGGCCGGCCGAACCACCGACGGGAACACAACCACTCCAGGTGCGGGTGCGGATCGACGACGCGGTCGTGGGCTGGAGCTTCGAAACCGGCGGCCGCTTCGCGCTCGTTGCCGGTCGGCTCGACGGACAATTGGTGGCCGCGGCCTGGCCGCTCGCCGCTTCCGACCGCTGGCCGGCGGAAGGCCGATCGGCCCTGCCGCCCCGGCCGCCCTCGGCCTGGGATGTGTGCCAGGCGATGCCTGAGGAAAGCCGGCCGCAGATCGACGACCGGCCGCGACGTCTCGGCCTCTGGCTCGCCCGCGCCGGCGTGCCGCTCGGAGTCCCGGAGGCCGACGCCGCGATCGAGCGCGTGGCTGCGTGGCGCGACGTCCTCTGGCGGACGGCGGCCGATGGACGGGATGCCTGGCGACTCGGGCCTGACGAATATTTTCTGCTCGGCGATTTTCCGTCTGGGAGCCGCGATGCACGGCACTGGGGGCCGCTCCGCCGCGAGGCGCTCCGCCACCGCGCGGTGTTCACCGCGTCGGCACGGTGAGGGGAACACCGTCACCCGAACACCGCTCGCGGGAGCATCCGGTCGGCCTCGTGGAGCACGGTGACTCGCTCGGCCCGGTGCGCGAGCCGTTCCACGACTTCGGGGGTCGCCGCGAAGCCGAGTTCCAGTTCCTCGACCGCGGCCTCCTCCAGGCAGGAGAGCAGCACGAGCCGCCGGTCACCGAGCGCCCGGGCAAAAAACCGCGTCTCGTAGGCGTCGGTGATGAGCACCTGGTCTCGGGTCGCCAACGCCTCGCGCACGAGCCCGTCGAGCGGCGCCCCCTCGCGCCACCGCGAAAAGATCACCCCCGGCGCCGTGGAGAGCCGGCTGGCGACGCAGATCGTGCCGCCGGGATGCGTCACCCGGGCCGCTGCGGCCACGGCCCGCAGCAGCACGGCCGTCCCGCCACGGGGATTCGAGAGCGAGGCGATCGAAAGATCCGCCAGTCCGGGCACCCGCGGCCGCCAGCCTGCGGCAAGCTTCCGCGCCTCGCGGGCCGCCGTGTCGGGCAGGCCGAACGCGGCGGCCGCCAGGGAGTCGCCGCGTCCGCCGACGATCCGCAGGCTCGCACACACGCCCAACTGCCAGATCGCCTCGTGGTTGCTCGTCTTCCAGGCCTCGACCGCGAGCCTGCCGCGGCTGGCGAGTGACCGCACGAGATCCTCCCGGCACGACCGCCGCGAGAACGTGGGCCAGAGTTCGCCTTCGAGCGAGTGGCCGCCGAACGCGGCATCCCAGCCACAGCCGCCGATGGCGACGACCACGTCGGCATCCACGAGGGCCCGGGCCAGATGGATCGGGCGGCCGGCGTCGTCGGCGGCCACGTAGGAGGTCTGCAGATCGTCTGCCGGATCAAAATCGACCGCGGCGGCGGCCCCGGCGGCTGCCGATGGCGACGGTGGCTCGAACGACGGTCCATGCACCACGGTGATGTCGGCCGGGGCGGCGCCGGCCGTGACCAGCCGTTCCGTCACGGCCCCGATCACCTCGGCCGCCTGCGGCACGTCGCCGGCGAGGCCGATCGTCACCCGATCTCCGGGCACGACGTGCGACTCGATGGGTGGCCCTTCCTGCGGATCGCCGATCGCCGCGGTCACGAGACGTCCGGACGCCGCTCCTTTCACGCCGTCGGGGCCACGACACTCGGCGACGAGCGCGTCGTCGTGAACCTCCAGGAGCAGGGGTTCGTCGGCGCCGTAGTCGAGCGGGATGCGTTTCAAGGTGAAGAAAACCTTGCGGGCATCCTACCCGGAATCACCGCTCGAAAACGAGAGCCCCCCGCTGCCGGGCCATCAGTTTTCGCCGCCGGCGCGCGTGCATTGCTTCTGGAATACAGCCTTGTCGACGGTTTCGGCGATGAACTCGCAGTGGCCGTCGGCGAAGACGACATTGGCACCGCCCTGGTGGCGGCTCGAGAGGTCGCCGAAGTGGGCGTGCGCCGGATCACCGTTGGGTGTATGGTGGCCGTGGGCGACGACGCGGCCGATCGGCTCGGCGAGGCCCTCCACCATGCCAATCCAGAGGCTGCCTCCAAGTCGGGAGTCACGCTCGCCCACCATGATCGTCTTGCTGAGGCCGTCGATCACGTGGCGGAAGGGCATCCGGCTGTTGGCATAGAACATGCCGTCGCCGGCGAAGGGCTCGGCGGGTTCGTAGTCGGGATCGTCGGAGCTGCCCTCCTCATGCCACCCGTTGGCGCCGAACATGCCGACGTAGTTCGTGCGGGAGTAAGCCTTGTCACCAGGATGCTCGTCCGGGTGTTCATGCTCGTGCTCTCCCTCACCTTCTTCCGCCTCACCGGGATTGAACGTCAGGATGCCCGCGCTTGCATCTGACGGGCAGAGAAAGCCTTGGATCACGGTCTCCTGGGGACCGCCGACCGCAACCAGGTCCGAAATGGCATTCGCCGTGGTGGCGACGAGCCGCGGCTGGATGTGCGTCTCGAAGAGCGTGTTCTCCTCCATGTGGGGCAGGATGCGCGATGCCCAGCCCCAGCCGCGGCCCTCCTCGGCGTCGTGCAGATCGGGGCCTGGCTTGGAGATCCAACCCTCGGGCAGGGTCTTGCGGGCCTCATGAAAATTCTGCAGGGCGAGCCCGATCTGCTTGAGGTTGTTGGTGCACTGCGTCCGCCGGGCCGCTTCGCGGGCGGCCTGGACCGCCGGCAGGAGCAGGCCGACGAGCGTGCCGATGATGGCGATCACCACCAAGAGTTCGACCAACGTAAATGCGGTGCGGGAGAGTTTCATGTCCGTGGCTCCTATGGGCTCGGGGCGTTCTACGCGATGCATGCCGCCGCAGTTCAGGCCCGGCTTGGACGTGGGCTATCTGCAACTGTTTTGCATATGCTACCGCGTGGCATTTCCGTGTCAAGCGGCCGGTGGCACGATTGTTTCAGCCGTCATCTTCCCACCCGTTTGCCCCGCCTCTCATCCGGACAGCCTGCCCGGGACGAAACAGTCTGCGTGGATCGTGGGGTTTCCGTCGAGAGCCGTCCTGGAGCCTGTTCCGTGCGTGTCGTCCGCCCGCTGCTCGTTGCCATCGCCGTCGTCGCCGTGACCTTCTCCGGCCTGACCGCGGCCGCCGCCCAAGTCGATGTCGGCCAGGCCGGTGGACCGGTCATGGTGACGGAATCGCCGGCGGGCGACTGCGGCTGCCGCGGCGGCCAGCCGCAGCAGTCGTGGCAGCAGCCTCCCTGGCATGGCAACGTACGGGGCCGCCAGTGCGGCACGCCGCAGCCGTGCTGCAGAGGCTCGAACGTGTTCCAGGCCCATCCCTTCCAGCAGCTCCACTGGAAGCACAGCGGCTGCGTGACGCTGCCGCCCTGCCTGCCGCGGCTGCACGGCCTCTGCCGGGATGGCTCCATGCCGTCGCCCGTCCCGCCGGCGCTCCCCCGCTGCCACCAGTGCGGCGCGGCGATCGAAGGAGGCTTCTAGCGACTCGCGGCTCCGGCCCGCCCGAGTCCCGAAGCCCCATCGCCGCGACGCCTGCGTGGCAGCGGAAGTCGACCCCCCTGACGCGGTCCGGCCGGAGGACGTGCACCGGCCGGGCCGCGGCTTTTCGACCAGTCGGGTGATCGGCCGCGGCGGCGCAGCCTCTCCTCAGGCTCGTGATGCCAACAGCATCGCCAGCGTGACGGTGATGACACCCGCCACGTCGATGACCGCGCCGCCGGCCATCATCGCCCGCAGCGGCACCCGCCCGGAACCGTAGACGATCGCGTTGCACGGCGTGCTGACGGGCATCATGAAGCCCAGGCTCGATCCGAACGTGGCGGCCAGGGCGGGCACCAGCGGATCGACCCCGATCGCCCGCGAGAGTGCGATCACGACCGGCACGACCATGTTCGCGCTGGCGGTATTGCTCGTGAATTCGCTGGTCAGCACCGCCACCATGGCCGCCACGGCCACGAGCGCAGGCCCGCTCCACTCGCCCGCCGGGATCCAACCGGTGATCGATCGGCCGATCGCCCCGGCCAACCCGGTGGAAAAGCAGAGTTCACCGAGCGCCAGGCCACCGCCGTAGAGCAGCACGATGTCCCAATCGAGCCGCGCCTCACGCCATTCGAGGGCCCGCCGACGCCGGCCAGACTCGTCCACGTCGCCGGGCAGGAGAAACAGCAGGATCGCCCCGATCAGGGCCGCGACGCCCTCCGGCAGCCGTTTCCCCAGCCAGATGCAGAGCGGATGGGCGGCCCCGAACGCCAAGAGCAAGAGACCGGGCAGCACCCACATGGCCACGGTCAGGGCGAACGCGGCGGCGACCGATTGCTGGCCGACGGTCCAGCCGCCGAGCCGCTGCCGCTCGACGGCCACATACTGGCCGACTCCCTCCAGCCGCTCGATGCCGGCCGGAAACATCCGCGTCAGCACGGCCACGGCGAAGGTCGTCAGCACGGCCACGAGCGGCACGCCGATGGCGCACCAGCCGAAGAACGACACGGTCACGCCGACCTGGTCGCGTATGAAGGCCAGCCCGATCAGGTTCGGCGGCGTGCCGATCGGCGTGGCCAGGCCGCCGATCGAGGCCGCGAAGGCCACGCAGAGAAAGAGGCTCGTGGCGAAGGTCGGCGCCGGCGGCCTGCCGTGCTCGAGGGACGCGGTCTCGATGGCCCCGAGGATTCCCGTCACGATCGCCATCATCATGGCGGCGGTCACGGTGTTGGAGATGAAGGCGCTGATGAGCACCGACACCAGCGCGATCGCCCCGAGGATCCGCGCCGGCCGTTCGCCCACGCCGGGCACCGAGAGCACCGCGTAGGCGAGCCGACGGTCGAGCCGGCGCAGCCGGATCGCCTCGGCGATGCAGAACGACCCGATGAAGAGAAAGATCAACGGATCGGCGAACGGGCGAAACACCTCCTTCGCGGGCGCGACGCCCGCGACGACGCAGGCCACGGCGCCGAGCAGGGCGGTGACCGCGAGCGGCAGCGCCTCCGTCACCCACAGCACGATCACGAGCAGGAGGATCGGGGCCAGCGTCAGGGCTTCGGTCGAGAGCGGCATGCCGCCACTGTACCGCGTTTCGGCCGGCCGGATGGCAGCGGCCATGGGAAATAGAGGGCTGTTCTTGGCCCCGTCCCGTCGCTTCCGCTGCTGGCTTCACGCGAAACACGACATCGTGTCGTTTTCACTTGGAAACCTCCGGTTTCTGGTGCATCGCATGGCATCCTGCCAAGCCGTCGTAGAAAGCTTTTATTCGAGCGCGACGCGACCGTTGATGGTTTGCGTTGCCGCTGACAAGAAGCCCCGGGTGGCAACCCGGGGACGGGGCCAAAATCGATTCACCACTTCTTTCGCCGGTATCGCCACCGGGCACCAGGCCTGGATGGCGGCCCCTCACCAGCGGGCGGAGGCCCGCCAAGGCAAGGTCGGCACGATGCCGAGCCTTGCCGTGTATTCAGTACGTCTTGCCGAGCGCCGCCTGCGCCGCGGCCAGCCGGGCGACCGGCAGGCGGAACGGCGAGCAGCTCACGTAGTCGAGCCCCACATGGTGGCAGAACAGCACCGAGTGCGGATCGCCGCCGTGCTCGCCACAGATGCCCAGCTTGATGTCCTTCCGCGTCGAGCGGCCCTTCGCCACCGCGATCTCCATCAGCTGACCCACGCCGGTGGCGTCGATCGAGGCGAACGGATTCGCCTTGAAGATGCCCTCTTCGGTGTACTTCGACAGGAACGATCCCATGTCGTCGCGGCTCATGCCGAGGCAGGTCTGCGTGAGGTCGTTGGTGCCGAAGGAGAAGAACTCGGCCGTCTCGGCGATCTCGTCGGCCGTGAGGGCGCCGCGCGGAATCTCGATCATCGTGCCGACGAGATACTTGATCTTCTGTCCGGTCTCCTTCTGCACCTGCTCCGCCACCCGGTGCACGATCTCCACCTGGTTGTCGAGCTCCTTCTTGAAACCGACGAGCGGGATCATGATCTCGGGCTTCACCTTGATCCCGGCCTTCTGCACCTTGGCGGCCGCCTCGAACACCGCCCGGGCCTGCATCTCGGAAATCTCCGGATAGCTCACCCCGAGGCGGCAGCCGCGGTGGCCGAGCATCGGGTTGAACTCGTGCAGGGCGTGCACGCGGGCCTGGACCGTCTCGACGGGCAGCTTCAGCTTCTTCGCCAGGTCGGCCTGGGCCTTCTCGTCGTGCGGCACGAACTCGTGCAGCGGCGGGTCGAGGAAGCGGATCGTGGCCGGACGGCCGTCGAGCGCCTTGAAGATGCCCTCGAAGTCCTCGCGCTGGTAGGGGAGCAGCTTGGCGAGCGCCTTGCGGCGGGCCTCCTCGCTCTCGGCGAGGATCATCTCCCGCATCGCGTCGATCCGGTCGCCCTCGAAGAACATGTGCTCGGTCCGCGTCAGGCCGATGCCCTCGGCGCCGAAGGCGATGGCGTGCCGCACCTGCTCCGGGGTGTCGGCGTTGGTCCGCAGGCCGAGCTTCCGGTGCTTGTCGGCGAGCTTCATGATGAAGTCGTAATATTGGAAGACCTCGGAGTCGGACGGCTTCATGGTCTTCGCGATGAGCACCTGCTTGAGCTCGCTGTCGGCGGTCTTGATGCCGCCGGCGAACACCTCGCCCGTCGAGCCGTTGATCGAGATGGCGTCGCCCTCCCGAAGCGTCTTGCCGGCGCACTGGAGCGTGCCCTTCGCATAGTCGATCTGGATCGCCCCGGCGCCCGCCACGCAGACCTTGCCCATCTGCCGGGCCACGAGGGCCGCGTGGCTCGACACGCCGCCGCGGCTGGTGAGGATGCCCTCGGCCGCGATCATGCCGCGGAGATCCTCGGGGCTCGTCTCGACGCGGGCCAGCACCACCTTCGTGCCCTTGTGGGCCAGTTCCTCGGCCTTCGCGGCCGAGAAGACGAGCTGCCCGGTCGCGGCGCCGGGGCCGGCGGGCAGGCCGGTCGTGAGCAGCCGCCCGGACTTCCTCGCGGCCTCGTAGTCGGCCCGGTCGAAGATCGGGGCGAGCAACTGCGAGAGCGCGTCCGGGTCGGCCGACTGGATCGCGTGCTCGGGCGACATGAGCTTCTGCTTCACCATGTCGTGGGCGATCTTCACGTAGGCCAGCGCCGTCCGCTTGCCGTGCCGCGTCTGCAGCATGTAGAGCTTCTTCTTCTCGACGGTGAACTCGAAGTCCTGCACGTCGCCGAACTTCTTCTCGAGGGTCTGGCGAACCTTCTCGAGCTCCTTGTAGGTGCCGGAGAACATCGGCTCGTGCTTCATCTCGGCCACGGGCTTGGGCGTCCGCACGCCGGCCACGACGTCCTCGCCCTGGGCGTTGACCAGGTACTCGCCGTAGAAGGTGTCCTCGCCGGTGGCCGGGTCGCGGGTGAAGGCCACGCCGGTCGCGCAGTCGTCGCCCATGTTGCCGAACACCATGCTCTGCACGTTGACGGCGGTGCCCCACTCGTCGGGGATCTTGTACTTGCGGCGGTAGAGGATCGCCCGCTCGTTCATCCAGCTGCCGAAGACGGCGCCGACGGCGCCCATCAGCTGCTCGAACGGATCCTGCGGGAATCCCTTGCCGGTCCGCTGCTTGATGAGCGTGAGATACCGCTTGATCAGCTCGCGGAGGTGCTCTTCGCCGAGGTCGGTGTCGTTGTGGATGCCGAGCTGGTGCTTGAGCCCCTCCATCGTCTCTTCGAACGGGTCGTGCTCGTTTTCATGACGCTTCTGCACGCCCATCACCACGTCGCCGTACATCTGGATGAAGCGGCGGTAGGAGTCGTAGGCGAAGCGGGGATTGCCGGTGGCGGCGGCGAGCCCCTTCACGGTCTCATCGTTGAGGCCCAGGTTGAGGATCGTGTCCATCATGCCCGGCATGCTGTCGCGGGCCCCGGACCGGACGCTCACGAGCAGAGCGTTCTTCGGGTCGCCGAACTTCTTGCCCGTCTCCTTCTCCATGAGCTTCATGGCGGAGGCGACGTCGTCCTCGAGGCCCTTGGGGAACTTCCTGCCGTGCTTGTAGTAGTCGATGCAGACCTGCGTGGTGATCGTGAAGCCGGGAGGCACCGGCAGCCCGATCTTGGTCATCTGGGCGAGGTTGGCCCCCTTGCCGCCCAGGAGCGGCTTCATCGTGCCGTCGCCGTCGCACTTCTTGGCCCCGAAATAGTAGATCATCTTGCCCGGCTTGCCGCCCTGCTTGCCGCTCTGGCTCCCGCTCTTGCTTCCGCTTGGGGTGGATGCAGACTTGGAGGACTTCTTTCCGAGAGTGGTGGCCATGGGCTGGTCGAAACCTTTCGTATCGGGGAGTCGTAACGGGGAGGACGGACCGGACTGATCGAGCCGGAAGCCGGCAACGCGCGAAATGGGCATCTCGGCCGGTTTTGACCGGCAAACTCGCCAGAATCTAGTGTCGCGGGCGGGCAGCGTCAACGAGCGAATCGGGGCGACAGTAGGCTCGACCGCATCC
>JBIIYN010000132.1:0-10114 GCA_044346795.1 Pirellulales bacterium
GTCGCCATCGGCCTTCGCGATCTGCGGATTCCCGCCAGAGAGCAGAACTGGCTTGGCGGACTTCTTGGCCATCGTGGCCATCGCTATTACATTGCCGCACGGGGAAGCTGATCAGCGGCGAACCATCGGCTCAGCCACACCGCTGGGCGCAAGCCGCCGTCTGATCCAGCGACTGGTTCTGGCTACTTTGCGCCCGAGGCCACGGCGATCGGGCGTCGCGGCTGGAGCCGGACAACCTTTCTGTCGCCAGCAGCATCTTGCCGCTGTGCTTCTTTGACGATGTCGTGGAGCCGGAACCCGAGACGGGCACCCAGCTGCTCGCGAACGGCTCGCACTTCGGCAACGACCGGATCAGTCTCCATCGTCGATCTCCAGAAGTTCCTGCGGGGTGCAAATGACAGGGGGCTCGAACCCCATTCTACGACAAACCGATTCGATTCGCGGCCTGAGGGCAGGGTTGGCGATATGCCTGCAGTTCCAGGTCAGGAGATATTCGACACCGTTGACGGCCGCGACCGCGATATGCAGCGCGTCGGTGGCTGCCTTTACGGGCAGCGGCACCTCTTCAAGTAACGCCGCGGCAAGCGATTCCGCATCCGTCGTGACCTCCAAGAGCGGCACTTCGGCTAGTACACGCAGGCGATCAGCCGCGGCGACCGAATCACCCGCCGCGCATTCGCCGACCACGAATCGCGAGACGTATACGGAAAAACGATGGCGATGCCCCGTCCACCACTCGTGCGTGGTCTGCTGGTTGGCAGCGATCCGTAGGACGCCGCTGGGCTGCATCGCGAGGTAGCCGATGATCGTTGTTTCGAGGTAAACGGTTGGATTCATCAATCACCCGAGGACGGTCAGTGGTTCGCCAGACCGCGGGCGATCAGCGGCTCGCGACCTTGGGCGAACCACACCACCCGATTTTATCGCGAGTCCGCTGCATCGCGTTGTTCTCCCGCGCGATTCCTTCAGGCGTGATAGACATTCACAAAGGCACTCGTAATTCCGCTGTCCGGAAATATCTGCCGCAAGGGGTGCTTCAAGTGCTCGACATAATCCGACATGACAAAAGCCAAGGTGAACGGCCCGGTACCTTCGATTCGAATTGTGTTGTTTAGACGGTCAGGGCTGGCGGTTGAAATCACGTAGGCAAGGTGTCGGTTGTATGCGGCCCAAAGACTGACCATGCCTTTCCAGTCAGCGTTCGCCCAATTCTGGACAGCCACCCAGTCGTCTTGGCGATACCCGGGAAAGTCGAGATTGGGCTGCTGCGTCATCCGCACGAATTTCTGCTGATTGTTGCACGCGGAGTCGATGAGGTGGCCGAGGATTTCCTTGCGGGACCACTTCTTGGGGTCAACTCGGGTGGCCAGCGTCTCGTCCAGCGCCAGCGAGTCGAGCATCGGTGTCACCCGCTCGATGATCGCGACCAATTCTTGAGCGACGGTCTGCATCAACTCTTTCCGGAGAACCAGTGTTTCTACGGAACTCGATAACGTGCCACACCCGCTGGATAACGCTCTACGGGCATCGCGTTGAACTGAACCCAAGTCTCACCCAGGCTTGGGTTTCAATCAACTCCGGCTTTCTGGCAGCCAGACGTTATCCGGCGATTATCGCTGGATAACCGCTCTCCGAATTGCCAAAGATCGATCCCACGGCGTCGAACTACAGTTCGTTCCTCACGCCACAGTGCGGGCAGACGTATGTGTTGCTGCCGTCAGCGTTGCAGTTGTGCGAGCTAGTTTCACCACAACTACAACACACGACATCGACTGTCCCAAATACCATCCCTGGAGCGACCGACTCCAAACGGGCCACTGTGTCCAAGAACCATTCCATCTTGCGACGCTCCTTTTTTTGGGTTTTGTCCACCTGCAACACATCTCGTCTTGCCAGCAGTTCCGATACTGCGAGCACCACGTATCGTCATGCGGCATCCTCATCGTTCTTTTTAGATGCCTTGCCCTCGATCAGGGACGGTGCAGTGGCGACGGCATCGGCATGTGTTGCCGTCGTCATCCTGTAGTTGGCAAGGGATATCGCCTCTGAATGACCGTAGTAGGAGGCCACAGCGTAAGCCCTGCCGCACCCAGCCATTGCTTGACTCGTTTGGTCAACGATGTGTGCGTGATCGCCGAGACGTCCGCAGCGTCATCCGCGAGCCTCTTGCCATACGCACGACTTAGCACAGGAAGAACATCAGGATGCTTGATCGGACATCTCCGCTGGCCTTGATTCTTATTACGTCGCAGCTTCGGTGAACGGCATCGGTTTTGTCGATCTCACGTATGTCCTTGGTTCGTCCGAAGAATCGCTCCATTCTCCGAGCTGCATCAGTGATGCTTTCTCTCGGTCTCGCCAGTCTTTGACGCGATGACTCGACTGGCGTAGGTGCCCAGCTGTGCTTCGTCCGCCTTGTCCGGCTGTTCGTCGAAGGACACGCCCAACAATCGAAGTTTGTCCGCAAGCTTTTTGCCGTAACTGTGGGCATAGGCGATGTCTTGGGGAAAGGACCCGAGATTCCCAAGTTGGCTCTGAACCAACCGTTGGGCCACTCACTTAAAGGTTCCCACCTCGAGTCCTAGATCGTCCACTCGGCCGTTTTCCGGGATCGGCCTGATTCTCGGTGTGGATCGGCTGCTCGATATGTGCCGCACGGTACTCAACGTGTCGGGCGACCTCGTGGTGGCCGCGTGCGTGGCCGGGCCCTCGGGCGCAAGGTGCAGCAGGTCGCCCCCGACACTTCGTTCCTCACTCGAACCTGAGCGCCACCATCGGCAGGGCCGCCTTCAACGCCGCCTTGTCTTCCTCGCTCCAGGGAGCCTTGGCTGGGAGGGTCACGCGCAGGTTCTTTAAATGCGAGGCATCCTTCAGCACGGCGACCCGTGCCGGGGTCATGCCCAGATTCGAGAGCTCCAGATGGTGCACGTTCTTCATGCCGACGACGGTGCGCAGGTCCTCGTCGGTCATCTTCGCGCAGTTCGTCAGCACGAGCTTCGTGAGCGTCGGCATCTCCTTGACGATCGTGAGCGCGGCCGTGCCCTCGAATCCCTCTCCGAGCTGAAGGTATTCGAGTTTCAGGGCGGTGAGCGGCGCGAGCCCCTCGGGCGTGGATTTGTGCGAACCGAGTTCCAGTCCTTTGAGCTTCGTGAGTGTGGCGACCTCGGCAAGGGCGTCGTTGCCATAGTCGCCGTGGGCCAGCACGAGCGATTCCAGGTTCGGGAAGGCCGCTACGAGGGCCTTCAGGCCGGTGTCGCTCAGCTTGCTGCCCCGGTGGCTCAATGACTTCAGGTTGGTCCAGCCCTTGAAGTCCTCGAGCGGGGCGCCGGTCATTTTGGTGCCGATGTAGCCGAAGGATTCCAGCTGATTCAACGGAGCCAGGAGGGCCAGCCCGGTATCATCGAGTTTGGCCTGGTTGATGATTCGCAGCGTCTTGAGTGATTTCATTTTCGCCAGCGGCGCGAGCCACGCGTTCTCGGCCGTGGTGTTGATGATCGTCAGTTCCTCGAGGTCCGTGAGAGTGGCCACGCCCTCATAAAAGGCCGCGTCGAACGGATCC
This sequence comes from Pirellulales bacterium, assembly GCA_044346795.1. GTDB lineage: Bacteria > Planctomycetota > Planctomycetia > Pirellulales > UBA1268 > CAMCQY01. Next base: position 3,560 of record JBIIYN010000132.1, read on the forward strand.
ACCTGCCGCTTCTCCTTGATGGTCAGGGAGGTGTCAGCCAGATTGATGACGCGAAGAAAGTCGAAGAGCTTGCTCGGCCCGCCCAGGGCCTTGGCCAGGGCGGCGGGTGTGCTGTTTCCTTTTCCATACGAGGCTTTCGCGGCCTCGAGGAATGACGCAACGCGGTCGCGGTCGGCCTTCCGCTCGAGCGCGGCCTCCACCTGCGCGGCGTGTTCCGATAGGGCCGTCTTGATGGCGGGGTCGGTCGATGTCTCGATGAGTCGGTCCAGTTCGGCCCGGGTCGTGATCGCCGCCAGCGGGTCAGCGGCGTGGAGCGAGACGATGGGGCAAAGGGCCAGGACCGCGATGCAGACCAGAAGCAATCGATGACGCATGACGATGACCTCGGGAGGTGGCGGGGGGAGGCGTACGGCGACAGTGTAGCCTTGGAAAAGAGCGGCGGCGATGCCGCGTGCACGGACCTCACGCCCGGTTCATGGGAACGGCGCGAGCCACGACGAGGCTTGGGGCTGTGCCTACTCGCGGGTCTGGCGGGCGTATCAGGAGGTCATCCGGGTCGAGGCGCGACAGCGAAGACAGAAGGTGAGGCGGAGGGCAAGGAACGTACGAGTACGAACCGATGTCAGCCGCGTTCCAGTTCTTCAACCACCCGCTGGAGAACCGCCTCCCGCCGCCTTATTCTCGCGTCTCAGAACGCTCCATCCGTGTCCTCCGGGGTAGGCATCTGGGCGATCAGGTCCCGCAACATCCAGAGTGAGGATCTCCGGATCACGATCACAGCCCGCCCGGGAAGACCGAGGCTGTGCGAGATTTCGTCGGGGCTTGCGCCCTCCAGCCAGAGTTCCATCACGCGACGGGACCGGGGGTCGAGCAGGGCCAAGGCATCGTCGAGCCGGCTGACTTGTGACACGCTGGTTTCGCGGGCATCCATGTGCGTTCTCCCGTGGATTTCGTTTCGGGCAGGCTTTTCGCGGCCTGCCTTCGTGGCGGGAGTATCGGAACGCGAGGGACAACCATGGTCCGCGGGGTGGGGACCTTTTTCAGCGGCTCGTCGCGTGGCCGGACAAAGCCCGGGTCAGTGGCTCTTGCGGCCACCGTACGAGAGCTCGAACAGGCGGCCGCGCAGGGTGTGTTGAAACAATCCCGGGCCGGCGAAGAGCTCGTCGCGCGAGTCGAACAGCCCGGCCTCGCCGACCACGAACCCCGACAGGTCGCAGCCGCCCGCCCCGCACCCGGCGGTCGTGCCCTCGAAGTCGACCGCCACGTGGTCGATGGCGTCGAAGAGCGTCTCGCCGTCGTTGGCGAAGGCCAGCGGGTTGCGTTCCGCGAGCCGGGCGGGCGGCTCGAAGAGCGACTCGACGCCGGTCCACGCCCCGTCGACATGGAATTGCGGCCAGGCCAGCAGGATCCGCGCCGGAATGAACGGGGCGGCAAGGCCGAACCGCGGATTCCAGAACCGGCCTGCCACCCACAGTCCGCGGACCCGGGTGCCGATGCCGGCCGCCCGCGCCAACGATTCGAGGCACGCGAACCGTTGGCTGCACGACCCCCGGCCCTTGGCCAGCGTGACCGACGTCGGCTGCAGCTCGTCCACGGTGTAGACCGGCCGCACCTCGTCGCGGAGGAGCCGATGAGCCGACTGCAGATATCCGCGTGTCGCCCCGCTCGGGGAAGGCACCCGACGCACGACGGCTCGGACGCGGTCGCTTGCGTGGTCGAGAATCCGCGTCGGCCGCAGGTTGCCCGGTGTGACGGCCGAGTCTGGAAGATCGGTGCGATCCATGCCCGGTGGTTTTATCAGACGGCAGCCGCCCCGCGACCGGAGGCCGGCGACCTCGCCGACGATCAGGGGGCCCGTCCGTTCCTCGAAGCGAGTGCGTATGGTAGCCTTCGATGAGCCCCCACGCACAAGGAAGCCCCATGCGCAACTCCCTTCTGGTGTCTTGCGTTCTGATCCTCGCCGGCGGTTTGCTGGCTCACGGCGAGGACGCGAAAACGGCCGCCACCGACCCGTTTGCGACGGCTCGCGAGCTTCTCAAGCTGCCGCCCCGGCCAGCCCGCCCGGCCCTGCCCCCGAGCAACCTGCCGCTCGGTCTGATCGACGGCGAGCGGATCGCCTTCGTGGGCAACTCGACCGCCGAACGGCTGGACATGTTCGGCACGTTCGAGACGCTCCTGCACGAGCGGTTTCCCGAGAAGCACCTCGTCGTGCGAAACTTCGCTCGCCCGGCCGACGAGGTGGCCCGCCGGGATCGTGGCGGCAACTACACCGCCCTCGACGATCCGCTCGCCGCGTTCGGGGCCGACACCTATCTGCTCTTTTTCGGGTTCAACGAGTCCTTCGCCGGCCCCGCCGGCGTCGAGCCGTTCACGAAACAGTACGAGCGGTTCCTCGACAGCTTCGCGAAGCAGTATCCGCGCGACGACACGAAGGCCGCTCCGCGGTTCGTGATCGTGTCGCCGATCGCGGTCGAGCCGACGGGCGATCCCCACATGCCCGACGCCGAGGCCCAGAACAAGACCCTCGCCCTCTACCGCGACGCGGCGAAGGCGGTCGCGACCAGCCGCGGCATCGCGTTCGTCGATCTGTTCGACGTCACCCGCGAAAGGTTTGCAGCCGAGCCGGGCCGGCAGTTCACGATCAACGGCTGCCACGTCGACGAAGCCGGAGACGTGGTCGTGGCGGAGGCGCTCGACCGGGCCCTGTTCGGGGCTCCGCCCGCGAAGCGGCTCGACGCGACCGCGGTCGCGAAGCTGAAGGCCGCGGTCAACGACAAGTCGTGGATTCACATGCAGGACCACCGGATGGTGAACGGTTGGTACGTCTACGGCGGCCGGCGGACCTGGGACACGGAGACATTCCCGCGTGAGTACCTGAAGCTCCGCAACATGGCGGCCGTCCGCGACCGCCACGTCTGGGACATCGCCGCCGGCAAGCCGGCGCCGCCGCAGCCCGACGACTCGCAGACCGGTGAACTCATCGTGCCCCAGACCCGGTTCGGCGAGCCGCGGATGAAATACAGCGAAGACCAGGAACGGGGGCCGACGATGAAGTCGCCCGAGGAGCTGGCGGCGAGCTGCGAGGTGCCGCCGGGCTTCGAGATCGAGCTTTTCGCCGACGAGCGGCGGTTCCCCGAGATCGCCAACCCCGCGCAGTTGGGCTTCGACTCCAAGGGCCGCCTCTGGATGTCCACCATGCCCAGCTACCCGCAGTGGGAGCCGGGCCAGCCGAAGCCGGCCGACAAGCTCGTGATCCTCGAAGACACCGACCGCGACGGCTCGGCCGACAAGAGCACGATCTTCTACGACAAGCTCCACTGCCCGACCGGTTTTCAGTTCTTCGACGGCGGCGTGCTCGTGATGGATCAGCCGCGGATGCTCTGGCTCCAGGACACCACCGGCGACGACAGGGCCGACGTCGTCGTGACCGTGCTCGACGGCTGGGCCACGGAGGACACGCACCACACGGTCGGCGCGTTCGAGATGAGCCCGGGCGGCCGTCTCCACATGCTCGAGGGCATGGCGATGACCACGGCCGTCGAGACACCCTGGGGGCCGTTTCGCAACTCCGGTTCGTCCGGGGCCTACGTGCTGGATCCGCGGACGTGGAGGCTCGGTCACTTCAACACCCCCGGCTACGGCAATCCCTGGTGCTACGTGTTCAACGAGTGGGGCCAGGGCATCTGCGGCGACGGCACCGGGGCGTCCCAGCACTGGGACACTCCCCTCTCCGGCGCCCAGTACGGGGGCCGGAAGGGCATGAACCCCGTCTTCCCCACCGACGGCATGCGGCCGGTCGTGGGCAGCGAGTATCTCCGCACGCGGCAGTTTCCCGACGACGTGCAGGATCAGTTCATCTACGCCTGCGTGATCAACATGAACGGCATGCCGCGCTGGAAGATTTCCGACGACGGCGCGGGCTACCGGGGGGAGCGGATTCGACACGAGGTGGATGGCAAGACGGTGCCGTTCGACCTCATCAAGAGCACCGACAAGCACTTTCGGCCGGTCGATCCCCAGATCGGGCCCGATGGTGCGCTGTGGTTCGGCGACTGGGCCAATCCGCTCATCGGCCACATGCAGTACAGCCAGCGGGATCCCAACCGCGATCACAGGCACGGGCGAGTCTATCGGCTCGTCTGCAAGGACAAGCCGCTCCTCGCGCCGGAAACCCAGGCCGGGAAACCGACCCGCGCCGTGCTCGAGCAGCTGCAATCGCCCGAGTGGAGGACCCGGTACCGGGCCCGGGCCGAGCTGCAGGCCCGACCGCAGGCCGAGGTCTTGGGTGCGGCCGCCGAATGGGTGCAGGCGCATGCGTCGGCTCCCGAGGCCGACCGGCTCCGGCTGGAACAGCTCTGGCTGCAGCAGTGCTTCCACGCGATCGACGAGGGCCTGCTCGAGCTGCTGCTCGCGTCGGCCGTGCCCGATGCCCGCGCCGCGGCCACCCGCGTGCTCGCCGACGAACGCGATTGGATCGCCGGCGCCGAGCAGCTGCTGATCGCGCGGGCGACCGACGCCCATCCGCGGGTGCGGACGGAGGCCGTGCGGGGGCTGAGCTTCTACCCCACGTCCGATGCGATGGTGGCGGTCGTGGCCGCAGCCAACGTCACGCCCGAGGACAAGTACGTGGCGTACACCTGCGACGCCGCACTCGGGGCCAACCTCGACGTCTGGAAGAGCCGGCACGCGGCGGGCCAGTTCGTGGCCAAGGGCTCGCCCGCCGAGCGGATCTGCGACAGCGTGCTCGGCCTCGAGAAGATCGCGGCCGAGATGGCGCCGCACCTGAAGCTCCTGCTCTCCGAGGAGCCGCATCCCGAGGAGCAGAAAAACAAGGCCCTCACCGTGCTGGCCGGCATGAAGGGGGGCAGTGCCGAACGCGGGAAGGTCGTGTTCCGCCGCGTGTGCATCAATTGCCACAAGGTGGGCACCGACGGCGCCGATCTCGGCCCCGACATGACGCAGGTGGGCAGGCGGCTCGACGGCTACAAGCTGCTCGAATCGATCATCTACCCCAACGCGGCGGTGGATGAGAAGTATCTCTCCACGATGGTGCTGACCGACGACGGCCGCAGCATCGTGGGGCTGCTCGTGAGCGAGACGCCGGAGGCGCTCGTGATCTTCGACGGCAGGGAGCACAGGAAGATCCCCACCGCCGAGATCGACGAGCGGACCAGGCTCAAGCAGAGCAGCATGCCCGACGGCCTGGCGGGCACGCTCGCGCCGAACGAACTGCTCGACGTCGTCGAATACCTCCGCAGTCTGAAGTAGTCCCCACCTGATCAGGAGCCTTTCCGATGCGCACCATCGTTTTCTTCGTTGCGGCCTTCGTGGCCGGCATGGCCCCGGCGGCCGATCCACGGCCGCTGCACGACGGTTCCTCGCTGAGTGGGTGGGAAGCGCGTGCGGGCGAGCAGAAGTGGTGGAGGGCCGCCGACGGGATGATCGTGGGCGGGTCGCTCGAGGAGACCGTCCCGCACAACACTTTTCTGGCGACGACGGAGTCGTTCGGCGATTTCGAGCTCGTCCTCCGGATCCGGATTCGAGGCGGTGGAGGATTCGTGAACTCCGGCATCCAGATCCGGAGCGTGCGCGTGCCGGATTCCCACGAGATGCGCGGGTATCAGGTCGATGCCGGCCCCGGCTGGTGGGGCAAGCTCTACGACGAATCGCGGCGGAACAAGGTGATCGGCGAGCCGCAGGACGCCAGGGCCCTCGAGACGGCGATCAAGCCCGACGGCTGGAACGAATACCGCATCCGGGCGGAGGGGCCGAACATCCGCTCCTGGATCAACGGCGTCGCCGCCCTGGACTACACGGAGGCAGATCCGACGATCCCGCTCGAGGGCCGGATCGGCATCCAGGTGCATGGCGGCGGCAAGGCCCTGATCGAGGTGAAGGACATCACGATCCGTCGCCTTCCGGCCAAGTAGACCGCGCCCGCTCGCTCAGCCCGCCCTGCGGTTCCGCCCCGGCTCGTCCCCGTCCTCCTCGAGCCCCTCGCCTCCGAGCAGCCGCTCGAGGGCGTCGATGCCGCCGGCCTGCCGGGCAAGATCCTCGAGGCGATCGACGCCACCCGTGCCGCCGGCCCGCTCGTCCCGCGCCTGCTCTTCGTCGAGCAGTTCGAGGCACACCCGGCCGGTCTGCAGGGCCCGGCGGATCACCCGGTCGAGCCGCTGCACGCCGATGAGCACGGCATGCATGAGCCGGTGAAACTGCTTGGAAGTGAGCGTGGCATCCTCGACGGGCAGTTCGACGTTGGGGCGGATCTCCCCGTCCTGCGGATCGTAGTCGAACCGCAGCAGCTTGAAGCGTGCCTGCAACGACAGGAGGGCCTCGAACACGGCCGCCTTGTGCCGGGCCTTGGCGACGTTCCACGCCGCCGGCGCCAGCATGGAGACGAACTCCCCGCCCTCCATCACCCGGATCACGATCAAGAGGTGCGCATCGCCGTCGCCGTCGCGATAGCTGGTTTCGTCCGGATCGAGCTTGAAGCCGATGGCGATCGCCTCGTGGTCGTCGTTGACGTCGTAGGTGAGGTCGAACTCGTCGAGAAAG
>JBIIYN010000134.1:0-10017 GCA_044346795.1 Pirellulales bacterium
CTCTACAACACGCGGATCAACCGCGGCGAGAACATCCGCGTGTTTCCGCTGTCGAACTGGACCGAGCTCGACATCTGGCAGTACATCCATCGCGAGCGCATTCCGATCGTGCCGCTCTACTTCGCGAACGAACGCCCGGTGGTGGATCGCGACGGCCAGTGGATCATGGTGGACGACGAGCGGTTCCGGCTGCGGCCGGGCGAGCAGCCCGTGACGAAGCGGGTGCGGTTTCGGACGATGGGGGATTACCCGCTCACCGCGGCCCACGAGTCGACCGCCGTGACCGTGCCGCAGATCATCGAGGAGATGCTCCTGACCCGCACCAGCGAGCGGCAGGGCCGGCTGATCGACAAGGACGAGGCCGGGTCGATGGAGAAGAAAAAACGCGAGGGCTACTTCTGAGCCGCGGCTCGGGCCCGGTGCCGCCCCCCTTCCGCTTTTTCCCGTCGCTGGCGGGCAAACCGCGGTGGCTCCTTTCCGACCTCGGAATCGAGTATCCTCTGGGGGTTGAGCAGCGCCCCGCCGGCGCAGTGAAGGAGCACTTGATGATCTCGTTTCGGTTCGAGCATGTCTGCCTGGAGTCGTTCGGCCTGCATTTTCCCTCCACGCTGCTCTCCTCCGCGGAGATCGAGGAGCGGATCACGCCGGTCTACCAGCGGCTGAAGATTCCGACGGGCACGCTCGAGCGGGTCAGCGGGGTGAGCACGCGGGGCATGTGGTCCACCGACGTGACCCCCAGCTCCGTGGCCACCATCGCCGCCCGCGCCGCCCTCGACCGTTCGGGCTTCCGCCCCGACCAGATCGGCGCCCTCTTCAACTGCTCGGTCTCGCGGGATTTCTTCGAACCGGCCACCGCCTGCCTCGTGCACCACAACCTCGGCATCCCCGAGGAGTCGCTGGTGCTCGACATCACCAACGCCTGCATCGGCTTCAGTGACGGGATGATCATGCTGTCCCACCTCATCGAGGCGGGCACCGTGCAGGCGGGCATCATCTGCTCCGGGGAAAACATCTCGAAGGTGGTGCACACCACGTGCGAGCAGATGCTCCGAGACTCGGGCATCACCCGCGAGAGGCTGCTGCAGATGCTGCCCACGCTCACGCTCGGCTGCGGGGCCGTGGCGGCCGTGCTCTGCCACGACAGCATCTCGAAGAGCGGGCACCGGTTCGTCGGGGGCGTGGCCCGGTCGGCCTCGCAGCATCATCAGCTCTGCATCGGCAACGGCGACTTCAGCGTCGGCCAGGGGGAGGAGATCGCCCCGATCATGACCTCCGACGCGGCCCAGCTCATGATCGCGGCCGCGAAGCTCGGCGGGCGGGCCTTCCCCGACGTCACCGCGTCGCTCGGCTGGTCGAAGGACCACGTCGATCACGTCTTCTGCCACCAGGTGGGCCGGCAGGTCAACGACGCCTTCTACCGGGAGATGGGGCTCGATTTCGACAAGGACTTCGCCATCTACAACCGCTACGGCAACATGGTGTCGGCCGCCCTGCCGGCGGCCCTCGCCATCGGCGCAGGGGAGAAGGACATCCAGCCGGGGGAGAAGGTGCTGCTCACCGCGTTCGGCAGCGGGCTCAACACCCGGTTCCTCGGGTTCGAATGGTAGCCGCGCCCGTCCGACGATGACTTCGCCATGACCGGAGCCCACCCCCCCCACCGAGAGCCGCCGCCCAGCGGGCACGCGGTGCAGCCCTGCCCGTTCGGCGATTCCTACCCGTTCGCGTCGCGGTTCGCCACGGTCGGCCGGGCCGAGCGCGATGGCCGCGGGGCGTCGCCCGGCCATCGCATGCACTACTTCGACGAGGGCAGCGGGCCCGTCGTCGTCTGCCTGCACGGCAATCCGACGTCGGGCTTTCTCTTCCGCAACCTGATCACGGCGCTGCGGCAGGACTTCCGGGTGATCGTGCCCGACCACGTGGGCTGCGGCCTCTCCGACAAGCCGAACCTATCCTTTCGCGCGGCCGACCGCGTCGGCCACCTCGAGGACCTCCTTCGGCAGCTGGGGATCGGCCGGTTTTCCCTGGTCATGCACGACTGGGGCGGGCCGATCGGCACGGCCCTGGCCGTCCGCCGGCCGGACGACATCGAGCGGCTGGTCTACTTCAACACCACCCTCGCCGAGACCCACCTGCTGCCCGCGATGATCCGCCAGGCGGCTTCGCCCCTCGTCGGCAGGCTGCTCACGCAGCACACGATGCGGTTCGTGAAGCTGCTCACGTCGCTCGGCGCCGCCTGCCCGCTGCCGGACGAGGTGAAGCAGGGCTACCACCGCCCCTACCTCACCCGGGCCAGCCGTCGTGCCATCTGGGGCTTCGTCCGCGACATCCCGTTCTCCCGTTCCCACCCCACGGCTCCGCTCATGCACGAGATGGTGGCCGGGCTGCCGACGCTCGCCGCGAAGCCGGTCAGGATCGTCTGGGGCATGAAGGATCCCTGCTTTCATCCCGGGATTCTCCGCGAGGTTGCCGCGCGCTTTCCGACGGCCGACGTGATGCGGATCGACCACGCCTCGCACCTGGTCCTCGAAGACGCCCCGGGGCGGGCGATCGCCGCGGTGAGGGAGTTTCTGCAACCCGTCGCAGTCGGCCATGGCGACGAACCGCCCCCCGTGCGGCCGGCTGCTGTTCCGCTCTTCGAAAGCCTCTCCGCGGCAGCCCAGCCCGTGACCTACGGGCTCTACTCGGCGCTGCAGGCCGCGGCAGCGGCCATGCCGTGGGTGCCCGCCGTGACGAAGGTCTCGTTTCCCCACTGGCGTGGCAGCCCGCGGTACGAGGCGATCGACTTTGCGGCGCTCGCCGCCCGCATCGCCGCCTACGAGCACGGCCTCGCCTCCGCGGGCCTGCGGGCCGCCGAACGCGTGATCATGCTCGTGACGCCCGGGGCCGACTTTCTCGCGCTGAGCTACGCCGTGATGGGCCGCGGCGCGGTGCCCGTGTTCATCGACCCCGGCATGGGAGTGGAGGCGGTGGTCGCATGCATGCGGGAGGCCGCACCGAGCGGCTTCATCGGCGTGCCGAAGGCCCACCTGCTGCGGCTCAAGGCCGCGGAACTGTTTCGCTCGCTGCGGTTCTGCGTGGTCGCCGGCGGCGTGCCGCTGCTCGGGGCGACGCCGCTGCGCGACCTGCGGCGACACGCGGCCGGCCGACCGGAGCCGATTCCTCGCCAGGCGGACGACCCGGCACTCGTCGCCTTCACGTCGGGCGCCACCGGCAGGCCGAAGGGCGTCGTCTTCACCAATAGGATGCTCACGGAGCAGCTGGCGGTGTTTCGCGGCCAGTTCGGCTTCAGCGGCGGCGACCAGGATCTGCCGCTCCTGCCCGTCTTCAGCCTCTTCACGGCGGCCCTGGGCGTGGGCAGCATCTTTCCGCCGCTCGATCCGAGCCGCCCCCTGTCGCTCGTGCCGAAGCAGATCATCCGCGTGATGCGGGACCTCGGCAACCAGACGTCGTTCGGCTCGCCGGCACTCTGGTCGAAGCTCGCCGAACACTGCCGGCAGGCCGGCACGTCGCTGCCGCAGCTGCGACGGGTGTTCATGGCCGGTGCCCCGGTGTCGCAGAAGACGCTCGATCTCGTGAAGGCGGCCTGCCCGCAGGCGGAGAGCTTCACGCCGTACGGCGCGACGGAGGCGCTGCCGGTGACGCTTGCCGCCGCGGACGACCTGCAGGCCGACCCGCCCGTGCTCGCGGTCTCCGGCGAGCGGGGCACGCCGGTCGGCCGCGCGATCGCCGGCGTTTCACTGCGGGTCGTGCACCCCGTGAGCGGGCCGTCGGCCGCACCGCTCGCCGACTGCCCCGAACGGGTGATCGGCGAGATCGTCGTGAGCGGCCCGACCGTGAGCCGTGAATACCTCTGCAGGCCCGAGGCCAACGCCGCCAGCAAGATCCCCGACGGGGAGCGGGTCTGGCACCGCATGGGCGACATGGGATATCTCGACGCCGGCGGCCAGCTCTACTTTTGCGGCCGCCGGGCCCACCTGGTGGCCACGCCCGACCGCGTGTTTCACAGCGTGCCCGTGGAGAACGTGTTCAATCGGCATCCCGACGTGAACCGCACGGCGCTCATCGGCATCGACGGCATGCCGGCGCTCGTCGTCGAGCCGCGTTCGCGGTCGCTCGACGCGGATGCCCGGCGCCGGCTCGCCGCCGAGTTGCGGGCGATCGGCGCCGCGGACCCGGTCACGGCCCCGATCCGGCGGTTTTATTTCCACCGCTCGTTCCCGGTCGATGCCCGGCACAACGCCAAGATCTTCCGCGACCGGCTCGCGACGTGGGCCGCGACCCAACCGGCCATCGAGATGCCGGTCGAGGCGGCAGTACCGGAGACGCGTGCCGCGGGGCGGGCATGAAGACGCTCGTCACCGGCGGCGGCGGTTTCGTGGGCGGAGCCCTCTGTCGGCGGCTGCATGCGGACGGCCACGACGTGACGGCGCTCTCTCGCCGCCCGCTCGCCCAACCAGTCACCCAACCAGTAGCCCAGCGTATCGGCAACGTCGTCCAGGATCTTGCCGCACCCGACGCGGTCGCCGGGCTCACCCGGCTTTTCGCCGGCGTGGACTGCGTCTTCCACACGGCGGCGCACGTGAAGATGTGGGGCCCGCGGGACGCGTTCGTCCGCGGCAATCTCGTGGCGACTGAAAACGTGATCGCCGCCTGCCGCGCGGCGGGCGTGCCGCGGCTGGTCTTCACCAGTTCGCCGAGCGTCGTCGCCGCGGATCACGACCTGCGGGGTGTCGACGAGTCGCAGCCCTACCCCTCGCGGTATCGCGCCCTCTATCCCGAGACGAAGGCGGCGGCCGAACGGGCGGTGCTCGCGGCCCACGGCCCCGCGCTGCGGACGATCGCGCTGCGACCGCACCTCATCTTCGGCCCCGGCGACACCAATCTCGTGCCGACGATCCTGAAGCGGGCCCGCGCCGGCAGGCTCACCCAGGTGGGAGACGGCCGCAACCTCGTCGACCTGACGTTCATCGACGACTGCGTGACGGCGCATCGGCTCGCGGCCGTCGCCCTCGACGAGCGGCCGACCGCCGGCGGACGGGCGTATTTCATCAGCCAGGGCGAGCCCGTGCCGCTCTGGGAGTGGATCGGCAGGGTGCTGACCCTGCACGACGCGCCGCCGGTGCGCCGGCGGATTTCGACGCGAACGGCTCTCCTGCTCGCGACCGCGGTGGAGACGGTCTGGCGGACCTGCCGGCTGCCGTCGGATCCGCCACTGACGCGGTTCCTCGCCGAGGAGATGGCGACCGACCACTACTTCGACATCACGGCGGCGCGCCGCGAACTCGGCTACCGACCAACCGCAAGCGTGTGGGAGGCGACCGAGCGTGCCTTCGGCCGCCACCGCTGACCCGTGAGACGAAAGGACGCCACCATGGGAGCCTCACCCCAGACGACAACCGGCACGCTGCGGATCGGTGACCAGTGGAATGCGATCAACATCATCGCCCACTCGCAGACCCACCCGCTCAAGGCGATCTGCGAACTCACTGAAAACGCCATCGACGCCGGGGCCAGGCATGTGCGAATCCTCCGCCGCCGCCACAAGGGGCAGGTGCAGCTGGAGGTGAGCGACGACGGGCGGGGCGTGGCGGCCGACGAGTCGGGCGCGGCCGACTTCGAGCGGATCGCGACGCATCTGTGCGATTCGATGAAGCGGCACCTCGACGCGCGGCAGAAGCGCGGCGTGCATGGCGAGTTCGGCATCGGCCTGCTCAGCTTCTGGAGCCTGGGGGACGAGTTGCGGATGATCTCGGGGGCCGCAGGCGGGCCGCTCCGCGAGCTGCATCTGACGCGGGGCAAGCGGCACTACACGATCCGACCGGCGCGTGGTCGGCTGTCGACGGGCGGCACGCGGGTGATCGTCGGGCCGCTGCTCGAGACCACGAAGAGCCTGGTCACGGGCGAGAAGATCGGCAGGTATCTCTCCGCGGAGCTCCGCGACCGCATCCGCCTGACCGGCGTGACGATCGACGTCATCGACAGCGTCGCCCGGAAGGAGCTGCGGGTCACGCCCCGCGAGTTCGACGGGGAGCGGCTCGACATCCCGCGACGCTACGCGACGCCGCTCGGCGACGTCACCGTCGAGGTCTACGCCCGCGGGGAGACCGACACGGGCGACGGCGGCGTGGCGCTCTGCAAGGACGGCACGCGGGTGCTCACGAACATTATGGAGCTGCTGGCGTTCCAGCACGCCCCGTGGAACGACCGCCGCCTCGCCGGGCTCGTCGATTTCGAGCCGCTCATGCTCGCGCCGGGCACGCGGTCGGGCATCGTCGCCGACGCCGCGCTCGAGGCGCTCGTGGCGGCGGCCGCGGCGATCGAGCAGGACATCGTGGCGGCGCTCGCCAGCCGCGAGCAGGCCGAGGCGGAGCGGGCCAGCCGGCAGATTCTCAAGCAGGTGCACAAGGCGTTCGTCTCGGCGTTGTCCGAGCTGCCCGCGGAGGACTATCTCTTTTTCGACATCCCGAAGCAGGCCCAGGCGCTCCAGTCCCAGCCCGGAGCAGCCGGCGTGGCGATCGCGGCGGGCGAGGACGGGCCCGCGTCGGGCGGTCCCGGTGGACTCGAGCCGGCGCCGGGCCTCTTTCCCGTGGAGCCGGGCCCGCTCTGCACGGTGCAGATCACGCCGCGCCGGCCGCGACGGAGCCCCGGAGGTTCCTGCCGTCTCGTGGCGGTCGCACAGGACGAGGCGGGCACGGCGATCCCCTCCGGCATCGAGTTCAGCTGGCGGCTCGTCGCCGGGGAAGGAACCCACGAAGCCGCGGCGGAATCCTGCAGGGTGACGTCTCCCGTGGTGGGCCTCGTGGGGGTGGAGGTGGTGGCGCGGCAGGAAGGTGCCGCCGCTGCCGAGGCGACCGATCGCGTCGACGTGAAGTTTCTCGACGATGCGGCGGGAGACGAACCAGGCGCCCGGGGCCTGCCCGCCTACCGGCTCGAGCCGGAACACGGCCAGCCCTGGCGGTCGCGGTATGACTCGCCGCGGAACGAGATCGTCATCAACTCGGCCCACCGGGATTTCCTGGCCAGCCGCAGCTCTTCGGCGAAGCACCGTCGCTACATCGGCAAGCTCTACGCCAAGGAGGTTGTGCTCAGCAACTTCCCGCATGAATCACCGGCCGAGGTGATGGAGCGGCTGATCGAGGTGACGCTCCGCACCGAGGATGCGCTCTGACCGGCAGATTGTTCGAACTCGATTCCCCGCAGCAGGAACCCAGGCATGATGCCACCCACAGTCGCTCTTTGTCTCGCCGCCGCCGCCGGGGCGGCGGGCACGCTTCTGCGGGCGGGCGCGAATGCCGCGGCGCTGCGGCTCTTCGGCCCGGGGTTTCCCTGGGGCACGCTGGCGGTGAACGTCGCCGGCTCGTTCGCGTTCGGGGCGATCTACGCGCTATCCCGCTGCCGCGGCGGATGCTCCCCCGCCCATGAGACGATCTTTCTCGTGGGACTACTCGGCGGATTCACGACCTATTCATCGTTCGCGTTTCAGTCGGTCGAGATGCTCCAGGAAGGCCGGTTCCTTTCAGCGGTCGCCTACATCGTCGGCACGAACGTCGCGGCGATTGCCGCCACGTGGGCCGGCCTGCGGCTCTTCGGCGGTTGACGGGGCTCCTGCCGGGAGCATCCAACCGTGGACAGTCACGCCACGGAAAACGGTCTTCCGGCCACGGAGCGGCGTCGGCTACTCTTCCCGGCCGCCGTGAACCTGCCCGGGGAGATTCGGAGCCGTGACATTCATCGTTCCAAGCCGCTGGGCCGGGCGTTTCCGTCGAGGCGAGAGACGCTTTCCTGCACCCCGGCACGCGGGGCTCGTGGCCGTCATCGCCGGCCTGTTCGTGCTCGTGGCCTGTCCGGGGCCGGCTGCCGAGTTGGAGCAGCCTGAGCCGACGGGCACGATCGAGGGCCATCCGGCGCTCGCCCGATCGCCGCGGCATACCACGACGGCCCGGGGGCGGCAGGGGGACGCCGTGAACGTGGCCTTCATCGGCACGGAGGAAGAGCTGCACCGGACGCTCGCCGCAGCCGGGTGGTATGCCGCCGACCCGATCACCCTGAAGACCTCGCTTCGCATCGCGGCCGACGTCGTGCTGCGGAAGCCCTACCCCCACGCGCCGGTGAGCGATCTCTATCTCTGGGGCCGCAAGGAAGACGCCGCCTTCGAACAGCCGGTCGGCGACAGCCCGAAGCAGCGGCACCACGTGCGGCTCTGGTGCTCCCGGGAGCGCGACCGGAGTGGGAAGCCCCTCTGGCTCGGTGCGGCCACCTATGACGAACGCGTGGAGATCAGCCGCACCACCGGTGGCATCACGCACAAGATCAGCCCGGACATCGACAAGGAGCGAAACAAGCTCGTGGGCGACACCATCCGGGCGGGGGTGCTGGACGGCTACTACTGGGTCGAGCAGTTCCACCGCCAGGCCGAGGGCCAAAACGGCGGCGGCGACCCCTACTTCACCGATCGCCGCCTCGCCGTCGGGGTCATCGACGTGCGACGCTGAGCCGGACGGCGGCCCCCGTCGGCCCGCAGGGCCGGCCGGCGTGCAGCGCGAACGTACGATCCCGCATCGGAAACAATCGGCGGAGATGACGGGGCCCGCGCGGGTGCGATTCGTCGGCTCTCCGCCACTTGACAGCCACGCACTCCTCATGCACCGTAGCACCGGGGCCGTCCCCCTTTTCTCGCTCCCGAGCAGAACCGTGCATTCCGACTTCGACGGCTGGCAGGAACTCCACGCCGACGGCGGCTGCGGCACTCCGTCGGCTCCACCGCTCGCACGCATCGACGACGGCGGAATCCTGCTCGCCAAGGGGTTGCTCCACGCCGTCGGACTCCAGGAAGAACTTCTCGAACGGGTGCTGAACCTTGCACGAGCCACACTGACGCCGTCGCAGTTCCAGCGACTCGATCGGAAAGGGTTCGAAAGCATTCATACCGTGCTCACCGCGGCCGAACTGGAGAAGTTCTACCTCGACGTCCGTGAAGACCTCGCGGCACGCTTTCCGGGGTTCGTCAGGCGGATGCTTCGGCACGCCCTGCCACTGCCCGAGCGGTTTTTCATCAACGCGAACACGGTCGTCCGCTTCATGGTGCCCCACGAGGCTCTCCACCGCGGCTACGCACATTTCCGCAAGCATCTCGGGAAGCTCGACCTGCATGGGCCGCACCACGATTACTGGCAGGGAGTCGCCACGAATGCGATCAACATCTGGATGGCGCTGGGCCGCGTCCGTCCCGGCAACGGCCTCGCCCTCTACCCGCACCTGTGGGGCAAGACGTTGCCCCGCGGCGTGTCGCACGTGCGCGATGACCAATACCTGGGCACGCCGCTCGTCGTGAGCTGCGAGCCGGGTGACGTCGTGTTCTTCCACAGCCATCACATGCACGGGTCCATCCTCAATCACACCGACGAGACCCGCTTCGTCATCACGGGGCGATTCACGGTTGACGAGCCCCGGCATCCGCACCGGGATCCCGCACGGCAGCTCGACTATTTCGACTCGGAACGTGTCGGCGAGACGACGGGAGCCGAGGCGCTGATCCCGAAGACGCCGCTGGCCGCGGACGCGTCTTTTCCAATCACGAGCGTCACCAGGGCGGTCCGGGAAGTCCACGCACAACACGAACTTGCCGCGTTGGCGGAGGGTGAGATCGCCGCGTACGGACCGCGGCATGTCGCCGTGCGTCATGCGGGCCGCACGCACGTTCTCTCCCGCTTTTGCCCGCACCAAGGAGCCGACTTGTCCCTGGGACGGCTCACGCCGGACGGCGCGCTCGTGTGCCCGTGGCACGTGCATCCGTTCGACATCCGCACCGGAGTCGGCGCCTGCGCGATGCTGCGGCTTGACTGCGGAGTTTCCTCGCAGCCGACGGTGGACGACACCGCTCGGGCCGAGGTGCCACGCCCGGAGGAAAATGACGCCCTCCCCAAATCCTGAGCCAGGTCTTGTGAGAGAATCCTCTTGCCCCAGATGGGGCTGGAAAGGGTTCTCGGATGAAGAAGCGACGCAGTACAGAGCAGATCG
>JBIIYN010000135.1:0-9994 GCA_044346795.1 Pirellulales bacterium
TGGACTGCGCCACGAAACCGATCGAGGAGATGTTCAAGCGTCAGTTGGAACTGGAGATGGTGCCCGGCTTCCTGCGGCGGACGATCCTGCGGTGGAACATGAACTCGTTCTCGCGGAAGCGGGCCGTACGGATCGGCACCTTCAGCCTCTCCACGCTGGCCGGCCTGGGGGCGACCAACCGCTTTCATCCCACGATCTGCACCACGAGCCTCTCCTACGCGCCACTCGACGCCGAGGGCCGCTGCCTGGTCACGCTCATCGCCGACCACCGCGTGCTCGACGGCGCCGTCGTGGCCCGGGCGCTGGCCCGGCTCGAAGAGGTGCTCTGCCACGACCTGCTCGCGGAGCTCCGTGGCCTGGCCACGGTCAGCCCGATGGTGGACCACCCGCCAAGCGCCGCCTGATCGCGGCGAGCCGCTCGGCGAGATCGCGTTCGAAGCCCCGGTCGGTCGGCTCGTAATACCGCTTCTCCACACCGAGATAGTCCTGCGCCGCGATGCCGTCGGGCGCGTCGTGGGCATACGCATAGCCCTGGCCGTGACCGAGCTGCCTGGCGCCGGCGTAGTGCTTGTCCTGCAGGTGCCGGGGCACGGGAATCACCGCCTGCTCGCGGACGTCGCGACGGGCGGCGCCGATGGCCGTCGTGCAGGCGTTGCTCTTGGGCGCGAGCGCGAGATACGTGACCGCCTGCGACAGCGAGAGCTGGCATTCGGGCAGGCCCACGAATTCCGTCGCCTGCATGGCCGCCACCGCGATCATGAGGGCCCGCGGATCGGCGTTGCCGATGTCCTCGCTGGCGAGGATGACGAGCCGGCGCGCGAGGAACCGCACGTCCTCGCCCCCTTCGAGCATCCGCGCCAGCCAGTAGAGACCGGCATCGGCGTCGCTGCCGCGGATGCTCTTGATCAGCGCGCTCGAGCAGTCGTAGTGGGTGTCGCCGGAGTCGTAGGTGATCGCCTTTCGCTGCACGCTCTCCCGGGCCAGTTCCGCCGTGAAGCGGAGCGGCCGTTCGGCGGTCGAGAGCACGCCGATCTCGAGGGCCCCGAGCGCCCGCCGGGCGTCGCCGTCGGAGGTCTCCACGAGCAGCCGCACCGCCTCCGGCTCGAGCTCGATCCGCTCGTTGCCGAGGCCATGCTCCCGGTCGGCGACCGCCCGCCCGAGGATCTCCGCCACGTCGTCCCGCGACAGGGCCTCCAGTTCGAAGATGCGGCTGCGGCTCACAAGCGCGCTGGTCAGCGCGAAGAAGGGATTTTGCGTCGTGGCCCCGATCAGGGCGATCACGCCGTTCTCGACGTCGGGCAGCAGCACGTCCTGCTGCGCCTTCGAGTAGCGGTGGATCTCGTCGATGAACAGGCAGGTCTTCTGGCCGTCGTCCTCCAGCCGGCGGCGGGCGGCCTCGAGCACGTCGCGGACGTCCTTCACGCCGGAGGCGGTGGCAGAGAGCTCCACGAATCGCCGCCTGGTCTCGCGGGCGATGATCTCGGCGAGCGTCGTCTTGCCGACCCCGGGCGGCCCGTAGAGGATCACCGAGCCGAGCCGGTCGGCCTCGATCAGCCGCCGCAGGAGGGTGGCCGGGCCCACCACCTTCGTCTGGCCGACATAGTCGGCCAGCCGCCGGGGCCGCATCCGCGCGGCCAGCGGCGCGGCCCGCGCGACGTTCGCGGCCCGCGCGGCGGAAAAGAGATCGGCCATGAAGAACCTCCAGCGGCGATTCTCGCCGCCATGCCGGTTTCGGGAAGCCCCCGCACGGACCGCTACCGCAGAGCCCCCGCCCTGCGGGGCGGCACGGTCCGGGTCAGCCGCCACGCGACGGTCGCGGCGCCACCCAGGGCCCCGCCGTCGGCATCGACGATTCCCGTGCCAAAGCCCTTCAGTCGCAGCGCGTAGCCGCCCGCGAGGTGCGTGCCGCGGAGGTTCGAGATCGTGTAGGTGATCCGATCGCTGGTCGTGATCCTCGCCCCCGCGAGCGGCACGGCCGTCCGGCCGCGCACGAGCACGAAATCGTCGAGGGTCACGCCCCGCACCGACCGGTTGAAGCGGACCGTGATCGACGTCAACGCCTGGGCCGTGGCCGCGGCGACCGTGCCGAACGTGGCCGCGAGCGGCGGCAGCGGGGCCGGGGGCGGGATCACGACCGGCGCGACCACCGGTGGCACCACGCCCGGTGCCAGCCGGAAATCACCGCGGTCGGGATCGACGAACACCGGCCGCACGGTGTTGATGGCGTTGTTGGCCATCACGTCGGCCGCGAGCGCCGGCTGCTCGACGCCGAGCGAGTGGTCGGCCGACCCGTTCCAGATCCAGTTGCCCCGGATCTGGAGATTCACGTCGGCCCGGGCCGGGGACGGGATGTTGGAGCCGGCGGAGGGCGTCCGCGGCAGGGCCACCGCGAACTGCTGCCAGCGGCTCACGAAGCCGTCGGGGTTGTAGACCACGTTGTCGATGATCGAGACGTTGCGGTTGGGGATCGGCTCCTCGGCCCCCACCGTGGCGGTGCCCCAGCCTCCCTGGGCGAGAAACGCACGGCAGGCCGCCTGGTCGCCGTCACACGACCGCAGGCCGAATCCCACCTCGATCACGTGGCTGCGGCTGCCGACGCGGTAGAGGACGTTGTTGGCCATGAGGATGTCGGAGCCGCCGTTCACGCCGATGCCGGCCCCCTCGGTGTCGTGCACCACGTTGTTGACGAAGGTGATGTTGGAGGCTTCGTATTGCAGCCACGGCGACACCATGAACTCGAAGCCGGTCCCCTGCCCCGCCGTGAAGCCGCCCGTGCCGGCATCGTAGAACTCGTTGCCCGCCACGGTGAGCGACGCCGACCCGCCCTTGGCATACATCGCCCAGTCGCCGGATCGATGGATGCGGCTGCCGACCACGTGGCCATCCTGCACCGCCACGAAATCGACGGCGTTGTCCCAGGCGCCGGAGATGTCGCAGTTTTCCACGTAGATGTGCCGGCTCTGGTTCACCTTGAGCGCCTCCTGCGGCACGGCGTAGGTGGGGATGTCGCCCACGCCTCGGATCGT
Source organism: Pirellulales bacterium (assembly GCA_044346795.1). GTDB lineage: Bacteria > Planctomycetota > Planctomycetia > Pirellulales > UBA1268 > CAMCQY01. The sequence goes on from JBIIYN010000135.1 coordinate 3,027, forward strand.
CGTACCGCGGAGCAGCACGTGCGAGCAGTGGTCGAGGTGGAGCACGTCGCCGCCGCCGGCCGAGACGTCGAGGCCGATCACGTGGAGATGGCGGCAGTCGTAGACGTTCATGGTCGGCAGCCGGGCCGAGCCATCGCCGTCGATCGCCTTGAGCACGACCGGGGCCGCCCGCGTGCCATGGCGGCTCTCCCAGTAGGTGGGCACCGTCGCTTCCGGATACGTGCCGGCGGTCAGGTTGATCTGGAAGCCCGTCTGCAGTTCGACGTTGACCGGCACCCGCCGCCACGCCTCGGCGAGCGTGCGGACCGCGAGTGCCCGCGACGCGCCGCTGCGCGTGTCGCTGCCGGCCGTGGGATCGACCCAGATCTGGTTCAGGGGGGGAGCGCCGGCGGGCAGGCTCGTGTCGAACGCCGGCAGCGGGCTGGCCGCGGCGAACGCCAGCCTGGCTTCGAGCATTTCTGGCGCCGCCAGCCGCCCGCGGGAGGAAGATCGTCTCATGAAAGGGGCTCCGTGCGCGGGCGAGCCCGCGTGCGAACCAGAGCCCGCAGCGAATCGCCCCGCGTCGATGGTGCCCCTGACGGAATCGATTCTACGCGGCGCCGGCCGGCCCGGGCAACTTCCAGACGAACTCGATCGCCGCGTCGATCTCCGGCGCCAGGCTCTTGTGAACCGGACAGGTGTGGGCGGCCTGCTCCAGCAGTTGCCGCTGCGGGTGGTCGGCCGGCAGGGGGATCGTGAGCCGGGTGCGCAGGCCGGCGATCCGCCGCGGCATGTCCTTGCTCATTTCCTTGACGGTCTCGGCCTTCATGCCTGTGAGATCGAGGCCGTGACGCTCCGCCACGATTCCCATGATCGTCATCATGCAGGCACCCAGCGCCGTGGCGACGAGATCGGTCGGCGAAAAGCTCTCCCCCCTGCCGTGGTTGTCGACCGGGGCGTCGGTGACGAGCGTGGTGCCGGACGGGCCGTGAACGGCACGGCACCGCAGCCCGCCTTCGTAGGTGCTGGTGATGCTGACCATGAAATCGTGGCTCCTCAGGGAGGGGAAGGATGCCGGATTGTATCGTCGGCGGGCTCGACCGCGTCGACCGCGGCGCCATCGAGGGCATCCGACCGCGGGCGGCCGCGGATCACGATCCTGCGGTGATAGGGCGGCCGCCACCAGGCCGCGTAGGGAAACCCCGGCAGGTCGATGGTTTCGCCCGGCGTGAGCTCCCGCTCGTCGACCACCATGAAGTCTGGCCGCAGGGCGGGAAACCGGTCCCTGAATTTCGGGTCTGGATAGGCGCGGGGTACATCCGCTCGATAGGCGTCGGCCGGCACGCGAATCCGTGGGTCGTTGACGTACCCGGCCCGGTCGATCTGCTCCCAGGCATCGATCACCCACTTCGAGGTGATCCTTTCCCGGGGCACGCCCTGTCTCCGCAGGGATTCGATGGCCGCCAGCCGCGCCCGCGTGTCGGAGAATTCATCGTGCAGGATCGCCACGCCGCGCAGGCCGAAGAAGGCCACCAGCAGCCAGCCGAGCACCGACCGCGCGGAGGCGGCAGAACGCTCCCGCGGCATCGCCTGACTGGCGCCGAAGAGCAGGAGGCCGGTCAGCGCCGGCAGGAACGGCAGGTAATACCTGGGGTAGATGCCGTCGGTCGTCTGACCAACCAGCAGCAGGGAGCCACCATAGGGCACGAGATACCCGAGCGGCAGCGCGACCGCCGGCGGCAACCGCCAACCATGCCGGCTGCCCCCAATCACGGTCACGCCCGCCACGCAGACCGCGACCAGCAGTGCCAGCACGCCACAGCGGATGAGGCCCACGCCCGCGTCGTGGAAGACATGCCCCGTCGGCCTCCAACTGCCACCGAGCAGGCCCAGCGGCCCCTCGAGGGATCGTGTCATGGTGCCCGCCAGCACCACCGCCATGAAGACGCCCGTCGCGGCGGCGGCCCAGCGGCCCCAGCGTGTCCGCAGGCTGGCGGCCGCATGGGCCGCGACCCACGGCAGGCAGAAGAGCACGGCCGGCAGCACCTTGAGCCCGCATTCGGTCGCCACCGTGAGCGCGCCCCGGGCCAAGTCGCTCGGCGCGAATCGTGCGAGCGCGTCGAGCGACGGCAGCTTGGTCGGGATCGCGTATGGCTGACGGCCGAACCAGCGGATGCCGAGAACGAGCGCCACCATACCGATCACCCCGCAGATCAGGGCGGCCAGCCGAAAGGCCCTGCCGGGGCAACGCCGCCAGAGCGTCGCCGCGGCGCAGACGGGTGCAGCAAACCAGACGGGCTGGCGGATCGTGCCGCCGAGCACGCCGCAGACCGTGCCGATCGCCAGCCACGCGACGGCGGGCCACGGCGAGGTCGCGTTGCCGGAACACGACGGGGCTTCGGTGGCATCCACCGCGCGCACGAAGCCATAGAGGCAGGCCTGCAGGAAGAAAAATGCCGGGATGTCGCTCATGAAGGTCGGCGCCAGAGGCAGAAACAGCGTGCTGAGCGCGGTCAAGAGCGCGGTGAACAGGCTGTCGTGCGGTGACAGCCTGGCGCGACGGGCGATCAGGTATACGAGCACGACGGCCCCGAGCGCGAGCGGCAGCACGCTCAGGCGGACGAGCGTGAAGGAAAAGCCGAACAGCCAAATCCACGCCGCTCCCCACCAGACCTGGATGCCGAGCATCGCGGTCGGCCAGCCGTTGTAGGCGAAGCGGCCCGTCTCGGCGAGCGTCTTGGCCATGTGGATGTAGGAGGCGTCGTCAATGCATCCGCCCTCGGCGAATGGCCAGGCCACGAGCAGCGCCGACAGCGACACGAGGATGCACAGGGCGATGTTGCGAACGTCGACAGTCATCCGATGACCCGCAGCCGGGAGTCGTGATTCGGCGGAGAAACCGCCCAATGTACCCAGATTTGGTGGCTGCCACCTTTTTCCGGGAGGCTGACTACCATGCTGGGGAGAAAACCGATGGGATTCCGCTCGCTCAAGTCCTGTGCCGACGCCCTCCGCCGCGAGGGACAGTTGGTCGAGGTTGCGCACCCGGTCGATCCGCATCTGGAAATCGCCGAGATCCAGCGGCGGCTCTTCCGTGCCGACGGTCCGGCCGTGCTCTTCACGAAACCGCGCGGCTCGGCCTTCCCGATCCTCGTCAATCTCTACGGCACGAAGCGGCGGATCGAGCGGATCTTCGCCGACTCGCTCGACCGCGTGAAACGGCTGGTGGAGCTGAAGATCGATCCCACGCGGGCCTTGGCCCGTCCCTGGCGGTATTGGCGCAGCCCCATCGACGCGCTGGCCATGCTTCCCCGCCGGGTCCGGTCCGGCCCCGTGCTCGCGCACGAGATCCCCCTCTCGCGGCTCCCGCAGGTGACGAGCTGGCCCGGAGACGGCGGACCGTTCATCACCCTGCCGGCGGTCTACACCGAGGATCCCCGCCACGCCGGCACGCGGCGGTCGCTCATGCACTCGAACCTCGGGATGTATCGGGTGCAGCTCGCGGGCAACGCCTACGAGCACGACCGCGAGGTCGGCCTCCACTACCAGCTGCACCGCGGCATCGGCCTGCACCATGCCGCGGCGCTCGAGCGGCACGAACCGCTCAAGGTGGCGATCTTCGTGGGCGGCTCGCCGGCGCTGGCCGTGTCGGCCGTCATGCCGTTGCCGGAGGGGCTCTCCGAGCTCACGTTCGCCGGCGTGCTGGCGGGCCATCGCCTGCCGATGATCCGCCGCAAGGATCGCCCGGCCATCTATGCCGACGCCGATTTCGTGATCGAGGGCACGGTCGCTCCCGGCGCCACCAAGCCGGAGGGGCCGTTCGGCGACCACCTCGGCTACTACGCGCGGCGGCACGATTTTCCCGTCATGCGCGTCGACCATGTCTGGCATCGCGACGGGGCGATCTGGCCGATGACGGTGGTCGGCCGCCCGCCGCAGGAAGACACGCTCTTCGGTTGGCTCGTGCACGAGCTCACCGGCCCCGTGATCCCCACGGTGCTGCCGGGCGTGTCGAGCGTGCATGCCGTCGACGCCTCGGGCGTGCATCCGCTGCTGCTGGCCGTCGGCAGCGAACGCTACCTGCCCTGGAAGAGCTCGGGACGGCCGGCCGAACTGCTCACGCAGGCCTCGGCGATCCTTGGTCAGGGGCAGCTCTCGCTGGCGAAGTATCTCTTCATCGTGAATGGCGGCGACGCGCCGGGCCTCGACGCCCACGACGTGGCGCCCTTCCTGTCCCACCTGCTCGCACGGGTCGACTGGCGGCGCGACTGCCACTTCCACACCGAAACCACGATCGACACGCTCGATTACTCCGGGCACGGCTTCAACGCCGGCTCGAAGCTCGTGGTGGCGGCCCGCGGACCGGCCATCCGCCCGCTGCCGCATGACCTCGCCGGCGGCCTGCCGCTCCCCGACGGCTTCCGGGAACCGACCGTCTGCCTGCCCGGCATCGTGGCGATCGAAGGCCCGCGGATCGAGCCACGGCCGGCGCTCGAGGCGGCGCATGACGACGCCGTCTGGGCGGCGGCGCGGGCCGCCCCGTGGACGGCCGACATCGAGCGGTTCACCCGGGCGATCGGCCCCGAGCACCCGCTCCACGCGTGGCCACTCGTCGTGATCGTCGACGACAGCCGCTTCGCGGCCGCCGCGCTCGAAAACTTCCTCTGGCTCACCTTCACCCGCTCCAATCCGGCCGCCGACGTGCATGGCGTGGATGCGATGGTGCACCAGAAACACTGGGGGTGCCGCGGACCGCTCGTGATCGACGCGCGGCTCAAGCCGCACCACGCGCCGCCGGTCGAGGAAGACCCCGCGGTCTCGGCCCGCATCGACGACCTCTCACGCCAGGGCGGCCCGCTGGCGGGACTCTTCAGCTGATGGAGGCGATGCGAACCTGCGTCGCGATCGAACGATGGCCGGTGCGGCGGCGGTAGTTCTTCCGCCGGGCGAACTTCTGCACGAAGATCTTGTCGCCCTGCACGGAGCCGATCACCTCGGCCTTCACCTTGGCCCCCTTCACGACCGGCGCACCGAGCGTCAGGCTGCCCGCCTTGCTCACCGCCAGCACCTCGTCGAACACCACCTCGCTTCCGGCCGGCAGGTGGCGGAAGTCGATCTCGACCACCTGCCCCTCGCTCACCCGATACTGCCGACCGCCGTCGACGACGATGGCGTAGTGGTGGCCGGCCCCCGCCATGCTCGCGGCGGAAGTCGAAGAATCGGAGGTGGATGCAGTCTTGGCCATGATGGATACCGCGGTGGGAGGGAGAGGGAAAATCAGCCGTATTTCGAGCGGCTGAGCCTAGCAATGGACCGGCTCCGGGTCGAGTGGGGCTTGAAAACGAGGGTTTTTATGGGAACCGGACGGTCCTCCCGCTCGAATCCCACGCCTCGATCAAGAGGTGCTCGGGCGAGGCGCTCTCCTTGCCGGTCACGTGCAGCTGCACGTGCGTGGCATCCTCGAACTGGGCGATCTCGCGGCGCTTCCGGTTGTTGATCCAGGTCGCCACCTCGTCATGCACCGTCACGTTGAGCCGGGCGATGTCGTCGCGGGTGGCGGAGAGCTGGAGCGTCCGCATCACCTCGATCGCCATGCTCTCGGCGGTCTTCACGATGCCCGTGCCGGAGCAGGTGGGGCAGTCCCGGAAGATGCTCTTCCGCAACGACGGCCGGATCCGCTGCCGCGTCATCTCGATCAGGCCGAAGGGGCTCGTCCGCAGGATCTTCGTCCGGGCCCGGTCCCGCTTCATCGCGTCGTGCAGCGCCTTCTCGACGCCCCGGCGGTATTTCTCCCGCCGCATGTCGATGAAGTCGTTCACGATCACGCCGCCCAGATCGCGGAGCCGCAGCTGCCGGGCGATCTCCTTCGCCGCGATGAGGTTCATCTGGTAGGCGTTCTCCTCCGCCGACTTCTCGGTGCGGAAGCTGCCGGAGTTGACGTCGATCGCCACGAGCGCCTCGGTGGTGTCGATGACGATGGAGCCGCCGCCCTTGAGCGGCACCTTCCGCTGGTGGATGCGGCTGATCTCCTCCTCCAGGCCGTACCGGTGGAAGAGCGGTTCCTTGCCCTCGTAGAGCTGCAGCCGCGACACGTACTTCGGCATCACGAGTTCGAGAAACTCCCTCGCCCGCTCGTAGGCGGCCGGCTCGTCGATCAGGATCCGCCCCACGTCCTCGGTGAACATGTCGCGGATGGTGCGAATGATCATGTCGCTTTCCTGGTAGATGTCGATCGGCGCGGAATACTTCCGCATCCGCCGCACGATCGACTTCCAGAGCCGCAGCAGGTAGGCCATGTCGCGGGCCATCTCCGACTTCGTCCGCTCCGTGCCGGCGGTGCGGACGACGAACCCCACCCCCTTCGGCGGCCGCAGTTCGAGCATGATGTCGCGGAGCACCCGCCGCTCGTGCTCGTCGTCGATCTTCTTCGACACGCCGACCCGCCCCAGCGGCGGCATGAGCACGAGGTAGCGTCCCGGGATCGAGATGTAGGTGGAGAGCGTGGGGCCCTTGGTGCCGAAGCCCTCCTTGATCACCTGCACGAGCACCTCGTCGCCGCGGCGGAGGATGTCCTGGATCGGGGGCTTCACCCGCGGCCGATCGCCCAGCCGGGGCTTGCGGCGCGTGGCCGTCCGCTGGCGGCCGTCCGCCTCGGTCTCCTCGGCGTCGCCGCCGCGGCCCCCGGCCTCGCCCGCCTCGAACGCCTTGTCGGGGTCGAGCCCGCCCTGCCGGTAATACTGCGGCTCCACGTCGCTGATGTGGAGGAAGCCGTTGCGGCCCACGCCGAAGTCGACGAACGCCGCCTGGATGCTCGGCTCGATGTTGACGATCCGGCCCTTGTAGATGTTGCCGACGAGGTTGTCCTGGCTGGTCCGCTCCACGTAGAGCTCCTCCAGCACCCCGTCCTCCATGATCGCGATCCGGCATTCCTCCGGCTGCGACACGTTGATCAGCATTTCCTGTTTCATCTCCTGTTTCCTTTCGATGAC
>JBIIYN010000421.1:0-2789 GCA_044346795.1 Pirellulales bacterium
CGCACGGGCACCGGTGGAATCACGTGATCGACAAGGTGCGCGGCGGTCTGCGCCATGTTTCCCAAATCACGGCCTGCACCACCCCGCGCGGCCCCGGTGTGGCACTGCCCCAGCCGCTACCGGATCAGTCCGCGGAAGGGCTCGTAGATGCGGACGGAGAGCAGCAACTCGCTGGCGGTGAATGACGAGACCGAGTTGCCGAAGAAGAAGTACGGAGGCCCGCCTCCGGTGCTACCCGACGACAGCAGCGGAGTCGAACCGTCGCCGATCGAGAAAAATCGGTAGCCGACGTCGAACGTCACGCGGCTGCTCACCTGATACGTCACACCCGTGCCGGCCTGCCAGGCGAAACTGTTGATCGTGTTGGCGCCGCTCACCACCAGATCCGGATCGAGCGACCTGGTCTGATACTGGTACCCACCGATGCCGATGCCGCCGCCGGCGTACAGGCCGAGGTTGCTGGTCAGGTCGTAGTCACGCCAGAAATTCGTCATGAACGACCAGACGCCGGAGGCCGTCGTGGTCATGGGTCTGTCGAGGATCGTGCCGCCGGAGACGTTCAGTGTCGTCGGACCGCTCATCGCTCCTCGGTCGCGGCCCTCGAGTTCCATGCGGAGTTGCCCGGAGGACTTCGCGAACACCATGCCCACGGCACCACCGCCCGTGAACAGCGTGTCGTTGACCGACCCGGTGGGGGAAAAGACGCTGCCCGGGATCGACTCGAACGAGCCGCCGTTTGTGAGCGTCGCAAATGACGCCCCGACGATGCCCGCGACGTAGAACCGCGACGCCGCCGGTTCGTCCGACAGCGACACCGGCAGCACGTCTTCGGCAGCGGCCGTGTCAGCCGCGTCGGACGCTGCGCTCGAGAATGCCGAGAGGTCGATCGGGTGGCCCAGTTCCCCGGCCTTGGCGACGGAGGAAGCGACGAGCAGGCACACCGCCGCGGAAATGGACGTGGATAATCTCACGGATCAGCCCCCCTGCTTGTGTCGCCGCACTTCGGCCGCAATGGCGGCGACATCGGCAGCGCGACTCGATCGAACGAAAATTCTTGAAAGTATCGACGGGCCGCCGAAGGCGGGGCCAGCCACCCTGCCAGAGGCGTCAGCGGTTGCAGCACCCGCAAGGTCGCCACGGAGATCGAGGCAAACCCTGACGGCTGGGCGATATGTTCTCTCGCACTTATGGCTAAGATTAGGATGTTGATTCGGCGGCGCGGTTCGTGGCGGCCGGAGCGGCAGAAACCACCCCATGTACAACCTCGCGTTTATCTTCGACGAGTGCGGATTTGGCTGGGTGCCGCCGGAGATCGACCGCAGCCTGCTCTATAACGTCTCGTATGAGCCGGGCAGCGGTGCGATCAAGCTCTACGTGCTCGACGAAAGCGGTGCGTTCCTGCACAAGATCGAGCCGTCGGGAACGATCGTGCGGCAGCATGCGGCGTTGGCGGTGGGGGCGGACGGGGCGAGTCTCGAGCGGTTTCTCGGGTCGGCGTTTGATTTCGACGAGATCCAGATCGACACCGTGGAGGGGGACAGCTACTATCTGCTGATCGAGAAGGCATCCCCGTCGGAGTACATCAAGTTCCTCACGCTGTTTGTCGAGGCCAGCGGCATCACGCGGGGCCAGTTCGTCGACGCCGTCAACCGGATCAACCAGCGGCCGGTGGGCAACATATTCGAGTGCTGCAAGCAGCTCGCCGTGTCCGGTGCACGGGTGGATGTGTCCGGACGCGGCAACAAAATCTATTCACGACCGTTCCGGGTGGGGAACGGTTTTGAACTCGACGCCGACACGATCCGCTTCCTCACGCGTCTCTATGGCTGCGATACGGCCGGGCTCTCCGGGCCGCTCGAGCACGTATGGGTGGCGACCGATCTGGCATCGACGAGGGTGGTGGTGGGGACGCAGCGGCCGGGCCTGCTGCATCGCCGCGACTGACCGCCGCGATCTTCCCGAGGGCCATCAGGCCCGCCTCCGTCCCACGGCGCGGGCGTCTGGCCGGTCCTCCGGCCGCACCGGACCCCAGCATCGCGGATCGGTTTTGTGCAGGTTTTTCGACGTCGTCATGCTGGTCCCCTCCGTCCCGAATGAAACAGACGGCCAGAAAATTGTGCTGCTGCAGGAAGTGAGTTACGATCCCGGGGTTTATTCCAGGCGATCGGCTGGGCGCAACGGCCGCTTCGACCTTTTTGCCAATTTCAAAACCAACTTTTCTAGAAGCGGAAATTGGCTTTTTGCTTCGCGGAGACGGCGAACGCGGGCAGATGCCTGCGCCGTGAGTGGCCCGTCAACGCTTCCCGGGCGGCTGTCCGCCGGGCGTGACTTCCGCACTGCTGCGAAGCCTTGTCGAGCTTTATCGCGATCGTGCCCCGCGGACGGTCCGACTTTTTTTGGACTACCAAACTTTTGAAATGCGGAACGTGAAATACGGAACGTGGAGAACAGGTCACTATGAATCGCCATGACTCCCACGCCCAGCGCGTGCTCGTCAACAACTACCGCCGCGTCTACTCCCGGATGCGGTGGCTCAACGCCATGGCGGAGCGCGGCCTGCAGCCCGTGCTGAGGGCATCCGGCAAAGTGCGGCGGATGGCACGCCGCGTGCGTGACACGGTGCTCGGGCCGTCCACCCTCCCCAGCCAGACCTTCGGGATGCTTGGCGGGTTCGGCGGCATGGAGCCGCTCGAGGCCCGGGCGATGCTGTCGATCACGCCGCTGCTCTCGGGGCCATCGGTCTCGTTCACGGGCACGTCCGCGGCGGACGATCTGCAGCTCCGCGTGGC
>JBIIYN010000422.1:0-2780 GCA_044346795.1 Pirellulales bacterium
GCCGGCCAGCCAGACGAACCCCTGGGTCGTCAAGCAGACGGGTCCCAGTCCCAACAACCAGCCGCTCCAGCCGGATGGCACGCCCAATCCCTACTACGTGCCGAATCCCCGCTTCAACTCGGTCGGCCCGGTCCAGGGCGGCCAGGAATACGTCTTCACCAACGGCGTCGACTTCGGCATCGAGGTCAGATATTGAGTTCACGGGAAGGCCAGGCATCCTGCCGCGGTGGCGTTGTCGGCCATCCCGGCCGATCGGCTTGGCCGACCCCCGGCGGCTGGGTGATGGATTCGGACGAAGTGGTGAATCGGCTTTGGCCCCGTCCCCGGGTTGCCACCCGGGGCTTCTCGCCGACGGCAGTGCAATCATCAACGGGAACGCGACGCTGGCATAAAAGCCCGGAGCGGAAGCGACGGGACGGGGCCAAGTACCTCCTTCCATTCCTCTCGGCCAGTTCGCCCGCGCGGGAGCCGCTGCAGCGAGCGGAGCGCCGCCGGCCCGTTGCCGCGAAGGCGACGCCGCTCAGGCCACCGACACGGGTCGCTGGGCAGACCGCGCGTAGGCCGGATCGATCCGGGCGAGTTCCTCCTGCATGGCCGCGACCGTCCGCCGGATCTGGTCCGGCGTGTGGCTCGACGTGATGAAGAACCGCAGCCGGGCCGCCCGCTCCTCGACGGCCGGATAGAGGATCGGCTGCACGCTGATCCCCCGGGCGAAGAGCGCCCGTGAGAGCCGCAGGCTGTTCATCGAGTTGCCGAGAATGACCGGCACGATCGCCGAGCCGCCCGAGGGGCCCGTATCCAGCCCCGCCTCGCGGGCCAACTGCAGAAAGAGCCGGGCATTGGCGTGCAGCTTCGCCACCCGCTCGGGACTTCGCTGCAGCACCCGCAGGGCGCCGAGCGACGCCCCGGCCGCGGCCGGCGGCAGGCCGACGGAGTAGACGAACCCCGGCACCGTGTACTTGAGCCAGCGGACGAGGGTCTTCGAGCCGGCGATGTAACCGCCGCAGCTCCCCAGCGCCTTGGAAAGCGTGCCCATCCAGAGATCGACGTCGGCGGGATTCACCCCGAAGTGCTCGCCGATGCCCCGCCCGCGCGGCCCCATCACGCCGATCGAGTGGGCCTCGTCCACCATCAGGAGCGCCCGGTGCCGCTTGGCCAGCGCGATGAACTTCGGGAGTTCGGAAAAATCGCCGTCCATGCTGTAGATGCCCTCGATCACGATCAGCACCCGCCGGTACTGCCCGCGCATCTGGGCCAGCAGCTTTTCCGCGGCGTCGTAGTCGTTGTGCGGAAAGGGCCGCCGCCGGGCGCCGGAAAGGATGGCGCCCTGCAGGAGGCTGTTGTGGGCCAGCGCATCGTGCAGCACGAGATCGCCGGGGCCGACGACGTGGCCGATCACCGTCTCGTTCGTGGCATGCCCGCCCACGAACGTCACCGCGTCGTCGGCGCCGACGAACCGCGCGATCTCGCGCTCCAGTTCCTGGTGAATCGTCTTCTCGCCCGACACGAGCCGGCTGGCCGACACGCTCGTGCCGAAGCGATCGATCGCGGCCTTCGCGGCGGCCGAAACCTCCGGATCTCCCGACATGCCGAGGTAGTTGTAGGTGGCCCAGCTGATCATCTCCCGGCCGCCGATCACGGTGCGGTCGTTGGTGAGCCCCTCGTGCAGGCTGAAGTAGGGGTTTTCGAGGCCGGCCTCGCGGACCAGCGCGAAGTTTTGCTCGAGCGCCCGCACCTCCGGAAACTGCGCGATGTCGTAGGCATCGGCGGGAATGTCGGCGACCGACGAAGGTGCCGCCGGTGCGTCCGCCCGGGGCCGCAGGTGATCCTTGACCGGCATGTGGTCGAGGATGGCCTCCGTCACCTCGCGGCACGTCTCGATCTGCGGCAGCACCTGCTCCGGGAACCGGGCGCCGAAGGCCTCCTCGAGGCTGGCGACGATCTCCATCCGTTCCAGCGAGTCGAGGCCGAGTTCGACGATGTTGGTGTCGAGCGACAGGGCGCCCGCCCGCTCCTTCGCGATGCGGCGGACGTGCTCGAAGACGGTCTGCACGACCTCCTGCGGCAAGTCGCGGTCGGCGCGCTGCGAACGCGAGGCCTCGCCGACCGGCCGCTGGCGGGCCAGCCGCGGGGCCTCCGCCCCGGCCGCCGCCGACACCGCCGGCGCGAGCCAGCCGACATGCTGGTCCACCACCTCGAGCGCGCCTTCGAGAAACTGCCGCTTGCAGGCATGCCGCTGGATCTTGCCGCTCGAGGTCTTGGGCACGCTGTTGGGCCGCACGAGCACGATCGCCTCGACGGCCAGTTCGTGCTCCGCGGCCAGCCGCTTGCGGATCGCCTCGAAGGCCGCCGCCACCTCGGCGGGCTCCCGCCTGCCGCGTTCCACCTCGGCGACCACCGTCACCCGCTCGCGGCCGTCCACCTCGACGGCGAAGGCTGCGATCGATCCGGCCCGCACGAGCGTGCTCGCCTCCTCGACCGCGCGCTCGATGTCCTGCGGGTAGTGGTTGCGTCCGCGGATGATGATCAGGTCCTTGAGTCGCCCCGCGACGAACAGTTCGCCGTTGTCGAAGAAGCCGAGGTCGCCGGTGCGGAGGTAGGGGCCGGGATTGGGCCGCCACTTCGCCACCGGCTGCCCCGATGCCGGCTGATCGGGCTGCGACAGCATCGCCCCGAACGTGGCGGCCGAGGCATCTGCCCGGTTCCAGTAGCCTTGTGCCACGCTCGGCCCGCTCACCCAGATCTCGCCGACGCGGCCGGGCGGCAGGGCCTCGCACGAC
>JBIIYN010000423.1:0-2768 GCA_044346795.1 Pirellulales bacterium
AGGAAGTCCTTGAGCGCCGTCATCTCGGCCTTTTCGATGATCTTGAGCTGCTCGATCTTCTTGGGATCGTTGCCGTGGTGGCTGACGTTGTGGTGGTCGTCGCTGACGCCCTCGATCGGCGGACGGATGTCCTGGCCGCGGATCGCCAGCGAGATCACGCGGGTGGAGTCGGTCTGGAGGGCGAGCTTGATGATGTTGTACATCAGCTTGGAGCGGCCCACGATGTCGCCCCGTTCCGTGGAATCCGCCGGGGGCTTCAAGTCGATCGTCGGCTTGGGACGGGACACCCAGCCCTCGTCCGACTGCACCTGCTTCTCGAGTTCGCGGACGGCCTCGGTGTAGTCGGCCACCTGCTGCCGGTCCCGTTCCGAGAGCGTCCGGCCGAGGTCACCGAACCGCTCCTCCATCCGGTCGAGCACGCTGCGGCCCCGCTTGAGCCGCTCGATCTCGGCCTGCACCTGCTGCGGGGTGCCCGTCACGAACATCTTCGTGAAGATATCGGACGGGGAGGTCAGCGCGGGAACCCCGGCTCCCGTCGAGGTGTAGGTGAGGCCACCGTCGACCGTCGAGAGGCTCAGGAGCGGAAACCGCGTCGCGCCAGCCACGTGCCGGGAGGCGAGGAAGTCGAGCGACACGCTGTTGCGGAAGCCGGGGGCGGTGGGCCGCTTGGCGCTCGTGAGAAAGCAGCTCTCAGACGCGTGGTCACCGCCGATGTCGGGATGCGAGATGCCGGAGAAGACGGTGAACTTCTTCCGCAGGGAGTCGAGGATCTCGAGGTATTCGCTCGGCTTGTAGTTCTCGCCGGCTTCGGTGGGAAAGAAGGCCGGCCCGTGGAAGCCGAAGTTGTTGCAGATGGCGACCAGTCGCCGGGGACTTTCGGTCGCGGCGGCCGCGCCGGCGAGGCTTTCGAGCCACGGGAGGGCCAGCAGGCTCGACCCCACGCGGAGGAACTGGCGGCGGGAAGGGATGTGGTGTTCGTGGAAAGAAGTCATTGGTTTGATCCTGCAGGGTAGAAGGTCTCGGCCACCAGACCTCCCCATGCAAGCCCGAAGCGCAAGCGAGGGAAATCCGGGTCTTGGATCACGCCGTCCCTCGCTTGCGCTTCGGGCTTGCATGAAACCATTCTCAACGGTCTATCGATTTCCGGGTCGTGGTGGCTGGCACCTTTTTATTTGTTTCGGAACAGATCGCTCTGGATGACGGCGTGGAGCAGGGAGCGGAAGCCGTAGGAGTCGGGCTTGGTCTCCGCGGCGAGCTTCTCGATGGCGAGGCCGTCGACGCCGATCGGACGGGAGCCGGTGGCGTAGGTGACGAGATGGCTGCCGACGCCGTAGGCCAGCTGGCCGGGATCGGCGGCGAGCCGCTTGCGGAGGTCGGCGATGCCTGTGAACTCCTTGCCGTCTGGCGTGGAGCCGTTCGCCTCGACCGGCAGGTGGTCCCGCCAGGTGGAGCGACCGGCGACCCAGCCGGGCCTCCGCTTCTGCAGCGCGACCAGGCCGGCCCCGTCGAGCCGCGGTGCTTCGGCGAAGTCCTGGGGCTTCGGCGCCGGCGGCTCGGCGACGGGCTTGGCCTTGGGATTCTCCACGAGCGTAATGGTGACGGCGTCGTCGGAGTAGTCGATCTTGGCGATGTCGTCGCTTTGGCTGGCGAACTTCCCGGTGATCGGCGGGCTTCCCGGAGCGCGGGCGAGGATCGTGAACGTGCGGCCGCCGAGCTTCGCCTCGCCGAGCGGTGCGATCTCGAGGCGGCCGTCGAGCGTGATCGCTCCCCCCTCCTTGCCGCCGACGGCGATGCCGGTCTTCTCCTCCGTCCCGAGCCCGACGCGGAGCGTGCCGGTCTTTTCGAGTGCGAGGTCGCCAAGCAGGATCACCTGGCCTTCGTGGCCGGTGGCGAGAAGGCCCGCGTTGCGCAGGGCACTGCTCCCCTCGGTGCGGCTGTTCCGCAGGTCGAGCCCGGCGGCGCCCCGCCAGTGGAACCGGCCCCCTTCGGCATTCACGAAGGCGGGGCCTCCAAAGTGGAGGACGTTGGTGCCGGTGGTGTCGAGGTAGTTGAAGGTGCCGGCGTTCGTGATCACGGAGGCGTCGTTCTGCTTGTTTGAGATCATGCCGCCGCCGTGCCAGTTGACGGTGCCAGTGGGGCCGACCTCGAGGAAGATCTTTCCGTCTTGATTCGGATCGGCTCCGAGTTCCGCGTCGCCGAGCTTGTCGAGCACGGCGGGCATTTTCTCCATGCCGACCCGATACGTGCCCTTCTTCGCAGCCCCCGTGGGAGAGAAGACCCGGGCCGAGTTCTTGCCGATCACGAGCCGGCCGTGCTGGATGTCCCACTGCAGCACCGAGTGAATCGGCTCGCTCGAGTCGAGGACGACCTCGCCGCGGCCCTCGGCCGCGTTGCCGACGCGCACGCTGCCTCCGATGACGATCTTGGCCGATCCGCTCACGGAGAGCGACCCGGTGCCGACGTTCCCGATCAGCTGCGGCGTGTTCGATCCGGCCACGCTAAAGGCTCCGCCGGTGACCGCCACGCGTCCGCCGTGCGAGATCTCGAGCGGTGTCCAGGCCGGCCACATGCCCGCCTTGAAGGTGCCGCCCATCACGCCCAGTTCGCCGCCGTCCACGAGGACGTTGTCGTTGATCTCGACGGAGCCGTCGCGGTGGAGCCAGCGGCCGCCTGGGCCGACGACCACCTGCCTGTATTCGTGCTGATTGGCGGCCCGGAACTTCATGTCGGCGGAGGTCACGAATTTCGTGACCTCGCCCGGCTTGGCG
>JBIIYN010000424.1:0-2763 GCA_044346795.1 Pirellulales bacterium
GCGATCAAGGGTGGTGCCGACGGACTGAAGACGACTCTCGGCAACGCGATGGCCGACAGCCGCACCATCGACTTCCGGCTCGACCTGGGTGCCATGGTCGTCTCGGTCGTGCCGCAGCCCGTGACGAGGAGCGGGAGTGCCCTGGCCCAGAACCGCGACCAGATCGTCGTCCATTTCAACCGCAACGACCCGCTCAACAGCCAGTCCGCCGCGACGACGAGCCTCTACCGGCTCTTCGAGGTGGACGCCGCCGGGAACGACGTGGCCGCCGTGGTTCCCGGGAGCCCGAACTGGATCGAGCCGACGGGCGTGGTCTATGACGCCGCCAAGGGCACGTCCACCCTCACGTTCGCCTCCGGCGCCATCGCCGACGGCAAGCTCTATCGGCTCCAGATCGGCGGGGCCCCCGGAGTCATCGCGGCCGCCACGGCCGCAGCTGAGGGCAGCGACAACAACTCGAGCTTCACGACGGCCCGCGAGCTGGGCACGCTCGGTGCCTCGGGCGTGGTCGTCACGGGCTCCATCGCCCCGCGGGCGACGGTCACCACCCCGGCCGGCACGCTCGGGTTTCCAACGCAAAATGGCGCGATCGATGCGCCGGGCCATCGCGACATCCCGGTTGACGGCACGGACCACGGCTTGGGGTCTGTGGGCACGGAGAGCGATACCGCCACGGCCGTGCAGTACTACAACTTCCGGTCCGACTACGGCTCCTTCAACGGTGTGCCGCTGCAGAACGCGATCACCGAGACGCAGAAGCAGCGGGCCCGTGAGATCTTCGAGCTCTTCAGCCGCTATACCGGCATCCGATTCGTCGAGTCGGATACCGCCGGCTTGACCGTGGCCACGGGCGACATCCGGACTCAAGACCCCAAGCTGCCCGTGCAGTCCGTGGCGGGGATCGCCGGCTTCGCCGCGGTCATGAACGCTTCGTTCGATTGGGGTCAGAGCGAGTATGGCGGTGCCTGGTTCGGGGTGGCGATGCACGAGATCGGCCACATGATCGGGCTGGAGCACTCCTACGATTTGCCCACGATCATGGGCAGGGGGCTGCCGGGGGAGGGCATCTACCCGACCGACTACGACATCGAAGAACTGATGCAGTACTACCCGGCCAACGGCGCGGACGTGGACGTCTACAAGTTCACGCTGCCCGCCGCCGGGAAGCTGTCGGTCGAGACGATCGTCGCCCGCCCGGGCCAGCCGCTCTACAACTCGAGCAAGCTCGACAGCCTGCTCACGCTCTACCGGGTCGATCCGGTGACCGGTCGCCGGGAGATGGTCGCCCGCAACGACGATTCGTTCGGCCGCGATTCGTTCCTCGGCCTCGACCTCGCCGCCGGCACCTATTTTCTCGCGGTTTCGAGCACCGGCAACGACGCCTTCAATCCCGAGGTGTCCGACTCGGGCTACGGCGGCCGCTCGGACGGCGACTACCAGCTGAAACTGGGCTTCCAGCCGGCCAGCGTGGCGGCCAACACGATCATCGACACCACGGGCACGCCGCTCGACGGTGATCGCGACGGCGAGCCCGGCGGCATCTTCAGCTTCTGGTTCAACACGGCCGCGGCTGCCAGGACGGTGTTCGTCGACAAGGCGTTCGTCGGCACGAGCGACGGCACGCTTGCCAAGCCCTACACGACGATCGCCGCCGCCCTGGCCGACGTGAATGCCGCCAATGCCGCAGTCCCCGGCAGCAAGACCATCATCCGCATCGTCGGCAACGACCAGAACACGCCCTACCAGATCGGCACCACGCTCAGCGGCGGCACGGCCCTCCCGGACGGCGCCACCTTCAACGTGCCCAAGGGCGTGACGGTGATGATCGATGCCGGCGCCGTCTTCAAGCTCCGCGCCGCGAACATCGACGTCGGCAGTGCCTCGGCACTCGTGGATCGCTCCGGTGCGGCGATCCAGGTGCTGGGCACACCCGACAAGACGGTCACATTCACGTCGTACCACGACGATGCGATCGGCGGGAATTCCGACGGTGTCGGTCCCGCGGTCTCGGGCGGGCAGTGGGGCGGCATCGTCCTCCGCAAGGATTCCGACGCGGCGTCGAAGAAGGCCTTCGTGAACTCGATCTCCCAGGCCACCCTCACCTACGGCGGCGGTCAGGTGCGGGTCGATTCCGAGCTCGATTCGTTCGCGCCGATCACGCTGCAGTCGACCCGGCCCTCGCTGCTGTTCAACTCCATCAGCAGGAGCGCCGGCGCGGGCATCTCCGCGAATCCCGACAGCTTCGAGGAGTCGAATGGCCGTGTCGGCCCCGAGTTGCGTGGCAATCGTCTGCTCGACAACTCGATCAACGGGCTGTTCATCAAGGTCCGCACCGACCTGGGCAGCGCGCCTCAGAAGCTCGACGTTCCCGCGCGGCTGCGGAGCACCGACATCGTCTACGTCCTCCAGGACAACCTGCTGATCGACGGCGGAGTCGGCGGGTATCTCCGCACCGGTGGAGTGGACACGGCCCGCAAGAGTGGTCGGCTCTCGATCGATCCGGGCGTGGTGGTGAAGCTGCAGGGAGCCCGCATCGAGCTCGAGCGGGGCACCGCCCAGCTGATCGCCGAGGGCACCGCGGGCCAGGCCGTCATCTTCACGAGCCTCGGCGACAATCGCTTCGGTGCCGGCGGCACGTTCGACACCAACGGCAACCTGCCCGACGTGCGAACCGCCGGGGACTGGGGCGGGATCGTGATCAATGCCGGCGCCAAGGCCAGCATCGACCATGCCTCCCTGGGCTTCGGCGGCGGACTGACGCCG
>JBIIYN010000136.1:0-9891 GCA_044346795.1 Pirellulales bacterium
TTCTTTAGTACGAGAGGATTTGGAAGGACGTTCCTCTGGTGTCCCAGTTGTCGCGCTAGCGGCACGGCTGGATAGCTATGAACGGAACGGATAAACGCTGAAAGCATATAAGCGTGAAGCCCGCCCCGAGATGAGGTTTCGTAGGGTTATTACCCGAAAGTCCCCTGGAAGACGACCAGGTTGATAGGCCGGATGTGTACGTGCAGCAATGCACTCAGCTAACCGGTACTAACGGACGAATGCTTGACCACTCGTATCGAGTGCTCCTGACCGTGTTTGAAGCACGTCGGAGCGTGCCAATTACCACGACCCCGTACAGCGTGCCACATCGGTGGCGCGCAGGATATTTTCCGGTGAACATATCTGAAAGGTCACACCCGTTCCCATCCCGAACACGGTAGTTAAGCTTTCAGAGCCGATGGTAGTGCCACAAGCGCGAGAGTAGGTATCGCCGGATTTTCTTCGACCGACCCATGTGGTGGAGCAAAACTCCCCGCATGGGTCGGTTTTTTTATTGGGTCGTTTCTTTGGGGGGTCGGTTTCAGTCGATCTCGCTCAGCAGCGCCCGGACTCGTTCGAGCGGCAGCCCCACCACGTTTGATCCGCTGCCCGCCACGAGCCGGAGTGGCAACCGCTCGTCCTGGAATCCGCAAGCACCGGCCTTTCCCTCCCACATGCCGCTGTCGAGATACCAATCGAGCAGTTCTGCCGGGAGCGGCCCCATTTCCAGCAGGCTCTCTTCGACGGCTTCCAGCGTCTTATGGGCTGGTCCGCCGCCGCCCTGGCCCGCCGGGCGGCTGCAGAGCCAAACCCCCGTCAGAACGCGATGGGTGCGGCCGGAAAGCTTGAGCAGCATGCGTCGGGCGTCGTCGCGATCGGTGGGCTTTCCCAGGGCGATGCCGTCGACCTCGCTGAGCGTATCGCACGCGAGAATCGTGCCCTCGATGCCCATGTCGGCGACGGCCTGGCCCTTCGCCCGGGCCAGCCTGAGCACGTAGGCTTCGAGCGATTCGTCACCACCGCGGGCCTCGGCCTCGGCCTCGGCCGCCTCGGGAGGCGGCACGACCTCGACGGCCCAGCCCTCCGCCGACGCCAGGGCCCGCCTGCGCGGCGAGCCGCTTGCCAGCACGATCTTTCGACGCGACGCTTGGGGCATGGCGAAAAGTCCCTCACGGCCACCGATCCTCCTTGAGGATGACCACCTGCTCGCGGTCGTCAAGCCGGCCGGCCTGCCCACGGCCAATGCGGCCCGCGGCATGCCGAGCATGTTCACGATTCTCAAGGAAACCCTTCCCGCCGGGGCGTTTTTGGGGGTCGTGAGCCGGCTCGATGCGGCCGTGTCGGGTGTGCTCGTGATGGCCAAGACACGGTCGGCTGCAGCCGACCTCTCCCGCCAGTTCCGGGAGCGGCTGGTCGCAAAAACCTACGAGGCCGTCGTGGAGGGCCGTTTCCCCGCACCGCTCGGGCAGTGGGTCGAATGGCACGACCGGATCGAACGCCGGGGCGAGGAACGGCGGTCACGGCTGCGACCGGCCGGTCCGCCGACCCGCGGCGATCACGATGACGAGTGCGAGGACGACGCCCCGGACTGCGGCGGCGCCTGTCATGTGCGCGCCCGCGTGGTGAAACGGCTCGGCGAGGTGTCGCTGGTCGAATTGGAGCCCTCGACGGGCCGCCGGCATCAACTGCGGGCCCAGTTGGCCGGCAGGGGCTGCGCAATCGTAGGGGACAAGGTCTACGGCGCGAGGCTTCCCTTTCCGTCGGCGTCGGGCCGCGGCGGGGCGATCGCCCTGCACGCCCGCGGTCTGCGGTTTGATCATCCCGCTACGCGGCAGCCGGTTCTGCTGGCGGCCGGGTGGCCAGACAGTTGGGCCGTGCGGTTTCCCTCGCTGGGGCCCGGCAGAACACCCCCTCCGGCAGGCGGTCGCTCGTCGTCCGGCACGGTAGACTGATCCCCGTCGGTGCAGTGCCCACCGCGGGTTTTCCCACGGCTCCGCCCATCCCACCATGCCGCAGCCCTCGAACGAATCGCCATCAGTCCCCACCGGTGACCGGAAGCCGGCCCAGCCCGTGCCGCGGTTTCGCCCCACCGCGCTGGCCAGCGGCCTCGTGGACGCCGAGCAGATCTCGGCCTGCGAGGAAAGCGTGGGAATGGACCTCGGGGACGTGGCCCGCGTCGACCCCTTGACCTGGGATGCCGCCGTCGCCGAGTGCCTCGTCAAGCGGGAGGCCCTCACTCGATTTCAAGCCGATCAACTGCTGGCGGGGCGGCGCAAGCTCACCCTCGGCCAATATCGCATCCTCGACGAATTGGGCCGGGGCGGCATGGGGCAGGTGTTTCGGGCGCAGCACACGATGATGGGACGAACGGTGGCGATCAAGGTGCTGCCGCGTGCGAAGTCGACCAGCGAGTCCGAGGCGGCCTTCCAGCGGGAGATCCGCATGCTCGCCAGGCTCGACCACCACAATCTGGTGCGGGCTCTCGATGCCGGCCACGACGGCAAGGTGTACTACCTCGTCACGGAACTGGTGCCCGGCCTCGACCTTCGCCGCCAGGTGCTCAGGCACGGCCGGCTCGACGAGGCCAGGGCGGCGTCGGTGATCACGCAGGCGGCGGTCGGCCTGGGGTATGCGCACGCGCAGGGACTGGTGCACCGCGACGTCAAGCCGGCCAACCTGCTCGTGACTCCGGAAGGCCAGGTGAAGGTGCTCGACCTCGGCCTGGCGGGGTCCGTCATCGAAGGCGAGTCGGCGCGGCTCGGCCGCGTGGTCGGCACCATGGACTACATGGCGCCCGAGCAGATTCGCACGCCCGACACGGTGGGGCCTTCGGCCGACATCTACGCCCTCGGCTGCACGCTCTATTTCGCCCTCACGGGAGAGCTGCCATTTCCGGGCGGCACCAGGCAGGAGAAGGCGCAGCGGCAGCTGAAGGAACAGCCGCGGCCCATCCGGCAGCTGGCGCCGGGCCTGAGCGAAGGCCTGTCCCGTGTGGTCGAGAGCATGATGCGGAAAAATCCGCTGGAGCGGCCGCTGTCTGCCGAGGAGGTGGTGGATCGGCTGCGGCCCTGGGCTCCGTCCGCGCCGCTCGAGATGCCGCGGTCGAAGCAGCCGCCGCCGCTGCCAAAGGCGCAGGCGGGGGCGGCGGAGGATGCGACCTCGCGGCGTTCCACGCGCGCTGCGTTGCCCGGATCGAGCCAGTGGCTCGATCTGTTGAATGCCGACAACCAGTCGACCCGGGGGATGTTGTCAACGTCGGAGGAAACCGACCGAGGAAACGAACAGTTGCCCGAGGCTCGTCCTCGCCCGCTTGTCGCCGCACGGCTGGCTGCGTCATGGCGCTGGGCGATGGTCACGGCGAGGAGTGTCGCGGTGGCGACCGTGACGGCTGTGGTCTTCATGCTGGTGATGCGAATGGTCTTCGGCATCGACCGGTCGACCGCCAATGCCGTCTTCGGGCCGAGGGGACTGGTTTGGCTGGGGTGGGTGGCATTCGGCCTGATGCTCGCAGCCCAGTTGATGGCGGCGGCCGGGCGGCGGTCCCGCTGAAAAGGGCAGGACGCGCCGAGCGGGGGGCGGCTCGTCAGAGGGCTCGGGGCCGTCCCGCCCGCCTGGCAGTCCCGAGCGTTGACAGACGTGCGGGCACGGCCTACGAAATGGGGTGGAAACCCTGGACGGGTAGCTCAGTTGGTAGAGCAACGGACTGAAAATCCGTGTGTCGCCGGTTCGATTCCGGCCCCGTCCACTGTCCTTGGCCGCTCGAGCTCATCCCACTTTGGTGCAGCACCGGCTTCGGGGCGGAAAAAGTTCGGAGTCCGCCGCTCCGACGGCGGATGGGCTCGTCGCGTGGGCCGGGGCGGACACGCTCCGCTCGCTTCGGCGGCTCCTCGGCTGCGTCTGCGGAAGTGGTCGCGTCACCGGCTCGGAGGCGCCTGAGGCTCGCTTCGCGTGTCCGTCCCGGCCTGATACAGGCCGTGGGCGGCGATGTAGCGCTCGACGGCGCGGGGGGTGCGGTAGCGGATGCTTTGGCCGGCGGCGACGGCCGCCCGCAGGCCGCTCGACCGGATGCCGATCGCCGGCAGCCGGACCCGCGCGGCGAGCAGCTGCTCGAGCGCTGCCCGCCCGAACAGGGGCTCGAGCGCGGCCCGGCAGGCGGGTGCACCGAGGTCGTCGAGCGACTCCCGCTCCATGGCGACGATGCCTGCCAACTCGAGGATGCGGCGGGGGTCCCGCCAGGAGGGCAGGCTGAGAACCGCGTCCGGTCCGAGCAGGAGCAGCAGTTCGTCGTGCGGGTGGAGCGGCTTCAGCCGCCCGAGCGTGTCGACGGTGTAGCTGACGCCGCCACGATCCAGTTCCTCGCTCGAGACCGCGAACGCATCGTGCCCGCCCGTCGCCAGCATGAGCATCTCCAGGCGGTGCTGGCCCGAGGCGGGACGCCGGTCTTGCTTGTGGGGCTGCACGGCCGCCGGCACGAACAGCACGCGGTCGAGCCCGGCCTGCTCGCGGCAGCATTCGGCGGCCACGAGGTGGCCGATGTGCACCGGGTCGAAACTGCCGCCAAACACTCCGATTCGCACGCTCGTGTTTCCTTGCCGTGTGTGTCGCCAGCCCGCGGGCTTCCTCGGCATGCCGTCGGCACGGTCTAATCCGGGGCATGTCGCACCAGCATACGAGCCAACGCCAGCTCTTCGAAAGCGGCCCTCGCTGGGCCGAAGACGACGCCCGCCAGGGCCTCGTCGCCACGGTGGTGCTGCCCGATGGCGTGGAGAAGCCGCTCGATTACCTGGTGCCCGAAGCCCTGGCCGGGGCGGTCGAGCCCGGCCGCCGGGTGATCGTGCCGCTCGGCCGCGGCAATCGTGAGCGGCTCGCCTACTGTGTCGGCGTGCGGAGCGGCGAGTTGCCGCAGGCGCCGCTCAAGAGCGTGGCCGGCGTGGAGGACGATGCTCCGCTCCTGTCGCCGCGGATGCTCGAACTCACGAAGTGGATGTCCGACCGCTGGATGGCACGCTGGGGCGAGGTGCTGGAGGCCGTCCTGCCGGCCGGCGTGCGGCTCCGTCGCAAGAGCCGGCCCGTCCCGCTGCTGGTGGCCACCGGCCAGGAGCCTTCCCGCAAGCCGACCCCGGCGCAGGCCCGCGTGCTGGCCGCCGCCGCCATGCCGTCCACCGCCGACGCCCTCGCGCAGGCCACGGGCGCGAGCCGCGCCATCGTGGCGCGGCTGCTCAAGACGGGGCTCCTGCGCGAGGCTGGCAGCGTCGATCGCCCGCAGGCCCGGCCGCAGGGCGAAGCAGCCGGCAGGCCGGCGGTCAGCCACGACAGGCCCGACGCGCTCGCCCCCGCGCAGGCCGCCGCGCTCGAGGCGATCCTCGACCCGCTCCGCCGTGGACGTCACGAGACGATCGTGCTCTTCGGCGTGACGGGTAGCGGCAAGACGGAGGTCTACCTGCAGGCCGTCGAGGAGACGCTTTCCTACGGCAAGCAGGCGATCGTCCTCGTGCCCGAGATCAGCCTCACGCCCCAGACCTGCGACCGGTTTCGGGCCCGCTTCGGCAGCGTGGCCGTGCTGCACAGCCACCTGACGCCCGCGGAGCGGCACGCGCAGTGGCGCGAAATCGCCTCCGGTCGTGTGGGCGTGGTGGTGGGCGCCCGCAGCGCCATCTTCGCGCCCACGCCGCGGCTCGGGCTCGTCGTGATCGACGAGGAGCACGAGACCACCTTCAAGCAGGCGACCGCGCCCCGCTACCACGCCCGCGATGTCGCGGAGTGGATAGCACGTGCGGAGAGCGTGCCGCTCGTGCTCGGGTCCGCGACGCCGGCTCTCGAGACCTTCCACCGCTGCCTTGCCGGGGAGTGGCGGATGTGCCGGCTGCCCGGCCGCGTGGGCGGTTCGCAACTCCCGCCGGTGCTCTCCGTCGATCTCCGCGACCCGGCCAGCCGCTCCCGCGGCGCGGTCACGCCGCGGCTGGCCGCGGGCATCCGCTGGGCGCTCGACTCGGGCGGGCAGGTGATGCTTTTGCTCAACCGCCGCGGCTTCGCGACGGCCGTGCAGTGCAGGGCCTGCGGCCACACCATGCGGTGCCCGCAGTGCGACATCGCGCTGACGCTCCACCAGCCGGGCAGCCGCGGCATCTGCCATGGCTGCGGGCTGGTCACGCGGCTGCCGTCGTCGTGCCCCTCCTGCGCGGCGCCGAACCTCGTGCCGCGTGGCACGGGCACGCAGCGGCTCGAAGACCAGATCCGCGGGTCGTTTCCCGGCACCCGCGTGGCCCGCATGGACACCGACACGATGCGGTCCCGCGGCAGCCACGAACGCACGCTCGACGCCTTCCGCAACCGGGAGATCGACATCCTCGTGGGCACGCAGATGATCGCGAAGGGGCTCGACTTTCCGGCGGTGATGCTCGTCGGCGTCGTCAACGCCGACGCCAGCCTGCACCTCGCCGACTTCCGCGCTTCCGAGCGGACCTGCCAGCTCGTCACGCAGGTGGGGGGCCGCAGCGGCCGGGGCCCGCTGGGCGGGCGGGTGGTGGTGCAGACGAGCACGCCCGAACACCCCGCCATCCGGGCCGCCGCCGCGCACGACTACGAGGCCTTCGTGCGCACGGAACTGCCGATCCGGGAGACGCTGCTCTATCCGCCCTTCGGCAGCATCGTGCGGTTCGTGGTCCGCAGCGGCGACGAGCAGGCGGCGGAGAACTGGGCGGGGCACATCGTGGACCGGCTGCGCAAGGAAGTGGCCGGCATGGGGGAGCAGGGCGGGCCGATCCGCGTGCTCGGCCCCGCCCCCGCTCCGATCGCCCGGCTCCGCGACCGCTTCCGCTGGCACGCGCAGGTGCACGGGCCCGACGGCAGCCAGCTCCGCGACTTGGTCCGCCGCGCGACGGCGTCGCTCCAGACCCCCGACGACGTCGCCTGGATCATCGACGTCGACCCGGTGGAAATGCTCTGAGCCAAGCCTTGGCCGTGAACACTGCCGGGCGGGGCGGACACGCTCCGCTCGCTACGGCGGCTCCTCGTTGTCTTCTTTCGGGGTGGTTGGTCGTGGGCTCGGAGGCGCCTGAGGCTCGCTTCGCGTGTCCGCCCCGCCCTCGCTCCCAAGGCGCCAGGCCCGGAGGGCCGGGTAAGGACCAGCGGGCGGAGGCCCGCCAAGCGACGTTCGGCAGGATGCCGAGCCGTCGCGTGAAGCCGGCTCGCTTCGCGAGTCCGCCCCGCCCTCGTCTCCTGCGGCGCCAGGGCCGGAGGCCCGTGTAAGCACCAGCCGACGGAGGTCGGCCAAGCCGGGGCGGGCGGGATGCCCGAGCCCGGCGTGAAGCCGGCACGCCGAAAGTTCCGGCTTTCTTCCGGGAAACCGGGCGGGGTAGCATGGCGGACGAGAAACCGGGCACTCATGTCGCATCGATCTTTCAAGGACATCCTGGGCGAGACGAGCCTGGAGCGGAAATGCCGCTTCCTGTTCGGGCTCTGCCTGCTCGTGCTGATCACCGGGAGCTTCTTGTGGTACGGCAGCAGCACCGAGGAACTCGTCTTTGACACGACGCGAAGCACCGGCCGGCATCTCGTCGATGCCATCATGCTGCAATACCATTGGAAGACGCTCGAGCCGGAGCAGCAGTACGCCGGTGCGATCGAGTTCCTGAGCCGCACGCTGCAGAGCGAGCAATACCAGAGCTGGCTGCTGAAGCCAGACGCGGCGCCCGAGGAACGAAGCAAGTACACCCGGCTCGATGCCGCCGTGCTGACCTATTTCAAGGAGCGGCCTCCGAGTCCGCAGCCGGCCGGCGGGCCGCCGACCCGCGGCACCGAATACCGTGAGTTTCGCACGGCCGACAAGGCGGAATACCACTACTACCAGCCCGTCCGCTGGCGGAGCAATTGTGCGGGCTGCCACAAGGTGCGCGGGGTGATCGGCGATCCCGCGGCCCCGCCCGCGGAGGAGGCCGCCGACGGCCAGCCGCCCGGCAGGCCGCGGACGCTCCTCGCCGAGAACGACCTCATGGCGGTCGTGAAGGTGGTGATGCCCGATGCGGCCACCCGCAAGGCGATCAACTGGAACCGCGCGGTGCTCGCCGCCACCGCCATCATGACGGTGTTCCTCGCCATGCTCGTCGCCTACGCCATCGTGCGGTACGTGATCGTCAAGCCGCTCGAACACCTCCGCGACGTGGCCGACGAGGTGCGGCGGGGCAACGTGCAGGCCCGCGCCGAGATCCACACCGCCGACGAGTTCGAGGAACTCGGCGTGGCCTTCAACCGCATGCTCCGCGGCCTCGTCGACTCCCAGGAGGATCTGCGCAAGTCCAACAGCAGCCTCGACGAGAAGGTCGACGAGCTCGCGCAGGCCAATCTGCACCTCTACGAGATGAACCGCCTGAAGAGCGACTTCCTCGCCACGATGAGCCACGAGCTCCGCACGCCGCTCAACAGCATCATCGGCTTCTCCGACGTGCTCGGCTCGATCGAGTCGCTCGACGACCGGCAGAAACGCTACGTGCAGAACATCCGCTCCTCGGGCCGCATGCTCCTGGAGATGATCAACGACATCCTCGACCTCGCCAAGATCGAGGCGGGCAAGATGGATGTCCGGCCGAGCGTGTTCCGACTGGAATCGATCGTGTCGGCCCAGTGCGACATGGTCAGGCCGCTGGCGGAGCGGAAGCGGATCGACATGGAGTACGAGATCGGACCGGGCCTCGAGGAACTCGAGCAGGATCCGGCGAAGGTGCAGCAGATCCTGGCGAATCTCCTGTCCAATGCGGTGAAGTTCACGCCCGAGGGCGGGCGGATCGACGTGCGGGCCCGGCGGGTCGAGGAGCCGGGCGTCGATGAACTCGTGCTCGACGTCATCGACACGGGCGTGGGCATCGCGGAGGAGGAGCAGCAGGCGATCTTCGAGAAGTTTCGGCAGGGACGGGTGTTCCAGGCGGGAGACGACGCCATGACCCGTGAATTTTCGGGCACGGGCCTCGGGCTCTCGATCGTCCGCGAACTCTGCCGGCTGCTCGGGGGCGACGTGGCGGTGGAGAGCCACCTTGGCCGTGGCAGCCGGTTCACCGTGCGACTGCCGGTGCGGCTCTCGGCACAGCTCTCGTCGCGGGGACAGGCGGGGGCGATGCCCGCCGCGTCCGAGGGCGACGAAGACGGGCGGGGTGTGTTGGCGACGACATTCTCCGCGCGGTTGGCGGAGTAGTCACGGCGCACCGGTCGGGAACCGGTTGGCGACAGGCAGGAGAGGCCGCGAGCAAGCAGGCCACGCGAGGAAGCAGGCAGGGCGATGGCGAAGGATCGGGAATCGAGCGAAGTGGTTCTCTTCACGGACGGGGCCTGCAGCGGCAACCCCGGGCCGGGCGGCTGGGCCTACATCCTCAGGCATCCCACGAGCGGCCGCGAGACCCGCGATGCCGGCGCGGAGGCGGTGACGACGAACAACCGCATGGAACTGACCGCCGTCGTGCGGGGGCTGCTGCAGCTGAAGCGGCCCACGGCGGTGGATCTCGTGACCGACAGCGTCTACGTCGGAACGGGGCTGTCGGAGTGGCTGCCGAAGTGGAAGCAGCAGGGCTGGAAGCGGAAGGAGAAGGGAAAATTCGTGCCGGTGAAAAACGAGGATCTCTGGCGCGAGCTCGATCGGCTGGCCGCGTCGCACACGATCCGCTTCACCCACGTGGCCGGGCACTCCGGCCATGCCGAGAACGAGGAGTGCGACCGGATGGCCGTGGAGGCCTACAAGGAACTCAAGCGCAACGGCGGCGCGTAGGGTGGACCGAGACCATGGACGCTTCGCCAGCCGCCGGCCAACCGCCATCCCCGCCCGCCGACCGCCCGCGGAGTCTCGCGACGCCCCTCGAGCGGCTGCCCGGCGTGGGCACGGCCCGGGCCGAGAAGCTCGTCCGCCTG
>JBIIYN010000137.1:0-9855 GCA_044346795.1 Pirellulales bacterium
GTGCCATTCGTGGCGCCGCGGTCCCCTGTGCGTCATGAGCCGCGTTTTGGTCGCTCTTCCGCACGGGGCAACGCGGGGGCGGGTTCCACCCGCAAGCACGCGGGGGTCGCACCGACCACCACGTCGGCGGGCCGGCCGGCAGGATGCCGGCTCGACGCTTTTTCAGAGGAACCCAATGGCTGTCAAACCCCTCATCGGCATCAACACCGACTACCGCTCGACCCGCAAGGAGCACGCCGCCCTCTCGTTCGTGGCCGCCGGCTACTACGACGGCATCACCGCCGCAGGCGGCATCCCCGTGATCCTGCCGCCGCTGGCCGACGAGGACGACGTGATCCGCCTGCTCGACCTGCTCGACGGCGTCGTCATGGTGGGGGGGGCCGACCTCGACCCGCGTCGCGACGGCTACATGCCGCACCCTGCGGTCCGCCCGATGGATGCCCGACGCGAGGATTTCGACCGCATGCTCGCCAAGCACATCTGCGCCCGCCACATGCCCGTGCTGGCGATCGGCAGCGGCATGCAGCTGCTGAACGTCACGGAGGGTGGCACCCTCTTCCTGCACCTGCCGGAGGATCTTCCGAAGGCGATTCCTCACAAGGATCCGATCGACCAGGCGCACCGCCATGCCCTCGTCGTCGAGCGTGGCTCGGTGATGGAGCGGGTCTATGGCGACGGCGAGATCCGCGTCAACAGCATGCACCACATGGGCATCGACGACGTCGCCGAGAGCTTCAAGGTCACCGCCCGCGCCCCGGACGGCGTGGTGGAGGCGATCGAGAGCGTCGTCGAGGGCTGGGTGGCGATCGGGACGCAGTTCCACCCCGAGGCCGAGAGC
This sequence comes from Pirellulales bacterium, assembly GCA_044346795.1. Lineage (GTDB taxonomy): Bacteria > Planctomycetota > Planctomycetia > Pirellulales > UBA1268 > CAMCQY01. The sequence goes on from JBIIYN010000137.1 coordinate 839, forward strand.
GCCTCGGCGCTCGACGTGAAGATCTTCGAGGAGTTCGTGATCGGCATCACCGGCGAGGTGCCGGCGATGCGGCTCGTGGCCTGATGCCCGTCCATCGTCAGTTTCTTCTGCGCTTCGCGTCCTGCGAAGCACGCAGGACGAGGCGAAGGGGTCGGCGACAGCTCGAGGAGCTTTGGGCCGCCCCGGCCCACGCGACGAGACTGTTGCCGCCCCGAAGCCGGCGTGTACCGTAGGCCGGCCCGGAGCCAATGCGGATGGCGTTGTAACCCGCGAAGTGTGCGTCAACGCGGAAACGTCACGCAGTAGATTTCGACGGCGGGCCCGTCGGTCGCCCCATGCGGCCGGCGGGCACGCTGTTTCACCACGCCCAGCCCCGCCGCCCGCGCCGCCGGCTCGAAGCCGGCGGCCTTCTGCCGACAGGGATCGGCGACGAGCGCCATGCCGTCGGGTTTGAGCGTGCGGGCGATCACGTCGGCCAGCGCCGCGGGGTGGTGGGATTCGTAGAGCACGTCGGCCGCGACGACGCGGTCGTAGCGGCCGAGGTCGGCCGGGAGCTTCCGCCAGTCGAGTTCCCGGGTGCTCACCGCTTCCAGTCCATTGCGGGCGGCGTTGAACCGCACGCCCTCGAGGGCCGGCGACTCGTAGTCGGTGGCGGTCACCGTGAAGCCGACGCGGGCGGCCGCCAGTGACGGCAGGCCCAGGCCGCAGCCGAGTTCGAGCAGGGAGAGGCCTCGGCCGTCGCCGGCCGCGAGTTCCTCGGCCAGCACGATCGCCGACTCCCAGACGTCGGCCCAGTAGGGAATCCGTTCGTCCGCCTCGAAGGCGGCCAGGTCGATGAGGGACTCCATGTCGGGAGGCCGCCAGATGGAGAGCGGTCGGCCGTTGACGTCGATCCGCCGTTCCACCGGCTCGAACCGCTCGAATCCCATGCCCTCTCCTGGTTGCTCGGACGCGCCGCCGTGCCTGTCCGGAAGCTCCGGTCCGGCAGGCGTTTCACGGGGGCGCCGACGGGTTCCGGTAGTCGGACCGCATCCGGGAACGATACCATGTTCGGCTATGCTGACCGACTACGACCTGCATCTGCTGGGCGAAGGCCGCCACTGGAAGAGCTACGAGAAGCTCGGAGCGCAGCTGCGCGCGGCCGACGGCGCGGCAGGCGTGCATTTCGCGGTCTGGGCGCCCAACGCCGAGGCGGTGAGCGTGGTTGGCGACTTCAACGGCTGGGATGGCCGGCGGCACGGGATGCGGAGGCGGATCCCGTCGGGCATCTGGGAGCTGTTCGTCCCCGCACTCGGGCCGGGCACGCTCTACAAGTATCGCGTGCACGCCGACGGCACTTTCAGCGACCGGGCCGATCCGTACGGGTTCGGCGCGGAGGTGCCGCCGCGGACGGCCTCCATGGTGGTCGATCTCTCCAGCCACGCCTGGCGCGATCAGGAGTGGATGGCCGGGCGGGCGGCCCGCAACAGCCTGTCGTCCCCCATGACCATCTACGAGGTCCACCTCGGCAGCTGGCGGCGGCCCGGGGAAGACCGGCACCGCTGGCTCAGCTACGCCGAGCTCGCGCGGGAACTCGTCCCCTACTGCCTCGAGATGGGCTTCACGCACGTCGAGTTCCTGCCTCCCACCGAACATCCGCTCTCCGCCAGCTGGGGCTACCAGACCATCGGACTCTTCGCGGCGACCAGCCGCTTCGGGCCGCCGCAGGACCTGATGGCGCTCATCGATGCCCTGCATCAGGCCGGCATCGGCGTGATCATCGACTGGGTGCCGGCCCACTTCCCGCGAGACGGTCACGGCCTGCGCCGCTTCGACGGCACGGCCCTCTACGAGCACGAGGATCCGCGCAAGGGGGAGCATCCCGACTGGGGGACGTTGATCTTCAACTACGGCCGCAACGAGGTCTCGAACTACCTCGTGTCGAGCGCCCTGTTCTGGCTCGACCGCTACCATGTCGACGGCCTGCGGGTCGACGCGGTGGCATCGATGCTCTACCTCGACTACAGCCGCAAGGACGGCGAGTGGGTGCCCAACCGCCACGGCGGCCGGGAAAACCTCGAGGCGATCGAGTTCCTGAAGACCTTCAACGTCCAGGTGCACGAGCACCATCCGGGCGTGCTCACGATCGCGGAGGAGTCGACCGCCTGGGCCGGCGTGTCCCGGCCCACCTACGTGGGCGGGCTCGGTTTCAGCCTGAAATGGAACATGGGCTGGATGAACGACACGCTGAGGTACATGCGGCACGATCCCGTGCACCGCAAGTATCACCATGACGAGCTCACGTTCAGCCTCATTTATGCCTTCCACGAAAACTTCGTGCTGCCCTTCTCGCACGACGAGGTGGTGCACGGCAAGGGATCGCTTCTCGATCAGATGCCGGGCGACGCCTGGCAGAAGTTCGCCAACCTGCGGCTGCTCTACGCCTACATGTGGTGCCACCCCGGCAAGAAGCTGCTCTTCATGGGGGGCGAATTCGGGCAGTGGCAGGAATGGAACTTCGACGAGAGCCTGCAGTGGCACCTGCTCTCGGGCGAGCCGCATCGCGGGCTCTCCCGCGCCGTGGCCGATCTCAACAGCCTGGTGCGTCGTGAGCCCGCCCTGCACGAACTCGATTTCGATGGCCGCGGCTTCGAGTGGATCGACTGCCACAATTGGCAGGACAGCGTGCTGGCCTTCCTGCGGCGCGGCGCCGGCGGCCGCGACTGCCTGCTGGTCGTCTGCAACTTCACGCCCGTCGTGCGGCACGGCTACCGCCTCGGCGTGCCGCAGGCCGGCGGCTACGAGGAGGTCTTCAACAGCGACTCGGCCTGGTATGGGGGGAGCAACGCCGGCAACGGCGGCATGATCCAGTCGTCACCGAAGCCGCACCACGGACGCGAGCACTCCCTCACGCTCACGCTGCCGCCGCTGGCGGCCATCGTGCTCAAGCCTTGCTCTCCGGCTCAGGCTTGAACCTCGCGGGGTTTCGGAAGGCCGCAGTCGCCTTGGTACGCACCGTCGGTCGGGGGCACGTGCTCGCCGCCGGCGGATGACCACGGATGAGAAGCGGGATTTTTTGGACCCGTCCCGTCGCTTCCGCTCCGGGCTTTTATGCCAGCGTGGCGTGGCCGTCGATGGCTGTGCCATGCCATTCGCCTAGAAGCCCCGGGTGGCAACCCGGGGACGGGGCCAACATCAGCTTGCCATTCCCTCGCCGTGACCAGCTGACTCGTGCCGCCGTTCCTATCGCGGCTGGCGTTTCCAGTCGAGGCCGTGCCGCTTCTCCATGTCTTTGAACATGGTGCGGAAGGTGTTCGAGGCTTCCCGCTGGGCGACCATGCCGATCTGCTGGCGGTCGCCGCGGTTGGCGAGGAACTTCTCCTGCAGTTCCGCCGTGGATGGTTCCTGCGACACGAGCCGGATACAAAAGCACACGGTCCGCGGCTCGTTGAAGGCCACCGCGGTCCGGCCGGGTTCGAGCGAGAAAACCGCCCGCATGAACTCGTCGCCCGGCATCGAGAGCTCGTCGGGCTGCGAGAGCGTCGGGCCGCCGGCCATCATCCCCTGCGTCAGCCACGAGAACGGGCCCACCTGCATCGCCTTCAGCGCGGAGGCGTTCGGCACCTGTTCGGATGACGCTCCGACGGCTGCCTCGAGCGACTGCTGTTTCGAGTCGGCGAGCCTCGCGATCTCGTCCGCACGGCGCTTGGCGAGGCCGCGTCCCTCGACGATCCGCCAGGCGCGCTCGACGTTGGAGCGGGCGGTTTCGAACGACGGCGTGAATTCCGGCTGGTCATCCGTCCGCCACGACAGGTAGCGGTTGCCCTCGACATCGCGCGAGCGGATGGGCCGCAGCGACATCGATCCGGCTCCGAACATCTGGTCGAGCCAACGCTGCTGGCGGATGCCGAACCGGCTGCTCGCGTCCTGCACGAATTCGAAGCTGCCGCCGATGCCACCGGCGGCGAAGGCCGCGTCGGCCGCCACCAGGTCCGCACGGCCCGAGCCGAGCCCCTGTTGTTCGCCGATCTTGACGACGTCGGGGGGCCGCGGCGGCTCGACGCCAGCCGGCCGCCGGGCCTGCCAGAGCGCGTAGTCCTCGGCATAGCGGCCGATGTCGCCGGCCACGGCGTTGAACACGGCGTCGATCCGGGCTTCGGCCCGCTCCCGGGCGAGCCGCTTGCGGATGTCGTCCTTCACCGTTTCGAGAGGCTCGAACTGGGCGTCGTCCGGCTTCTTGTCCGCCTCGCCGGCCGGCTTTTCCCCCTCTGCCTCGGGCTTCTTCTCGGCTTCCTCGGGCTTCTTCTCAGCTTCCTCGGGCTTCTTCTCAGCTTCCTCGGGCTTCTTCTCGTCCGCGGCATTTTTCTTGTCCTCCGCAGGCTTCGCCCGAAACATCGACGCCTTGTTTTTCTCGTAGTACTCGCCGATCTGCTCGTCGGTGACCTCCTTCGCGACCTCCTCCTCGAAGAGCCCGCGCTTTGCCACGAGGTAGTCGTATTGCACGCGGTGAGGCTCGCGGAACCCGGGCTCGGCGCTGCGGGCTTCGGGCAGATCGTTCTTGTACTTTTCGTAGAAGCCGCGGAGGGCCGCTTCCGAGGGGGCGGTCACGCTGCCCGCGAAGTTTTCCACCACGACGGGCACCACCTCGACCGTCGCCCGCTGCTCGAGACGGCGGAAGTAGTCCCACTGCCAGCCCGGCGGATCGGCATTGATCCCCGATTGGTGCACCGCCAGCATGGTGCGGGCGGCCAGTTCCGTGCGGAGCGCCTCGAACAGATCCTGCTGCGTGAGCGGCAGCGGGCCGAGACGGAGGCGGGAGATGATCTCGTCAAACTGTTCTTGCCGTACCAGGTTGCCGGTCACCTGCCCCAGGAAGTCGTTGATGGCCTGATCGCTCACGAGGATGCCGTTGGCCTTGGCGTCCTGGGCCAGGAGCGTCGTCATGACCGTCTGCTCCTCCCCCTCGGGAAGCAGCGGCAGGCGGGATGGATCGCGGCCCCCGGCCGCCGCCGATTCCATCAGAAACCGGTTGACGAGAGAGCGCAAAGCGACCGTCCGCTCGAGCCCCCCCTCCCGCATTTCGCCCCCTGTCCAGGAGACGGCCACCGGATCCTGCCCGCCTGCGGAGCCGCCCATCTGCAGAAAGGGAGGCAGGACGAAAAAAGCGAGCATCGCCAGAATCGCGACGCAAACCAGCAGACCGCGCTGGTATTTGCGGAAAATCTCGAACGAGCCGACCATGGCACCGCCTGTGGGCTGTTCCCGGACGGCAGAACCGCCGAGGCTTGACAAGGATCTTGGAGGCAGGGTAACGCTTGGGGTCCTGCTGACAGGCCGCAGATTGTAGCGCTGGGCCGATTTGCGCCAATCCCGATGCCGGTCTGAAGCCGGCCACGCCCGCCAAAACCTCCCCGGACAACGTTCCCTCCGATGGCCAAAAAGACATCCAAGCGACAGCCCGCCAAGGCCAAGGGCCGCCGTCCGGCCGCGGCCGGGGCGGGCCGGCCCAAGGGCGACTTCCAGTTGGTGATCGTCGAGAGCCCCGCCAAGGCGAAGACCATCGAGAAGTATCTGGGGCCGGGATTCGTGGTAAAGGCCTCGATCGGTCACATTCGCGACCTGCCGAGCAAGGCGCCGCGGGGGTCCAGGCAACCGGTCCCCGGCGTCGATCTCGATCACGATTTCGCCCCGACCTACGAGATCGACGACAACAAGACCAAGACCGTCTCGGAACTTCGCCGCCTCGCCAAGGGGGCAAGCGAGGTCTGGTTCGCGACCGACTTGGATCGCGAAGGAGAGGCGATCGCCTGGCATCTCACGCAGGTGCTCGACGTCGATCCGGCCCATGCCAAGCGGGTGACGTTCGACGCGATCACGAAGGCGGAGGTGCAGCGGGCCTTCCGGGAGCCCCGGGTCATCAACATGCCCCGCGTCGAGGCACAGCAGGCAAGACGGATCGTGGACCGCATCGTCGGCTACCAGGTGTCGCCGATCCTCTGGAGGAAGGTGGCTGGCGGCCTGAGCGCCGGCCGCGTTCAGAGCGTGGCCACGCGGATCGTGGTGGAACGTGAACAGGAGATCCGTGAATTCACGCCGTCGGAATCCTGGGACATCACCGCCAACATGACGTTCGACGTGGCAGCCGCCGCCGCGCTGCACGGGCAGTGGGCCGCCTTCATGGCCGTCCGCGACGAGCGGGGGCGGCCGCCGCTCGTGCGGGACCGGATGGCGTGGCTGGCCGATCGCCGCGCCCTGTCCTGCGACCTGGTCGAGGTGGCCGGCAAGCCGCTGCGGATCGAGGCGGAAAACACCGCGACGGAAGATCTCTCCGACAGGGCGCTGGCGGCGGCGGAGGCGGCGGGGCTCGTCGAACCGCGCGTCGTCCGCGAGACCGACGCCGAGGGCAAGGGCCGCGGCAGAAACGTGGTGCGGATCACCGGCCGCCCCGACCCCGCCGCCCGCTACACCGTCGAGTCGATCGACGTCACGCGGACCCGCTCCCGTCCCTATCCGCCGTTCATCACGAGCACCCTCCAGCAGGCCGCCAGCAGCCGGCTGGGCATGTCGACCGACCGCACGATGCGGATCGCCCAGCAGCTCTACGAGGGGATCGACCTGCCGGGCGAGGGCCGCGTGGGCCTGATCACCTACATGCGGACCGACTCGACCAACCTCTCCCGGGAGGCGGTGGACATGGCCCGCCGCTACCTCGAGCAGCGGCTGGGCGGCCGCTACGTTCCCGAGAAGCCCCGCTCGTATTCCAGCAGCAACGAGAGCGCGCAGGAGGCCCACGAGGCGATCCGCCCGACCGACGCGTTCCGGGAGCCCGACACGATCGCGGCCGCCCTCGAGCCCGACCAGCTCAAGGTCTACCGGCTCATCTGGCAGAGCTTTTTGGCCTGCCAGGCCACCGACGCGGAGTGGGATTCGACCAGTGTGCGGATGCGGCGGACCGACCGGGATACCGGCGCGGTCTTCAAGGCCAGCGGCCGCGTGCTGCGGTTCGACGGCTTCTACGCGGTGAGCGGCGCACCGAAGGACGACGGCGACCAGGTGCTGCCCGATTTCCAGAAGGGCGCGAAGCTGGCACCGTTCGAGATCGAGCCGCGGCAGAAGTTCCAGGCCCCGCCGCCGCGTTACACAGAGGCCACGCTCGTGAAGAAGATGGAGGAGGAGGGGATCGGCCGGCCCTCCACCTACGCGAGCATCATCAACGTCATCGAAAACCGCGGCTACGTCGTGCAGCAGGATCGACGGTTCCACGCGACGGCGATCGGCGAGGCGGTCACCGGCTTCCTCAAGCGCGGCTTCCGGGACCAGTTCATCGAAATCGGCTACACCCGCGAGATCGAGCGCGAACTCGACCAGGTGGCGCAGGGCGCGAAGCGGTGGACCGACATGCTCCACGAGTTCCACGACGAACTCACGCCCAAGCTCGAAAGCGCCATGGAGGAGCCGCACGAAAAGGCCAAGTCCGATCCGTCGCCCTACGCCTGTCCGCAGTGCGGCCGGCGGCTGGAGTATCGGCTCGGCGGCAAGGGCGAGTTCCTGTCGTGCAGCGGCTACAACGAGAAGGTGCCCGTGCCCGTGGCGCCGCCGAAGACGACCGCGAAGGGCAAGAAGCGCAAGCCCGCCAAGCCGAAGGAACAGCCGGCCTGCAGCTTCGCGATGCCGGTCGATCGCCAGCGGAGGCCGCTGTTGCCCGAGCAGATCGACCTGTTGTCGCCGGCCGGCGTGCCCATGGTCAAACGCACCGGCCGCTTCGGCGACTTTCTCGTCGAGGACCGTCCACGGCCCGTGAAGCCCAAGGGCAAGGCCGCGGCAACCGCCGGAAAAAAGGCCGCGGACGAACCGGCCGCCGAGCCGGCCCCCTTCATCCTCAACCTCGACCGGAAGGGAAACGTCAAGTTTCCCTCACCGCCGCCGCTGGTTACCGACATCGCCTGCCCCAAGTGCGGCAACGTCATGAACCTGCGGGAGGGCAAGCGCGGTCCTTGGCTCGGCTGCAGCGGCTTCCCCAGGTGCCGCGGCCGCGAGGCCTTCACGAAGCTGCCGGAACCGCGGCAGAAGGAGCTCGAACGGCAGTTGGCCGCCCTCCTGGCCGGCCAGGCGAAGCTGGCGCTGACGAGGCGCGACGGCGTCACGCCCGTGCCGGAGGGCACGCCGCTCTCGTCGCTCCAGATGGAGGGCGGGATCGCCGAGCTGGCGACGTTTGAGGCCTGACGGGGCGCGGTCGGCGAGAAGGCAATTCCATCCCCCGGCTTGCGCCGGGGGCTTGCTTGAAGCGAAGCACGGCCATCCGGGCCTTGCGCGGAACGTGCCATAAAAGCCCCCGGCGCCAGCCGGGGGATCGGTGCGCTATGCGGGCCCGCCGACAGTCTAAAGCCACGGCGGGTCGCCGGCGAACGTGCTGGGCGTTTCGTCGAGCGCCACCGCGAAGGCCGTGGCGTGCGAGCGACAGTGGGAGATGCTCACGAGGATGCAGTGGATTCCCATCTTGTCGGCGATCTCCTGCGTGCCTCCCTTGAGGAACGCCTGCGGCCTGCCACCGGGCCCGTTTCTCACCTCGATGTCGCGCCAGCTGATCCCCCGGCGCCAGCCCGTGCCGAGCGCCTTGAGCACCGCCTCCTTGGCGGCCCAGCGGCCGGCGAAGTGCTGGGTGGCCATGCGTCGGCTGCGGCAGTATTCGATCTCCAGCGGCGTGTAGACCCGGTCCACGAAGAGCTCGCCGTGGCGTTCGATCATCTGCGCGATCCGCAGACATTCGGTGATGTCGGTGCCGACTCCCAAGACCTTCATGCCCGTTTTCCCCCCGCGGCAGGCCTGCCCGTCGCCACCGGCCTGCCGGCCTTGCCGTGCGCCAGGCCGCAGGCCCGGCGGGCCCGGTCGAGCACGTCGCGGGCCTTGGCCCGGGCCCGTTCGGCGCCGGCGGCGAGGATCGTCTCGATCCGTTCGGGATCGGCTTCGAGCGCCGCCCGCCGGTCTCGCGCGGCGGCGAAGAACCGGGCCGCCGCCTCCGCGAGCGCCTTTTTCACCTC
>JBIIYN010000138.1:0-9840 GCA_044346795.1 Pirellulales bacterium
ACGGCTACGCCGCGCCCGAGTCTCCCAGCACGGCCGGCACGAGGAAGCACTCGCCGTCGTGCCTCGGCGCCGCCTGCAGGGCCTCGGCCGTGGAGAGCGAGGCGGCGGGCACATCGTCACGGAATACGTTTTGCGTGTCGAGCGGGTGGGCCAGCGGCGCCACGGCTGACGTGTCGAGTTCGCCGAGCATCGACACGAAGCCGACGATCTTCGAGAGTTCTCCGGTCATCCGCTCGAGGTCGGAGGCGGAGACGGCGAGCCGTGCCAGCGACGCCACCTTGGCGACGTCCTTTGCCGTCATCGGCTGCGGGGAGGTGCTCACGCTCGGGCTCGGTCGGGTCGGGGGGTGGCTCGTGTCGGTGCCGACGATGCGGCGGGGCTCAGGGCCGGGCGCGGGGGCCCGACGGCACCGCCTCCTCGGCGACGGCCTTCGTCTTCTCGACGGTCGGCAGCCGGAAGGGCTTCTGCCGGACGAGTTTCGCCACCTTGCCTCCCTTGATGCACTGGGTGCAGACGAGCATGGAAGTGTTCGTGCCGCTCACGGTGACGCGGAGCCGCTGCAGATTGGGCTTGAACTTGCGGCGGCTGATGCCCGTGACCTTGGTGCCGACACCGCCGAGGTATTTCGCCTTGCCGCGAATGGTGACCTGATTGCCGACGGAGAAACCCTTGCCGCAGACCTGACAGGAACGTGCCACGGGAACAACTCGTAGAAGGAGGGTGCGAGGAAGGAAGCCGAATCCCACAGGATAGCCATTCGGCCGTTTCCCGCAAGATGAGCGGCGGAAAAGCCTACGGGGCCACGAGGCGGAGCACTTCGTCGTGCACCAGGCCGTTGGTGGCCAGTCCGTCACCGGAATCGATCCGGGGCCTGCCCTGCCAGTCGGTGAACCTGCCGCCCGCCTCGATGACGACCGTTTCCACGGCGGCCGCGTCCCAGGCGTTCATGATCGGGTCGATCATCACCTCGGCGCGGCCGGTGGCCACGAGCAGGTAGCCGTAGCCGTCGCCCCAGGTGCGGTTGACCAGGCAGGCCTCCTCCAGCCGTCGGCGGGCCTCCCGGCCCCTGTCGGCGCCGTCGGGCCGCCGGCGAAACGAGACGAAGTCGCTCGTGCACAGGAGGGATTCCGCGAGCCGGCTTCGCGACGAGACGCGGGCCCGCACGGGGGCAGCGCCGCCGAGGGAGTGCCAGGCGCCGCGGCCCGCGGCCGCGTAGACCAGTTCGTCGAGCGCGGGGATCGCGATCACGCCGAGCACCCCCCTGCCCTCGTGGCGGCAGCCGACGAGCGTGGCATAGAGCGGGACGCCGCGGATGAACGACTTCGTGCCGTCGATTGGATCGACCACCCACTCGAACCCCGACGTGCCGGAGACGGTGCCGGTCTCCTCGCCGAGAAATGAGTCGTGCGGAAAGGCGGCGAGCAGCCGTTCGCGGAGGAGCGCCTCGGCGGCCTTGTCGGCCTCCGTGACGGGTGAGCGATCGTCCTTTTCCACGACGGCGAGATCGGGGGCGTTGAACCAGCGGCGGGTCGTCTCGGCGGCCGGGCGGACGGCTGCCAGCGCGATTTCGAGTCGCCGGCTCACGTCGGCCTCGGGCGGTGGATCGATCGCGGGAGTGGTCTGGTTGGTCTGGCTTGCGTGGGTGGTCACGGTGCGGCTCCCTCCTCGGCCTCTGGCTCGGCGGTCGGCGGCGTCCGCAGGGAGAGCAGCAGCATCAGTCCTGCGCCGATCACGAGCCACGAGTCGGCCAGATTGAAGATGGGCCAGTCGATGATGCCCTCGAGCTTGAAGTGAATCCAGTCGCGCACCGCCAGCACCAACTCGCCCCGTCGCTCGGGCGGCGCGTGCCAGACAAGCCCGGGCAGGCCGAGCCGGTCGTAGAGGTTGCCGATGATGCCGCCGGTGATCAGGGCGAGGGCCAGGAGCAGCCAGCGATCGCCTCGCGTGGCCGGCCGCGACACCATCCAGAGGATGCCGGCGATGGCGGCGAGCGACACGGCGGCGAACACGGCGCCGAATCCCTGCCCCATGCCGAACAGGGCCCCTTCGTTGAGGTTCGTCTCGAGGGCGAGCATGCCGGGCACGAGCACGATGCCCGGCCGCTCGCCGGGAAGCCCGAGCCGCTCGAAGAGATAGGATTTCGTCGCCAGGTCGATCCCCGCGGCCAGCGCGGCGATGGTGGCGAATGAAAACCAGCCGCGGTGGTGGGGCATGGCAGCCGGTGGGAAGGCGTGACGGCCGTCGGGCGGTCAGCGGGGCTGTCGCGGCCGCCCGGCCGCACCGCCGCCGGGCCCGTCGTGCTCCAGTTTTTCCGCACAGCGAATGCAGGTGGGGGCGAAGGGAATCGCCTCCAGCCGCTTCTTGGCGATCACGCCGCCACACTCCTCGCAGGTGCCGTACCGCCGGGTGCGGATCCGCTCGAGGGCCTGCTCGACCAGATCGAGCGTGTCTTCCTCGGTGGCCATCAGCGCCAGTGTGAACTCCTGCTCGTAGGCGTCGGAGCCGATGTCGGCCATGTGGATCGGCATGCTCGACAGGTCGCCGCTCGATTCCGAGCGGGTCTTGCGGAGTGCGGCGTCGGCCATCGTGGTGACGTCGCCCCGCAGCCTGGACCGCATCGCCTGGAGCGTCGCCTTGAACGCCTTCGTCTCTGTCGCTTTCATGGGAGTCGTTCCCGTCTCGTTCCCGGCGAGGCCGCTGGGATGCCGTCCGGCAGCCGCCTACAGCCCGGATACGGATCCTTCGGTCTCGCGGTCCTGCAGGATAGACTCCGCAGCCGGGGCTGTCAAACTGGCAGGTTTTGTGCCCGGCTGGACCCATGCAGGGCGGCTCGGCTTGGCGGGAACGACACCGGAAAACCCTTGCTGGCCTGAAAACCTTGACCTAGTCTTTGGGAGCCTCGGCGCGGGATTCTGGCCGCGTCGGCCAGACGAAACTCTTTCCACAGCCGCCGGCACGCCCGTGCCGAAAAATGGCCTGGGGGTTCCGCTGCGCTGGCTTTCGTTGGTTCGGATTTCGTGGAGTTTCGCCCTGTGACCGTAGCCGCTCGCACCGATCTCGCATTTCAGCAGTGCATCGATCCGGCCTGCGGCGCCACGTTTTCGGTGGACGAGGTGCTGACCGCCTGCCCGGTCTGTGGCAACCTGCTCGACGTCGAGTACGACTGGGACCGCATCCGGCCCCCCACGTCGTTCGAGGTCTTCGAACGCAAGTGGATGCGGCGGAGCGATCCCCTGGCCTACAGCGGCGTCTGGCGATTCCACGAACTGCTCCCATTCGCGCCGCGGGAATCGGTGGTGACGATCGGCGAGGGGCAGACGCTGCTGGCCGCCTCCGACGGGGTCGGGGCGTATGTCGGGATGAATCCCGGTCGGCTGCACCTCGAATACGAGGGCCTCAATCCCTCCGGATCGTTCAAGGACAACGGCATGTCGGCCGCGTTCACACACGCCCGCATGATCGGAGCCCGCCGTGCCGCCTGTGCCTCGACCGGCAACACGAGCGCCTCGCTGGCCGTCTACTGCGCGGTCACCCGTCTCATGCGGGGCATCATCTTCATCGGCTCCGGGAAGATCTCCTACGGCAAGCTCTCGCAGGCGCTCGACTATGGCGCCCTGACGATCCAGATCGCCGGCGACTTCGACGACGCCATGGCCCGCGTCAAGGAAGTGGCCGGCAAGCTCGGCATCTACCTGGTCAACAGCGTGAATCCCTTCCGGCTCGAAGGCCAGAAGACGATCATGTATCGGGTGCTCGAATCGATGGGCTGGGAGGTGCCCGACTGGATCGTGGTGCCCGGCGGCAACCTCGGCAACTCGAGCTCCTTCGGCAAGGCCTTCGCGGAGCTGCGGAAGCTCGGGCTCATCGACCGCGTGCCGCGGCTGGCCGTGATCAACGCCGCCGGCGCCAACACCCTCTACGAGCTCTACCACAAGCGGGGTCTCCGCTGGGACGGCGGCCGGGCCGATCTCTCCTCCGCCTGCCACTATTACGACGAGCTCGACCGCGACAAGAAGCGGGCCGACACCATCGCCAGCGCCATCGAGATCAACCGGCCGGTGAACCTCAACAAGTGCCTGCGGGCCCTCGAGGTCTGCGACGGCGTGGTCCGCGAGGTGACGGAGCAGGAGATTCTCGACGCGAAGGCGCAGGTGGGGGCCGGGGGGCTCGGCTGTGAGCCGGCGAGCGCGGCGAGCGTGGCCGGCGCGCGGCAACTCGTGGCCGAGGGTGTGATCGGGCGGGACGAGCGGGTGGTCTGCATCCTCACCGGCCATCAGCTGAAGGACCCCACCGCGACCGTGGCCTACCACACCACCGATCAAAAGCTCTTCAACGAGGTGCTCGGCAGCCGTGGCGTGAGCCGGGCCAGCTTCGCGAACCGGGCCGTGAGCGTGAGCAACCGGCTCGACGAGATCGTGCAGGCGATCGATCTCTACGGTTGATCGCTCCGCTCGTGGGTTGATGCTACGCCAAGCCCAGCACGTCGCGCATCGAATAGAGGCCGGCGGGCTTGCCCACCAGAAACGCCGCCGCCGCCAGGGCGCCGCGGGCGTAGCAGTCGCGGCTCGTGGCGCGGACATTCACCGAGAGCGACTCCCCATCGAGCCCGAACAGGATCGTATGCTCGCCCGGATTGTCGCCGGCCCGGACGGCGTGGTAGCCGATCTCGTCGGCCGGCCTGGCGCCGGGCCGGCCCTCGCGGCCGTGGGCCGCGCGGGTGAGTCCCAGGGAATCCTGCACGATCTGACCAAACTTGAGCGCCGTGCCGCTCGGGGAATCCTCCTTGTGGCGATGGTGACACTCGATGATTTCGACGTCGGCCCGGCTGCCCACCCGCCCGAGCAGGGCCGAGGCCCGGCTGACCAGGTCCATCGCGATGTTCACGGCGAGGCTCATGCTGGGCGACTGGAGCACCGCGATCGTGCGGGCCGCCTCGTCGATCGCCCGCCGGTCGGAGGCCTCGAGCCCCGTGGTGGCCACGACCAGGGGCACGCCCGCCTTCACGCAGGCCGCCGCGATGCCGGCCACGGCGCCGGGCAGCGAGAAGTCGATCGCCACGTCGGCCGGGCAGGACCAGGTCTCGGTCACGGGCACACCGGCGGCGGCGATGCCGGAAAGGGAGCCAGCGTCGTCTCCCAGCCGCGGATGGCCCGCCCGCTCGAGCGCGGCCACGAGCCGCCAGGCTGGAACGGAGCCGGCCGATTCGGCCGCCGCGCAGGCGATGATCCGCTGCCCCATGCGGCCCGCGGCACCATGAACGACGAGACGACGGGGTGAACTGGCTGGCACGGGAGGCGCTCCGGAGGCTTTGGAATCGACACCAGGCAAACAGGCGGCGGGCTGGATGCCGCACGCGGCCGCGGGCAGCATGATAGCCGAACGCCGGATTCCCTCCCCGCGGGCACGAAAAAGCCCGTTTTGACGCTGGCTTGCGGCTGCTTTGAACGTGCCCGGAAATCCCGAACTAGACTTGGTGGGTTGGTCGGCAGCCTCCCCGACCGGATCTCCCGTCCAGGTCTTCACGTGCACGTTCCATGAACACCACGCAACGCCTCCTGCTTACCTCGCTCGGTCCCGTCATCGGCCTGATGTTCCTGTCGTGGCTGTCGTTCTTGAACCAGCGGGATCTCAACCGCAGCCACGCCAACCGGCATGAGTCGCTGCGGCTCGCCAACGAACTCCGCGCCAGTTCCGACGAATTGACGAGGCTGGCCCGCACCTACGTCGTGACGGGAGATCCGTCGTTCGAGCAGCAATATTGGCACGTGCTCGACGTCCGCAACGGCAAGCAGCCTCGTGCCGACGGCCGCAAGGTGCCGCTCCGCACGCTCATGCAGCAGCAGGGGTTCACGGCCGAGGAGTTCGCCAAGCTCAAGGAGTCTGAAGACAATTCCAACGCCCTGGTGACGACCGAAACGATCGCCATGCACGCGATGAAGGGGGAGTTCGACGACAGCCGCGGCGGTTACACGCGGAAAGCCGAGCCTGACGACGAGATGGCCCGCCGCATCATGCACGACGCCAAGTATCACGCCGACAAGGCGATCATCATGGGGCCGATCAATGCGTTCGTCGGACTCCTCGATCGGCGCACGGAGGCCGCCACGATTCGCTACCGGCGCTGGGGTGACGTCCTGCACGGCGCGGGCCTGATCCTGACGGGTGTGGCCCTGGTGTCGGCGTGGCTCGGCATTCGGCGTCATGCGGCCGCCCTGCGGCAGGCGATCGGCGAACTGTCGGCCAGTTCCGAATACGTGGCCACCGGCGCGAACGAGGTCGCCTCGTCGAGCCGGCACCTGGCCCACGGTGCGACTGAGCAGGTGGCGTCGCTCGAGGAGATCGCCGCATCCGCCCGGGAGATGGCCGCGGGCGCGACGGACAACACGCGGCGGACCGAGGCGGCGAGCGAACTGGTGGACCGTGAGCAGCGGGAGTTTGCCGGGGCCACGGCGCTGCTCGGGGAGATGGTGACGGCGATCGAGCAGATCGCCGCGGCGGGCGGCCGGATCTCCAAGATCAACAAACTCGTCGACGAGATCGCGTTTCAGACCAACATCCTCGCGCTCAACGCCGCGGTCGAGGCCGCCCGGGCGGGCGAGGCCGGCCAGGGCTTCGCCGTCGTGGCCGACGAGGTCCGCCGGCTCGCACAGCGGTGCAAGGCCGCTGCCGGCGAGTCCACCACGCTGATCGAGGATTCGATCGCCCGCACCCGCTCCGGCCATGAGAAGATGGGGCAACTGTCGGAATCGGTCCGCACGCTGGCGGCGCTCTCCACGGAGGTCCGTGGACTCATGGCCGACGTTCGCGACGGCAGCCGCGCGCAGCACGATGCGGTGGCGCGGATCGGGGCCGCCATCGGTCAGATCGAGCAGGTCACCCACCGGGCCGCGGCTGGGGCCGAGCAGGGCTCGGTGGCCGCCGAGGAGATGACCGCGCAGGCCGCCAGCCTGCGGGGCGTGGTCGGCAACCTCGAGGCGATGGTGGGCAGCGGCTCTGAGCCGCGGGGCATTTCGATCGCCTGATCGCACGAAGACGAGGCTGCCGGCTATGCCGGTTGTGCCGGCGAGGAAAACCCAGGCGACTCTCCGGATTGGCGAACCGGCGTCGAGATGAGAGGTTAGGATTGAGGGTTCGGGCCGTCCTCCGGCCCTTGGCCGAGCCAGCTCGCACTCTCCGTACAGCGACCGATGACCGACGACCGATCAGCCGCCGTCGAACAGGCCCGGAAACTGCTGCGGCAGATCAGCCTCGAACTGGCCTTCGTGGATCCGCATGGCCAGAAGCCGGCCGAGGAACTGCGGCGGCTCGTCGTTGAACTCGAGCAGTCCGTGGCCGGGCGCGCGCCGCCGGCGATTCAGGCGTTGGCGGCCGAGGCCCGCGGCCGGGTCGAGACGAGCCCCGGAGTGGCGGCGACGCTCACCTCCGATTCCTTGGTGCGTCTCCACGATTGGCAGCCGCGGGTTGAGGATGCGGTGATCGCCTGGGGCCGCGAGTCGGCGGCGGGCGGAGCGGCCGTGCCCATGAGCCAGGGCATGCCGGCCGCACCTGCGGCACCGGCCCGGACCCAGTCCCCTGCCCCGGCGGTCAACGCGGCAGCGGCAGAGCAGCTCGTCTCCGTGCTTCCCGACGATGCCGACGGGGAACTCGTGCGGCTGTTCTGCTCCGAATCGCAGGACCTGCTGCAGGACATCGAACAGGGCGTGCTCGTGCTCGAGGAGCGGCCGCAGGATCAGGAGACGCTGGCGACGGTGTTTCGCGCGTTTCACACGTTCAAGGGCAATGCCAGCGTGATGAAGCTGGCGGTGATCCAGCGGCTCGCCCACGAGCTCGAATCGCTGCTCGACGCCGCCCGCCGCGGCGGCTACACGCTCGACCGGCCGGCGATCGACGCGATCCTCGCCGGTGCCGACATCTTCCGGCGGTTCATCGACGAAATGGCCGTGCAGATCGAGGGCGCCAATGTTGGTCGGCAGATCACGTTGCCGGTGCAGGCCGTGATCGACGGCGTCCGCCGTCTGTTGTTGCAGCCGCAGGCACCCTCGCCGCCTCCGCCGGTCGCGGCCCCCGCGGCCGTGATCCCACCGCCTGCGATGCCGGTCCCCGCGGCCGTGATGCCGGCCCCCGCGCCGCCGCAGCCCGTCGTCGTTCCCGTTGTGCCAGCAGCGCAGCCGCCGGCCGCGGCCACCGTCGAACAGCCTGCCCCCGCGCGGCCTGTCGCCGCGGGCGCCGGCGCGGCCGGCATGGTGCGGGTCGACACGGCCAAACTCGACGGTCTGATCGATCTGGTCGGTGAACTGGTGATCGCCCAGTCGATGGTCTCCCAGCATTCCGACGTGCAGTCGGTGGCCAGCGAGCAGCTGGCCCGCAGCCTCGGCCAGCTCCGGGGCATCTCCACGGAGCTGCAACGCACGGCCCTCTCGCTGCGGATGGTGCCGATTCGCGGCACCTTTCAGAAGATGGCCCGGCTCGTCCGTGACCTCTCCGGCCAGGTCGGCAAGGAGATCCGGCTCGTGCTCGAGGGGGAAGAGACCGAGCTTGACCGCACGCTGGTGGAAGAGCTTGGCGATCCGCTCGTCCACATGATCCGCAACGCCGCCGATCACGGCATCGAGCCGCCGGCCGACCGGGCCGCTGCCGGGAAGGAGCCCTGCGGGACGATCAGCCTCCGCGCCTTTCACAGGGGGGGTATGGTGATGATCCAGATCGCCGACGACGGCCGCGGATTGAGCGTCGCCCGGATCCGTGCCAAGGCGGTCGAACGCGGCCTGATCGATCCGCAGGAGCCGCTCTCGGATCGCGAGGTACTCGACCTGATCTTCGCCCCCGGCTTCTCGCTGGCGGCCCGCGTCACCGACCTCTCCGGCCGCGGCGTGGGCATGGACGTCGTGCGGCGCAACATCGAGCGGCTACGCGGCACGATCGAGATCGACTCGGCCGAGGGCCGCGGCACCACGTTCACGATCTCGTTGCCCCTCACCCTCGCGATCATCGAGGGGCTGCTCGTGAAAGTCGGTGATCAGCGGTTCGTCGTGCCGACGGTGTCGGTGCGGGAATCGTTCTGCCCCCTGCCGCAGACGATCTCCCGGGTGCAGGGCCGCGGCGAGATGGTGAGCGTCCGCGGCACCTTGACGCCGCTGTTGCGACTGGCCGAGCACCTGGGCATCTCCGGTGGCGTGGTCGATCCGACGCGCGGGATCGTGATGGTGCTCGAGGCCGGCCAGGACTGCCGCTGCGTGCTCGTCGACGATCTCGTCGGCAAGCAGGAGGTGGTGATCAAGAGCCTCGGGGAGACGTTTCGCGACCAGCAGGATTTCGCCGGCGCCGCGATCCTCGGCGACGGCCGCGTGGGGCTGATCCTCGACACCAACGCACTCGTCCGATTGAAGCCAAGGCACACGGAGGCGGCGTAGTCATCCACGCCCAAAAACCATGAGTCCCACGACCCCCGCTCCCGACGCCGCTTCGGCCGGGTCGGCAGCCCTCGCGAGCCCCGGCAAGTATCTGACGGTCACGCTCGGCCCGGAGTCGTATGGCATCCCCGTCCTCAAGGTGCGGGAGATCATCCGGATCTGCCCGATCACGCGGGTGGCGAACATGCCGGCCCACGTCCGGGGCGTGATCAACCTCCGCGGCAAGGTGATTCCCGTGGTCGACCTGCGGACGCGGTTCGGCCTGTCGGCCGGACAGGATCACGACCGCACCTGCATCGTGGTCACGCAGGTGGCCGCCACCGTCGGCACCGGCACGAGGCCCTATGGCGTGATCGTCGACGGCGTCGAGGAGGTGGCGAACTTCTCCGCCGCGGACATCCAGCCCACGCCCGATTTCGGCGGCGCGATC